>DASYCK010000090.1:0-7211 GCA_036500205.1 Polyangia bacterium | reverse complement strand
GGCGGCCTCAGATCGACAGCGTGGCGCGCGCGGCGCCCCGACGCCCCACCACGCCGTCGAACATCCAGTGCGACAGCCAGTAGGAGGTGAAGAGGTTGGTGATGATCCCCACGAGCAACGTCACCGCGAAGCCCCGGATGGGCCCCGAGCCGTACGAGTAGAGGACGACACCGGCCACGAAGTTGGTCACGTGCGCGTCGAACACCGTCCAGAACGCGCGCGCGAAGCCGGTGTCGACCGCCGTACGCACCGACTTGCCGGTGCGTAACTCCTCACGGATGCGCTCGTAGATGATGATGTTGGCGTCCACCGCCATGCCGACGGTCAACACCAGGCCGGCGATCCCGGGCAGCGTCAGCGAGGCCTCGAACGCCGCCAGGATGGCCATCATGTAGAGCATGTTCAGGATCATGGCGACGACCGCGATAATCCCGGACAGCCGGTAGTAGATGAGCATGAAGGCGACGACCGCCCCCGCGCCGATGTACATCGAGTACTTGGCCTTCTCGACGGCGTCGCGCCCCATGGTCGGGCCGACCTGCGTCTCGAAGGTCTTGTGCAGCGGCGCCGGCAGCGCGCCCGAGCGGAGGACGGCCACCAGATCCTTGGCGTCCTGCTGGAGCTGGAACGGGTCGCCGAAGCCGCCCAGCGTGATGCGGCCGCGCGCCCCGATGCGCCCCTCGATGACCGGCGCGCTGTTGATCTTGTCGTCGAGGAGGATGGCCATCTTGCGGCCGATGTTGTCGCCGGTCATCCGCTCGGAGATCGACGCTCCCTGGCGGTCGAACTCGAACGAGACCTCCGGGCGGCCCGTCTGCTGATCCCAGGTCTGGTCGGCGTTCGAGAGGTACTCGCCGGTCAGCGGCGCGCGCTTGTGCAGGTAGTAGGTCCGCCAGTAGCGGTCCGGCGTCGCCTCGCCGTTCTCGTTGTGCCCCTGCGTCTCCTCGTAGCCAATCTCGTGATCGGCCGGGATTGCCAGGTCGCCGCTCAGCCCGGCGAAGAACTTCTCCAGCGTCTCGCGGCTCTTCGAGCGGAGCGTGACGTCCTCGTGCGGCTTGCCGGTGTCCTTCTCGGTCCACGACTCCGGCACCACGTCGATGCCGGCGTTCTTGGGGACCGCCGCCGCGACCTTCCGCATGTACTCCGAGCCGTCGTCGACGATCTTGAACTCGAGCTGTGCGGTGCGGCCGATGATCGACTTGATGCGTTCGAAGTCCGCCGGCTTGAGGCCGGGGAGCTCGACGATGATGTCGGTCCCCTTGCGGATGATGGTCGGCTCGGAGACGCCGAACTTGTCGACGCGGCCGCGGATCGTCTCGATCCCCTGGCGGAGCGCGTAGTCGCGCACCTCCTCGACCTGATCGGGATCGAGGCGCAGCCGCACCACGCCGGTGGTGGCGTCGCGGCTGATGACGTCCAGCGACTTGCGGTACTCCTTGAGGACCGCGTCGTCCAGCTTGGTCTCGTCGGCCGGCGGCTTGAAGGTCAGGATGATGTCGTCGCGCCCCTCGCGGTTGACGTCGAGGCCGGTGACACCCTTGTCCTTGTGCAGCCGATCTTCGATGTCGGAGGCGAGGCGGTCGACCTTGCCGGCGACGGCCTTGTCGACGTTCACCTCGTAGACGAGGTGCAGACCGCCCTGGAGGTCGAGCCCCAGCTGGATCCGTTTGTCGAAGTGCTTCTGGAAGAAGGCCGGCTGCTTCTGCTCCGGCACCACCGTGGGGATCAGATAGAGGACCGCCAGCACGGTGACCGCACCGTAGAGGGCCGCCTTCCACCACCAGGAACGTTCCATGGGTCGTCTTCGTCCGTGTTACGAGCGGGCGCCGGCTAGGAAGCTTTCGCTTCCGATTTTTCCGACTTCTCGGTCTTGGGCGCATCGCCCGTGTAGACGCCGGTGATCGAGCTGCGCAGGAAGCGGATGCGGACCCCCTCCTGCACCTGCAGCGTCACCTCGTTGTCCTTGAGGCCGGTGATCCTGCCGATGACGCCGCCCTGGGTGGAGACGTCGTCTCCCTTCTTCAGCTCCGACAGCATCTTCTGGAGCTCCTTCTGCTTCTTGGCGTTCGGGCGAATCAGCAGGAAGTAGAAGATCCCGACGATGATCACCATCGGGACGAGCGGCGTCTGCAACAAGCCACCGCCACCACCGCCCGCGGGGGCGGCTTGGGCCAAACCGATTAGAAATTGAGTCACGAAGACGGCCTCCAGCCGCGCAAACGCATAGCAGGGATGGGAAAAACGGGCAAGGTTTATGCGCCTCGCGTGGAGGACGACGAGCTTTGCGCGGCGTTCCCCTTCGCGGGAGGGTGCGGGAACCCTTTGAGGGTGCCGGGGTTGCTAGAAGGTGACGACTTGCGAGATGTCGCTGGCGCCCAGGGCGAGCATGATCAAGCGGTCGAGACCCAGGGCGATTCCCGCGGTCGCGGGCATGCGCGGCAGCGCCTCGAGCAGCGCCTCGTCGAGGGGGTAGACGGTCTTCCCCCGCGCCGCGCGCGCGCCCGCCTCCTCCTCGAACCGGCGGCGCTGCTCGACCGCGTCGGTCAGCTCGCCGAAGGCGTTGGCCAGCTCCAGGCCCCCCGCGTAGAGCTCGAAGCGCTCGACCAGCCGCGCGTCGCCCGGCTTCGGACGGGCCAGCGCGCCCAGGGGCGCCGGCCAGTCGAGCACGAACGTCGGCCCCGACCGCGCCAGGGCAGGCTCGATGCGATCGAGAAACGTCTGGTAGAAGACGTCGTCCCAGGCGGTGGCCGTCCCGACGGCCACGCCCGCCGTCAGCGCCGCCGCGCGGAGCGCCTCGGCCGTTTCGTCGCCCGCCAGCGCCAGTCCCGCGTGGCGGGAAAAGAGCTCGCGCACGGTCGTCCGCGCGAACGGAGCGCCCAGGCCCAGCGCCGCCGGATCGCGCCCCGCTGCCCGCACCGCGACCGCCACCAGCGCCTCGCAGTCGGCGACCAGGGATTCGAGCGGCGCCTCCGCCCGGTACCACTCGAGCATGGTGAACTCGGTCCGATGGTGCGGTCCGGTTTCGTCGGCGCGCCAGCACTTGGCCACCTCGAAGATCCGCGGCAGCCCCGAGGCGACCAAGCGCTTGAGGTGGTACTCGGGCGAAGTGACCAGCCAGCGCGCCTCACCGTCGACCTGGCCCGCCGGAACGGCGTCGAGGTGAACCTCCTGCCCCGGCGAGCGGACGCGCGCCGGGGTGGAGACCTCGAGGAACCCTTGGCCTTCGAACCAGGCGCGGATCGCCCGGATAATTCGATGGCGTGCCTCCAGCGCCGCGCGCGTCGCGGCCATGGAAGGCTACCCGCGGCTCAGGCGCTCGAGGTATTGCCCGTTGCGGGTGTCGATCTTGATGACGTCGCCGACGTTGATGAAGAGCGGCACGTTGACGCTGGCGCCGGTGGAGATCCGGGCCGGCTTGGTAGCGCCGGTGGCCGTGTCTCCGCGGAAGCCCGGATCGGTCTCCATCACCGCCTGCTCGATGAAGTTCGGGAGCGTGACGTCGACGGCGCGTCCGTTGAAGAACAGCACCTCGACGTTGGTGTTCTCCGGCATGAAGCCGGCCGAATCGCCGATGGTGGCCTTGGGGATCTGCACCTGGTCGTAGGTCGTCGTGTCCATGAAGATGAACGAGTCGGCGTCCCCGTAGAGGTACTGCATCGTCTTCACCTCGACGTCCGCGGGCTCGAGGCGCTCGCCCGAGCGCAGGTTGCGCTCCAGCACGCCGCCCGTCAGCAGGTTCTTCATCTTCGTGCGCGTGAAGGCGGCGCCCTTGCCCGGCTTGACGAACTGGAACTCGACGACGGTGTAAGGCGCGCCGTCGATCATGATCTTCAACCCCTTGCGGATGTCGGACGTGTCGTACATGGCGATGGGGGGTTTAGCCTGCCATTCACCGCGGCGTCAAGGTTTGAGCGGCCGCATTCGCGCGCCGTGGCTCGGCGCGCCGACTCAGGGTGCGGACGTGCCCTGGCGGCCGTAGGCGTCCTCGAGTCGCACGACGTCGTCGAGCTCGGTGGTCGAGACCTCGAACACGTCGGTGTCCTCGATGGCGATCATCCGGTGACGCAACCCTGGCGTCACGTGGAAGGCCTCGCCCGGCCCCAGTTCCTTGAACTGAGGCTGCTCGCCCTCCCGGAAGTGTTCGAACTTCATCCGGCCCGCCCAGACCATCACGGTCTCGTCCTTCTTCTGGTGGTACTGCAAGGAGAGCCTCTCGCCCCTCTTGATGTGCAGCACCTTGCCGACATAGCGATCGGTGACCGCCCAGATCATCTCGTGCCCCCAGGGCTTGTCGACTCGCTTCATGCTCTCTCCGTGTGGCGGATCAGGGACTCGAACCCCGGACCTAGCGCGTATGAAACGCCCGCTCTAACCAGCTGAGCTAATCCGCCGAAGAACTGCACCAAAGAACTGTAAAGGAAAAGACGGCGGCGATTTTGCGCGAGGCGACGGTGCTGTCAAGCACGGAGTCGCGTGTTTCACCAGGAAGCGCGCCGCGCGGGCGGAATGTACTCGACGGAGGCGCCGGGCGGCCCGCCGCGGCGGGTGTGAGCCAGCAGGCGCACCGCGCCCAGCCCGGCCAGAAAACCGCCCACGTGCGCCATCCAGGCGATGCCCGAGCCCACACCCAACATGAATTGGGCGAAGAACCAGAGGCTGAGGAAGATCCAGGCCGGCACCGCGATCACCGGCCAGAGGAAGGGGATCATGATCAGCGTCTGGATGCGGGCGCGCGGGTAGAGCATCAGGTAGCCGCCCAGCACGCCGGCGATCGCGCCCGAGGCGCCAATCATCGGCGCCGTCGACTCCGGCATGCTGTAGGCCTGCGCCAGCGCGCCCGCCGTCCCGACCAAAAAATAGAAAAAGACGTAGCGAAAGGACCCCATCGCCTCCTCGACGTTGTCGCCGAAGAGCCAGAGGAACCACATGTTCCCGATGAGGTGCATCCAGCCGCCGTGCAGGAACATCGACGTCCAGATCGATCCCGGCACGGGCAGGAGGTTCTGCGGGCGCAGGTCGACGTGGTGGACGATCTCGTAGGGGATCGCCCCGGCCTCGAGGGTCAGGAGCTTCTGCCCGCGCGCGTCGAGCGACAATTCGAACAGGAAGGCGACGACGTTGGCGGCAATCAGCAGCAGTGTCACCGCCGGAAAGCGGGTGCGTGGGTTGTCGTCACGGATCGGAAGGAACACGCGCCGGTGAGTTTGCCACACTTAGCGGGGCCGCGAACCTTGACTGTCCCCGATGGCGCCCCTATAACGCGGCTAGAAAGATGCGGCTTTATAGTGGAAAGATCCCTCTCGTCGGGACGGAGATCGTCAAGACGCTTATGGACGCGGGGGATATCGAGGTGACGGATCGCGCCGAGGCGGAGATGGACGTGCAGGCCGTGCTCAAGGAGTACGTGCGGCTGGACCGCGAGATCACCGAGAAGGCCAAGGACCTCCTGCAGAAGCGGAACCTCCCCTACGAGCAGTTCGGGAAGATCAAGCGCACGCTGGCAGGGGAGAAGTCGTTCGGCCTCGGTGAGGACGGGCTCGAGTGGATGACGAATCAGATGATCGAGTCGTTCATGCAGTCGCCCCACATCGAGGAAATCTACGTCGAGGACACCGTCCTGCGGAAGCGGATGGGCGACATCCTCAAGAAGCACATGCAGGTCGATGAGGAGCTGGACGAGGAAGTCCGGCGCCGAATCAAGAACCTGGAAGAGGGAACTTCGACCTGGGAGGTCGAGTACGGCAAGGTCCTCGACCAGATCAAGCGCAACCGCGGCCTAGATCACTAGCCCCCGCGATGAGCTCCGCGCGGCGAAGCCGCGCTACGCTCGACGCGATCAGCTTTGAGCGCGGCGGCCGCCGGGCTTCGCGCCCAGGACTGCCCGCACCAACTGATCGATCGCCTTGGCGACTGCGGGGAGCGTCGGCTCCTCGGCCAGGAAGCCGGGCGTGGTGTGGACGCGCGCCTTCTCGTCGCTGATCACGTCGGCCACGGTGGAGGGGCGGACGTCGGCCCCCATCACGGCTGCGTGCTTGGCCAGCGCAGTCCCCTTCGGCCCCAGTGTCACGCGCACGCCGGCCACCGGGCCCAGCACGCGCGCCGCCAGCAGCGCCGAGAGGCCGACGAACCCCATCGGCTTGTGCGCGGGCAAGAGGGCCTTCAGCAGCTTGGCCAGGTCGGGATCGACCGTGCAGAGCTCGTGCTTGTCGGCGTAGTCCGACAACGTCGTCCCCGCGCCTCCGCCGCCCGGCACCAGCAGCCCGTCGAGCGCCTCGGGGCGCAGCTCGCCGAGCGGCAGCACCGCGCCGCCCGAGAGCCGGGCGGCCTCGACGCGCGCGTTGCGGGTCAGCCCGGGGACGATCCCGCCCGAGAGGTGGTCGACGACGGTGCGCTGATCGCGATCCGGGGCGGCGCAGATGATCTTGGCGCCCGCGCGCTCGGCGCAGAGGATCGCCAGCATCGTCTCCGCCGCGTCGCTGCCGTCTCCCCACCCGCAGCCCGACAGAACCACGCCGATGCGTTTGGCCATTGGCCTTCGTTTACCACGGCGCCGCCGGGAACGTCGTCCCGGCCGCGATGACCTCGCGGGCCCGCCGGGCAAGGCTCAAGTAGTGCTCGAGGTTGTGGGCCGTGGCCAGGCGATAGTAAAGCAGCTCCTTGGCGTGAAAGAGGTGCGCCAGGTAGGCCCGACTGTAACGCGCGCAGCATTCACAGGCGCAGCCTTCCTCGACGGGCGCTGCCTCGTCGCGGTGGCGCGCGTTGCCGATGTTGAGGCGTCCGGCCCTGGTGAAGAGCTGCCCGTTGCGCGCGTTGCGGGTCGGCATCACGCAGTCGAACATGTCGATGCCGGCGCCGATCGCCTGCCAGATGTCCTCCGGCGTTCCCACGCCCATCAGGTAGCGCGGCTTTTCGGCCGGCATGTCCGCCGCGACCTCGGCGATCACCCCGTGCATCACCTCGGGCGCCTCGCCGACGCCCAGGCCGCCCAGCGCGAACCCGTCGAAGGCGACGCCGTCGAACGACAGCGCGCGCAGCTCGGCGAGGTGTGCCCGCCGCAGATCGACGTGCACCCCGCCCTGCCCGATCCCGAACCGCAGCTGCCCGGGCGCGGGCGTGGTCGCCAGGCACCGCCGCGCCCAGCGGGTCGTTCGGGCCATCGCCGCCTCGATGACGCCGCGCTCGGAGTCCGACGGCGGGCACTCGTCGAAGGC
>DASYCK010000089.1:0-9360 GCA_036500205.1 Polyangia bacterium | reverse complement strand
ATCAGAAGCTGGGTGTTCCAGGGGAGCGTCTTGCCCATGTCCTGGAAGATCGAGGTGATCTTGGGAACGACCACCACCATCAGCACACCCATGATGATCGTTCCCAACACCACCATGATGATCGGGTAGGTGAGCGCTCCCGAGACCTTGGATCGCAACGTGTGCTCGGCGTCGAGGAAGTCGGCCAGCCGCGACAGCACCGTGTCCAGGTTCCCGGCCGCCTCACCCGACCGAACCATGTTGGTGTAGAGCTCCGGGAAGATCGTCGGGTGCGCGGTCAGCGTGTCGGCCAGCGAGCTCCCCTCGTTCACCTTCTGCCGAATTTCGGCCAGCACCCGCTGGAGCTTCTTGTTGTCCCCCTGCTCAGCCAATGCCCCCAGCGACTCGGCGAGCGGGATCCCGGCCTTGATCAGCGTGGCGAGCTGACGCGTGAAGGCGGCCACCTCCTCCGGCTGCACCCGCTCCAGCATCGCCGTGAAATCAATCTCGCGTCTGAGGACCGAAACGTTCGAGCCCCCCCGACCCGCCGCCGCCTGCTTGCCGCCGGTCAGCACCTCTCGGTGCTCGGTGATGAAGACGCCGTCCTTGCGCAGGTTCTGGCGCAACGCCTTGGGCCCGTCGGCGTCCCGGGTCCCGGTCACCGACTTGCCGGCGGTGTTGAGCCCCTTCCAGCTGTAGACCGGCACCGCCTACTCCACGTCCTGGGTGGTGATCATCAGGACCTCGGCCGCGGTGGTCATCCCGGCCAGCACCTTTTGGGCGCCGTCCTCGCGCAAGGTCCGCATCCCGGCCTTCATTCCCTGGGCCTTGACCGCCTGCGCGTCGGAGCTCTTGATGGTGAGCTGCCGGATCTTCTCGTCGATCGGCAGCAGCTCGTAGATCGCCGTTCGACCCTTGTACCCGGCGCCCAGACAGACCGGGCAGCCCCCCTCGCGCGCGCGGAACAGCATCCCCGCCGGCGGCATCCAGGCCTCGTCGCCCTTGAAGTGCACCCGCCGCGCCTTGCCCTGGGCGAACAGCGCCGGATCGATCCCGATGCTGGCGAGATCCTCCGCGGCCGGTTGGTAGGGTTCACGGCATTCTCGGCACAGGCGCCGGACCAGCCGCTGCGCGAGTAGCGCCATCAGCGAAGAGGCGACCAGGAACGGCTGGACGCCGAGGTCGACCAACCGGTTGATGGCGCCCGCCGCGTCGTTGGTGTGAATCGTCGACAGCACCAGGTGGCCGGTCAGCGAGGCCTGGATGGCGATCTCCGCCGTCTCGCGATCGCGGATCTCGCCGACCATGATGACGTCCGGGTCGTGGCGCAAGAACGACCGCAGGCCGGCCGCGAACGTGAGGTCGATCTTCTCGTTGACCGCGGTCTGTGAGATCCCGTCCAGCTGGTACTCGACCGGATCCTCGATGGTCAGGATGTTGAGATCGGGCGAGTTGATCTTGGCCAGGCAGGCGTAGAGCGTGGTCGTCTTCCCCGACCCGGTGGGCCCGGTCACCAGCATGATCCCGTGCGGCTTGTGAATGAGCTCGTCGATCTGCCGCAGGTGATCGTCGCCGAACCCGATGTCGGCCAGATCGTGCAGCACCGACTCGCGGTCGAGCAGACGGATGGTCACGCGCTCGCCCGCCTTGACCGTGGGAATGGTGGCGACGCGCATGTCGATGTCCTTGCCGGCGATCTTGCGGCGGATGCGTCCGTCCTGCGGCAGGCGCTTCTCGGCGATGTTGAGCCCGGCCATGATCTTCACGCGCGAGATGATCGAGGGCATGAACTGCCGCGGCGCTTGCCGTGACTCGTAGAGGACGCCGTCGATCCGGTAGCGGACCTGCACCTCTTTCTCGCCCGGCTCGATGTGGATATCGGAGGCGCGCTCCTTGACCGCGTTGAACATGAGCGAGTTGACCCAGCGGATGATGGGCGCCTCGTCGGTGATCTCCAGGATGTCCACCAGCTCCTCGCTCGCCCCCTCGTCCTCCTCTTCCTGTTTCTCGCCGAGATCTCCCCCCTTGCCGTGCTTGCGGCCGTAGACGTCGTTGATGACCTCGAGGATCCGCTGCGAAGGAACCAAGACGGGCTGAACCTCGGCGCCCAGTTGATTGCGGAGATCGTCGAGCGCGCCCAGCTCCAGCGGGTCGGCCATGGCCACCATCGCCGTGTCCCCCTCGCGCCTGACGGCCAGGAGCCGATGCTGCTTGGCGAACCCGATCGGGATGCCGGTGGCCAGGTCGGTGTCGACCTCGTCGACCTTCAGCTCGGCGCTGTAGCCGATCCCGAGCTGCTTCCCCAGCGCCTGCAGCACCTCCTCCTCGGTGACCGCGCGCGCCTTGATCAGGATCTCGCCCAGCCGGCCGCCCTCGGCCGCCTGGGTGGCGAGCGCCTGCTCCACCACCGCGGGCGTGAAGGCGTTGTCGCCCTGCTTGAGCTCGAGCAACAGCTCGCCGATTCGCTTTCTCACCACCGCGCGTGTCTCCTCAGGGGACCCGCGCGGGTCCCGGCGGCGCTGGTGGTGCAGAGGGTGGAGGCGGCCCGCCGCCGCCAGTCGGGGGCCCGATCGGCACGGCCGGACCTATCGACCCCGAGCCCGGCCCGACCGGAAGCTCGACCGGCCCGGAGTCGTCCTGCAGGTCCTGCTGCCGGATCCTCTCCATCGTCGCTTCTTCCTTCTCCACCTCGTTCGCCGCCCGGTTGATCTCCTCGAGCATCCCACGCTTGCGGCGATAGTCGATGTTCGCCTCGAGGCTGGGGCGATCCTCGCCGCCGAAGCGCTCCACGAACTCGCGCCGCTCGCGCATCTTCTTCTCCAGCACGCGCCGCAGATCCGCCTGGTCGTTGATGACGTACGGCGTGAGCGCGATGATCAGGTTCGTCTTCACGATGTGCTTGGTGGTGGTGCGGAAGAAGAACCCCAGGATGGGGATGTCCCCGAGCAGCGGCACCTTGGTGACGCTGTTGATGATCTTGTCCGACATCAAGCCGCCGATCAGGATCGTCTGCTGATCCTTGGCGACGACGACCGTCTTCGCCGACCGCTCGGAGGTCGAGGGTCCCAGCGTCGGGCTGCCGCCCGGCGCCAGCTCGGAGTCCTTGGCGTCGACCTCCATGCGGATGACGTCGTGCTCGTTGACGTGCGGGGTCAGCTTGATCTCCAGCGCCACGTTCTCGCGCTGGACCTGCGGGAACAGGCCCCCGAACCCGAGGCCGCCCAGCGCGCCGGCCGCCCCACCGCCGGCGGGGTTGAGCCCCAGCGTGCTGACCGGGAACGGCACCTTCTGCCCGACGGAGATCTCGCCGTCCTCGTTGTTCATGATGAGCAGGTGCGGGTTCGACAGCACGTCGACGTCGCTGTTGGTCTGCAGTGCCTTGATGAGCACGCCGAACGACGGGATATCCACGGTGGAAGTAGCGGCGGTGCCGAGCCCCTGCGCTTCCGCCGGCGACAGCACCGGGCCGAGGATGCCGGCCAGCATCGTGTCGCCCAGCGCGTTGGTCGGCTGTAGCGTGTTGGCGGGGTTGAGCCCGCCCACGATCAGCGACGGCTCGCTGAGCCCGAACAGGTTCTGCGGCTTGATGCCGTGCCAGGAGGCGCCGAGGTCGCGCTCCTTGTCCAGCGTGACCTCCAGGATCATCGCCTCCACGAACACCTGCTTGCGTGGCGAATCGAGCAGCTCGATCACCCGCCGCAGGGCCTGGTAGTCCTTGAGCGAGGAGACGATGATGAGCGCGTTGGTGGGGCGGTCGAAGTTCATCCGCACCTCCCCCTCGAACAGGAGGTTCGGCCCCGTGAGGGGCTGGCCGGGCCCGCCCACGCCGCCCGGCGACGGCGTGGGGGTCGAGGTGCGCGGCCGCGTGCGCGACCCGGTCACGCCGCTGACCGCGATCCCGGTGACCGACCCGATGGTCTGAGCCAGCTCGTCGCAGTTGGCGTTCTCGCAGTAGTAGACGTGGATGCGGCCGTCACCCCCCTCGATCGGGACGTCCAGCTTCTTGACCAGCGTCAGCAGGCGCGCGTAGGACTTCTCGTTGGCGATCACGATCAGCTGATTCGATCGTTCGTCCGGGATGATCTTGGAGATCATCATCTCGGCCGTGAGATCGCCGGGCTTAGGGCGCGCCGCGTTCGCGGCCGGCGGTGGCGCGCTGGTGGTCTGCCCCCCCTTTCCGCCCAGCTTGGCGACCTGGAAGATCTCCCCCAGCTTCTGGGCCATGTCCATCGCCGAGGTGTTCTTGACCCCGATGATCCAGACCTTCTCGCCGGTCCCCGGCTGATCGATCTGCCTGAGGATGGCCATCATGCGCTGGATGTTCGAGGCGAGGTCAGTGACGATCAGCGCCCCCTGCGGCGCGTAGACGATGACGTCCCCCTGCTCGCTCTTGAGGCGGCCGAGCACCTGCGCGACCTCGTTGGGGTCGGCGTTCTCCACCCGGATGAGGCGGGTCACGTAGCTCTCGTTCATGGGGACGTCGGAGTCCTCGCCGTAGAGCGGGATGGGCGCCGACTTGGCCTTCACCGTCTCGATGATGCGCAGCACCTTCCCCGACGGTTGGACCGTCAGGCCGACCGAGTCGAGCGCTCCAAGGAAAAGCCGGTAGGCCTCCTCCGGCGTGATCAGCTCGGGCGCGACGATGGTGACCTTCTTGCTGTTGGCGGGGATGGTCCCGGGCAGCAGGAACTGCTTGCAGGTGATCGAGGAGATCCAGGAGATGAGGTCGCCGAGCTCCGTGTCGGGCTTGAGGTTCAATTTCACGATCCGCTTGCCCGACGGGAACTTCTTGCAGGAGTTGAACTCCTTCTCGCCGATCATCGCCGGGCCCGTGGCGGAGGTGTCGGAGGCCGCGCCGGTGGGCGACTTGGCGGCGGCGGCCGCAGCGGCTGCGGGCGGGTCGCGGCGTTTTCTCAGAGCCGGGATGTTGACCGAAGGCGGCGCCCCCCCGGCCGAGACCCTGACCGGTTTCTGATCCGCGCCTTCGGCCACGGCAGCCTCGGCCAGCGAGGCGGCCAGCACCAGCATCAGTGCGCCCGCGACGAGGACGATCGTTCGTTGTTTCGTTTGGGTCGAGTTTTTCATCGGATGTTGTAGTCCATGGTGACCTTCTGGCCGTTGCGTTCGAGCCCGACCGAGAGGTGGTTCGCCGTCTTGAGCTTGGTGTAGACCTCGAGCGCCTTGTCCGGGCTGGTCATCTCGAGGCCGTTGATCGCAGAAATGACGTCGCCGTTCTGCAAGCCAATCTTCCCGAAAGGACCGTCCGGTTTGATGCTGAGCAACCGGAAACCGTTCGACTTGCCGTCCTTCATCTCGGGGACGATGCGCGCCGCCTTGGAGAGCACCGCCATGTTCCCGAGCAGCGAGTCGAGGGTGGAGTGCTGGACCTCGAAGCTGTTGGGACCGGTCTTCTTGATCCCCTTGTCCAGCGCCTCGGTGAGCGGATCCTTGGGCCCCGCGGCGGGCGCGGCCGCGACCGGAGTGCCGGGGGGCGGCGCCGGCGTGTCGAGCAGCTCCAGGTACTCGCGCCGGCCGCCTCCGAAGTCCAGGTAGACGCGTGTCTCGTCGATCTCATCGATGGTCGCCTCACGGATCTTCGAGCCGACGCCGTACGGACCGCTCGACTTGTCGTCGTTGTCGCGGATGATCGCCATCGACCACTCCGGGGCGGTCGGGGCGTACATGATGGCGAACAGCTTCAGCGGCAGGCTGGTCTTCTGCAGCGGCGGCGGCCCCGCCTTCTCGGTCGCCTCCGCCGGCCCGCCCAGGATCGGGGGACAGGCCGAGCAGAAGATGTTCCGCTTCAGGATCTCCTCGACCTGCTTCGAGTAGACGGTGGCCGAGGACGGCGCGGCCGCCGGCCTGGGGGCATGCTTGGCGCTGGGGATGCCGCTCGTGAACCCAGCCTCGATCGCCGTGGCCGTCGCGCGGGCGCCAAAGATCGCGCAGAGCGCGATCACCGCCAGATCGACGAGCGACAGGTACTTGCGAAGCAGGGTCTCCATGCCGGTTCGACGTCACTTGCAAAGCAACGCCGAGACCACCCGACGAGCCGTACAAATCCCTTTGGCTTCGATGGGTTAGCGCGTTCCGCCGGCCTGGGAGCCCTGCCAATTTGGCACGTCTCGACCGGAGGTTTCGCCTGAGCTCGCGCCAGAGGGCTCGGGCTCGACCCGCTCCTCTTCGAGGCGCCTGTAAATGGTGCGGGTGGCAATGCCAAGCAGCTGGGCACAGAGGCGCTTGTCGCCCCCGACATGCGCCAGCGTCGCGTGGATGACCCGGCGCTCGATCTCCTCGAGCGGCGTCCCCACGACGAAAGAGAGGGTCCGGCCATCGCCCACCGCGCCGCCGCCGCTCCGCACCTCGGGGGGCAGATCGTCGATCTCGACCGCGCTGCCCCGGGAGAGCACGACCGCGCGCTCGACGGTGTTCTCGAGCTCCCGCACGTTGCCCGGCCACTCGTGGCGGGCCAGCGCCTCGGCGGCGGCCCGCGAGAAGCCCGAGAGGTGGCGGCCGTTGCGGGCCGCGTAGCGTTGCAGGAAGTGCTCGGCCAGGAGCGGGATGTCGTCGCGCCGGTCGCGCAGGGGCGGGATCGGCACGGCGATGACGTTGAGGCGGTAGTAGAGATCTTCGCGGAAGCGCCCTTCGCGCACGGCGGCCCGCAGATCCTGATTGGTGGCAGCCACCAGGCGCAGGTCGACCTTGAGGGTCCGGCCGCCCAGCCGCTCGACCTCCCCCTCCTGCAGCACGCGCAGCAACTTCACCTGGACGTGCGTCGGGATCTCGCCGATCTCGTCGAGGAACAGCGTGCCACGGTCGGCCTGCACGAAGCGCCCGTCGTGGCGCTGGGTGGCGCCGGTGAAGGCCCCCTTCTCGTAGCCGAACAGCTCCGCTTCCAGGATCGTCTCCGGGAGCGCGGCGCAGTTGACCGGCACGAACGGGCCGCCCGCGCGCGGCGAGCTGTCGTGGATGGCGCGCGCCAGCAGCTCCTTGCCGGTTCCCGACTCCCCGAGCAGCAATACGGTCGCCTGCGAGGGCGCCGCCTGCATCACGATCTCCATCGTCCGTCGCCAGGCCAGTGACTGGCCGATGAGCGCGCGCCGCTGCTCCGCCGCCAGCTGCGCGCGCAGTGAGCGGTTCTCCTGGACCAGCGAGCGCTTCTCGATGGCCTTGCCGACCACGCGGACCAGGTGCGCCCGCTTGATCGGCTTGGTGACGAAGTCGTAGGCCCCCTGCTTCATCGCCTCGACCGCGTTCTCCACGGTGCCGTAGGCGGTCATGAGGACGGTCTCCGTCTCGGGCGCGATGCTCTTGCTCGCGCGCAGCAGATCCATCCCGGACATCCCCGGCATCATGAGGTCGGTGAGCAGGACCGAGACCGGCTCGCGCCGCAGGATCTCCAGCGCCTCGCCTCCCGAGCCTGCCGTCAGGACGCGCAGCGACTCGCGTTCGAAAATCTTGTGGAGCGAATCGACGATGGGCGGCTCGTCGTCCACCACCAGAACCGTCGGCGCCCCCGGTTGAGTCGACATCAGCTCCATCCCCTTGCCGTCTTCAACTGGGATGCCATCCTCTGGAAAACATGACAACCCATTGAATCCATTGGCTGCCATCTTACGCCAATTTGGCTGACGGTGCCAACACCCTGTCAATATGACAACTTGCGCTTAGCCTCTCCGGCTAGCCTGCCAGTTTGTCACGCGGAAGCGCCGGCGTCCGTGCCGGCCTGCCGGCGCGGCAGCGTGATTCGGAAGGTCGTCCCCGCGCCGACCTGGCTGGCGACCTCGATGCGGCCGCCATGGCGATCGACGATCCCGTGGACGATTGAGAGTCCGAGCCCCGAGCCCTCGCCCACGTCCTTGGTGGTGAAGAAGGGGTCGAAGATCCGCGCGATGATCTCGGGGGGGATCCCCGGACCGTCGTCCGCGACGGTGATTTCGACGTCGGCGTCGCGGGCCACGGCGGCGATGCGAACCGTCCCGCCCTGCTCGCGCCCACCGACCGCCTGGGCGGCGTTGGTGATGAGGTTCATGAAGACCTGGTCGATCTGCCCGGGGAACCCGGTGATGCGCAGGTCCGGATCGATTTGCTTGTCGATCTGCACGTGGCGCAAGTGGTGGCGCAAGAGATCGACCGTGTCCTCGACGCTGCGGGCGATCGAGAGCTCACGCGGACGCTGCTCGTCGCCGCGCGAATAGTTGTGCAGCGCCTGCACGATGGCCTTGCTGCGCGCGGCGCCGCGCCGAACCACCCGCAGCATCTCCTCGGCCTCGGTCGCCGCGCGCGCCGCCGCCTCGCGGTTCGGGGCCGCGGCCATCGTCTGCAGCGCCTCCTCGAGCGGACCGAGCGTGTTGATGACGGCGTTCACCGGGTTGTTGATCTCGTGCGCGATCCCGGCGACCAGGCGCCCCATGGAGGCGAGCTTCTCGGAGCGGATCAGATCGTCCTGCGCGCGCCGCAGCTTCTCGAGCGCGTCGTGCAGCTCGCGGTTGCGCTGCTCGAGCACCTCGGTACGGCGGCGCACCTCTCGCTCGAGATCGATGTTCAGCGACTCGGTCGAGCGCAGCTTGTCGCGCAGCGCGCGCCGCATCTCCTCGAACGCGAACGACAGCCGTCCGATCTCGTCGGCCTCGCCGGCGGGCGGCACCGGCCGGGCCAGCTCGCCGCGCGCCATCTCGTCCGAGCGCGCCTCCAGCGCCACCACCGGCGTCACCATGTCCCGCACGATGAAGGCGACCAGCCCCAAGGCCAGCGCCAGGGCCAAGAGGATCGACGCCACCATCGTCGCGGTGGCGTGGCGGGGCGAGAGCGCGAACAGCAGCACCAGGCCCGAAGTGAAGATGGTGACGCTCGAGAAGAAGAGAAACAGCTTGGCCCGCAGCGTGATCGGCGCGCGGATCTCGGCCACCGGTAGCCGGTGGCGCGCGCCGAGCTGGCCGAGCAGCGGGCGGAGCACATCGCGCAGGAACAGCGTCTCGTAGAGCGCCATCGCCAGCAGCATGAGCGCGCTCGCGCCCAGGAGTCGGCCGGCCGTCGAGGCGTCGAAGCCGCACAGCCGGCGGCCGGCGACCACCACGGCGACCACCGCGAAGGCCACCGCCAGCGCCTGGTAGCCGGCCAGCCGATAGGGGAGCCCCTGCGCCGCGCGGAAGGCGGCGACGGCTTCCGGATCCTCGCGGGCAGGACCACGCGTCGGCGGCCGGCGGACCGATGCGTCGAGGTAGCGCTCGATCGGCCGCGTGCGCCGGATGAGCGAGCGATACCAAACGGCCATCGGCAAGAGCAGGGCCGGTACCGTGAGCGCCAGCAGCGTCCCCGACTGAGCCGAGGTCATGTCGGTGAAAACGGCGATCAGCGCGGCGTTGAAGGCGAGATCGGAAG
>DASYCK010000088.1:0-12534 GCA_036500205.1 Polyangia bacterium | reverse complement strand
CAACCTTTGCTACGGCACAGGCGGCACGAAGTACACCCACATCGTCACCGTCTATCGGAACTTCGATCCCTCCACGCAATACAAGATCTGTGACCGTGCGACCGGCATGTGCTTGGCCAGCAGCAACAGCACCGCGGGCAGCCAGGTGGTCCGCGCCGCCTACAACAAATCGGCCTCGCAGAAGTGGATGATCACCCAGTCGGCCGCCGGCAAGTACAAGGTCGTCAACGTGCAGACCGGCATGTCGCTCGACATGGCGGGCGGCAAGACGGCCCTGAACACCGCCCTGGTCCAGGCCGCCTACACGAACTCGGCGACGCAGCAGTGGGCCTTCACCTCGGTCGCCGACGGCACCGGCTTCTTCCAGCTCAAGCCCGCCTCGGTGCCGGCGATGACGATCGGCTCCGCGACGAACAGCAACAACATCCAGCTGCAGGCGTGGAGCTGGCTCGACGCCCAGAAGATGGCCGTCTCGCTGGCCAACTAGTCGACGACTCCTCCCTCCTCTCTCTCTCGGCGTGAAACGAACGGGCGGCCCAAACGGGCCGCCCGTTTTGTTTTTGGCGCGCGTTCGCGTGGTCGTAGCGGTGCACTAGACTCCGCTCGATGCCACAGGCGCCCGCCCGACGGTTGCTGACCCGCCTGCTGCTGGGCACGCTGATTCCCACCTTGCTGGCGCTGGGAGCGTTTGGCTTTCTCGCCCACGAGGTGGCGCGCCGCGTGCTGGAAGACGAGCTGGGGCGCCGCCTGGCGCTGGCCGCCGCCGGCACCGCCGGCATGATCCTTCCCGAACAGATGGTGGCGCTCGCCGAAGACGCCGAGGACGGCGCGTCGCTCACCCTGGAGAACGTGCGCCGCCGGCTGGCGACCGCGCGTGAGCGGTTCGCCGTTCGCCGCATCGTCCTCGTGTCGGTGAAGGCCGATCAGGCCGACCTGATCGCGCGGGTGGACACGGACGCCCGCATCGCGCCCGGCGCCAACGCGCACGAACTGGGCGCCGATCGCCTCGAGCTGGCCCGCGCCGCCGCCGGGCACCCCACCGCGTCGCCGCTGTTCATCGGACACGACCAGCTCGCCTACGAACGTGGTTACGCCGCGATCCGGGACGACGCCGCCGTCCTGGGCTTCGCGGTCGTCGAAGCGAGCGCCGATTATCTGGTCCCGTTGGCCACGTTCCGGCATCAGCTGCTGGTGGCGGGAAGCGCCGCGCTGGCCTTGGTTCTGGGCGTCACGATCTTGATGGCGCGGCGGGTGAGCCAACCGGTCGTGCGGCTGGCGGCGGCGGCGGAGCGCATCGGACGTGGAAACCTGGACAGTCCCGTGCCGGTCGAGACGAACGACGAGGTCGGCTTCCTCGCCAGCACGATCGATCAGATGCGCACCGCCCTGAAGGCCCGCGACGAGCGGATGCAGATGATGCTGGCCGGCATCGCGCACGAGGTGCGCAATCCCCTGGGCGGGCTCGAGCTGTACGCGGGGCTGTTGCGAGAGGCGTTGCAGGATCGCCCCGAGCGGCTCGAAGAGGTTCGTCGCATCGAGCGCGAGGTCCACTATCTGAAGGTCGTGGTGGCCGAGTTCCTCGACTACGCCCGGCGCCCGGAGCCCGAGCTCGCCGCCGTGAACCTCGCCGAGCTGCTCGACGAGGTTCGCGAGCTGGTCTCCGCTTCCCCGGTGAAGGTCGAGGTGGCGTGCGAAGCGAACGTGCGCGTGCGCGCCGACGCGGGACAGCTTCGCCGGGCCGTCCTGAACCTGGCCCGCAACGCCGTGGCGGCGGCGGAGCGGCGACACGGCGACGGCAAGGGACTGGTGCGGTTGCGAGCCCACCGCGACGGCGGTCGACTGCAGGTCGAGGTGGAGGACAACGGGGCCGGCATCGCGCCCGAGCTTCGCGAAAAGATCTTCACCCCCTTCTTCACCACCCGCGAGAAGGGGACCGGCCTGGGCCTGGCCTTCGTGCGTGAAATCGTGGAAGACCATGGCAGCGACATCCGCGTCACCGAGGTGATCGGGGGCGGGGCCCGCTTCTTCTTCACGCTGGCGATCGTCGAGCAAACCTCATGAGCACCACGCATCTCATCACCGATCCGCTGTTCCTCGCGCACGACTGCGGTGCTGACCACCCCGAGTCGTCGGCCCGTCTGCGCCGGATCCTCGACGACCTCGAGGCCAGCCCCGTCGACGGAACGACCTGGGTCGCGCCCCGCTCCGCCACGCGCGACGAGCTGCTGGCCGTTCACACGGCCGCCCACGTCGACTACTTGAGCGGCCTCGATGGCGGCGACGACCTGATCGATTCGGAGACGGTGATCTCCCCGGGGACGTGGAAAGCGAGCGCGCGCGCGGCGGGCGCCGGCGTCGTCGCCGTCGAGAACGTCTGGAGCGGACGGGCCCGGAATGCCTTCGCGCTGGTTCGGCCGCCCGGACATCACGCCGAGGCCACCCGGGCCATGGGGTTCTGCCTGCTCAACAACGCCGCGGTCGCCGCGGAAGCGGCCCTGCGCCTGGGCGCCAGGCGCGTGGCCATTCTCGACTGGGACGTTCACCACGGAAACGGCACCCAGCACCTGTTCGAGGAACGGAGCGACGTTCTTTACCTGTCGAGCCATCAGTTTCCGTTCTATCCAGGCACCGGCGCCGCCGAGGAGATCGGCCGCGGCGCGGGGCGCGGATACACGGTCAATTGCGCGCTCCCTCCCGGTCAGGGGGACGCCGACTTCGGGGCCGTCTTCCACGATCTGTTCTTGCCCGCGCTCACGCGGTTTCAGGCCGATCTCGTCATCGTGTCGGCCGGCTTCGACGCGCACGCGCACGACCCCCTCGGTGAAATGCGGGCCACCGAGCGCGGGTTCGCGGCGATGTGCACGGCCGTGCGCGACGTGGCCCCGAACGGCAAGCTGGTGTTGATGCTGGAAGGGGGTTATGACCTCGGCGCCCTCTCCGGCAGCGTACGGGCCTGCCTCGAGGTGTTGACCGGCGCCAGCGAGCGCTTTCCAGACGGCGCGGGACCGCGGGCGCCTCAGGCGATCCGGGCGACGCAGGCCGCCCTGACCCGCGCTGGCGGCTCATTTCCCCCATGACCGCTGACGCGCACGCGGCGACCAGCCCACGGCGAACGCCCTTCTGGACGGCAGGCTCCGGCGCCGACGTGGCCTGGCTGTTCCACCGGCTGCTGGCCCTCGTCTTTCTCGTTGCCTGGCTCTCCCTGGGCGTCCAGCTTCGCCTGTTGATCGGCGCCCGCGGGCTGCTGCCGCTCGTCGACTTCGTCGAGGCGGCGCGCGCGGAAGGGGTGCTGTCATTCTTCGCGTTCCCCAGCCTGTTGACCCTTCATCCCAGCGATGGCGTGCTTCTGGCGGGCATCGTCTGCGGCATCGCGCTCGCGCTCGCGGCGCTGCTGGGCCTCGGCGCACGCGTCTGCACCGCCCTGCAGGTGGTCCTGTATCTGGCCTATGTCACCGCCTGTCGCGCGTTCCTGACCTTTCAGTGGGACAGCCTGCTGCTCGAGGCGGCGTTCCTGGCCAGCTTCCTCCCCACGCGCCGCCCGGCGCCCCTCGTCCATTTCCTGTTTCGGGCCTTGCTGTTCAAGCTGTACTTCGAATCGGGCCTGGCGAAATGGCAGTCGCCGCTCGGAGACTGGCGCGACGGCAGCGCGATGACGTTCTATTACGAGACGGCGCCGCTGCCGACCCGCCTGGCCTGGTACGCCCACCATCTGCCTGCGGGGTGGCACCACCTCGAGAGCCGGGCGACGCTGCTTCTCGAGCTGGTCGTTCCGTTCGCGATCTTCGGGCCCCGGCGGGCCCGGCTCACGGCGGCCGCGCTGCTCACGCTGTTTCAGCTCATCAACGCCGCGACCGCCAACTACGGCTTCTTCTGTTACCTGTCGGTCTGCCTGCACGTCTTCTTGCTCGACGACGCCGACGTCGCCGCCTGGCGTGCACGGTTCGAGAAGCGTCGGCCGGAGCGCGCGCTGTTTTCGCGCTGGCGGGCACGCCTTCGCTGGCCACCGGCGCCGCGCCGTGGCCTGGCGCTCGTCGCCGTCGCGGGGTGGCTGGGCGTCTCGCTCGTCGAGGCGCTGTTTCATTTCGGCAACCCGGGCCCGCTCGCCGAGCCGCTGGCTCCCGTCCTCGAGCTGTCGCAGACCTATCGGCTCGTCAACCCGTATCACCTGTTCGGCGCGGTGACGCGCGACCGCATCGAGCCCGAATTCCAGGTCCAGACCACCGAGCGCGGGGACTGGGCCGCGCTCGCTTTCAAATACAAGCCGGGCCCCGTCGACCGGGCGCCCCCCTTCGTGGCGCCCCACCAGCCGCGCGTCGACTTTCTGCTCTGGTTCTATGGCCTGTCGTTCGCGCGCCGCCAGCCCGGCTACGTATCCGGCCTGCTCGCCAAGCTGTGCGAGGAGCCCGGCGCCGTGGCCGCGCTGTTCACCGCTCCGCCGCCAGGAAATGTTCGCGCTGTACGTATCGTTTTTTGGGACTATCGTTTCACCTCTTCGGACGAACGGCGCGCCACCGGGGCCTGGTGGACGCGCCACCCGGTTCAAACCTCGACGCCCGTTCGCTGCTCCCCTTGATGCGCAAAGCCTCGCTCGGAACGATCTTCCTCACCGTCTTCCTCGATCTCCTCGGCTTCGGGATGGTGATCCCGTTCTTGCCAGGGGTGGCCCGCCACCTGGGCGCGAGCGATCTGGTGGCGTCGCTGACCGGCTCGGTCTACTCGCTGATGCAGTTCCTGCTGGTGCCGGTGTGGGGACGCCTGTCGGATCGGATCGGGCGGCGCCCCATCTTGTTGACGAGCATCGCGGCGACCGCCGCCGGCATGGCCCTGCTGGGCGTGGCGAACAGCCTGTTCTTGCTGTTCGCAGCCCGGATCTTCACCGGGATCGCCACCGCCAACATCGCCGTCGCCCAGGCGTACATCGCCGACGTGACGCCCCCCGAGGGGCGCGCGCGCGGCATGGGGCTCATCGGCCTCGCCTTCGGGCTCGGCTTCATCTTCGGTCCGTTCTTCGGGGGCGAGCTGGCGCGCTTGCCGTTGCACGGGCACCCCGGCGCCCTGCCGGCGTTCGCGGCCGCCGGGCTCTCGCTGATCAACCTGGTGATGGCGACCCTCACGCTCCCCGAGTCGCTGCCGCCCGAACGGCGGGGGACCGCGGCCGCGGCCTCCCGGCATCGGTCGTCGCCGTTCGACTTCGCGAGCGTGAAGAGAGCGCTCGCCACGCCGGACGTGGGCCGGGCCCTGACCATCAACTTCCTCGTCGTGTTCTGGTTCGCCGGCATGGAGCAGACGTTCCGCCTGTTCACCGACGATGCCTTTCACATGTCGGACGCCGCGACCGGGGGGCTGTTCGGTCTGGTCGGCGTCGTCGCCGCCATCGTCCAGGGGGGCCTCATCGGACGGCTGACCCGCCGCTTCGGCGAGGTCCGCCTGTTGACGATCGGTCTCGCCGTGCAGGCAGCCGGGTTCGCGCTGCTGGGCGCATCGCCGCGCCTGCCCTTCGGTTCCCGCACCGCGCTGGCGCTCTCTTGCGTGCTGATCGCCGGTGGCAGCGGCCTGGTGACCCCCAGCGTCTCCTCCTATGTCTCGCGCCAGGCAGGGAGCGACGTCCAGGGGCTCACCCTCGGGACCTTGCAGTCGCTCTCGGCGCTGGCTCGCGTGCTGGGCCCCGCGGTGGGAGGGCTGCTGTACCAGGCGATCGCCATCCCGGCGCCGTACTTCGCCGGCGCCCTGGGAATGGTCCTCGCCGCCTGGCTGTCGTTCGGCCTGTCGTCGCTGACGGGTCCCGCGAAGCCGCTGGCGGCCGCCGAAGCCACCGCGCCGCCGCTCGCGTAGCTGCTCAGCCGCCCGGCGCGGCGACGACCACCCGATTGCGCCCGGCCCGCTTCGCCTCGTACAGCGCCTTGTCGGCGGCCGCCAGCAGCGCCATCGATTGGGTCATGGTGGGATCCGGCATCGCGGCGACGCCCACGCTGATCGTCACCGGGATGACCTTCGTTCCGTAGACCAGGCGGCGCTGCTCGATCTCCACCCGCAGCCGCTCCGCCAGATCGCGCGCGCCGACCGCGTCGGTGCCGCGGCACAGAACGCAGAACTCCTCGCCGCCGAAGCGGGCCACCACGTCCTCGGAGCGAACGGCGCTGGAGAGCACGCCCGAGACCTCGGAGAGGATGAAGTCGCCGGCCGGGTGCCCGTGGGTGTCGTTCACCTTCTTGAAGAAGTCGAGATCGATGAACAGCAGCGCCAGCGGCGCCGCGTGGCGGGACGCGAACGCGAACTCCTTGTTGATCAGATCGTCGAAGTGCTTGCGGTTGTAGACCCGGGTCAGTCCGTCGCGCAGCGCCGACTCGTACATCTGCTGCTGGAATTTCTCGTCGAGGCGGTCGTGGTACGTGAACTTCAGGATGGTCGTCGACCCGAGCATGATCTTGTCGCCGTCGGCCAGCTCGCGGGTGGTGATGCGCATGCCGTTGCAGAACGTCCCGTTCGTCGAGCCCAGGTCCTCGACCAGGACCTTGTCGGAGGCGATGTGCACGACGGCGTGCTCGCGCGAGATCCCCTCGTCGGACAGCCGGATGGCGACCTCGCCCCCGCGCCCGATCACCGAGCGGGCATTGTCGAGCTTGAACATCTGCCCCCGGCTCATGCCCGCCAGGACGATCAGATAGGCCCGATCACGCCCCACCGGGCCCGACTCGGCTGGCGCGGGGCGGATGCGGGTCTGGCCTGCTTCACCGTCGTTGTTCTGAGCGCTCGCCATGCTGAATCGTCGTGCTCCTTGCGGGCGTGGGGGGCTTTGCGTCGAGACTTCTGTCGAGGTTCTTGCGAGGCTTCTCGTGATCTCTGGGCTCACGCTCGAAACCGGAACGTGAAACCACCCGGCCGGACGTCCGGGCCGTCTCCACTTTGCATCGACAGGATCTCGGCCCGCCTCAAGCCGTGAACCGACCGGCCCAGCAGCAGTCCGCAAACGGCCGACAAGATCGGCTCGTGGGCGACCAGGACGACGTGATGACGGGCGGTCAGCCGGGACAGCAGCTCGCGAACCCCCTCGGGGGACGCCTCGGGCACCAGCGCCTCGTCCAGCTCGACCTGCCCCGCCAGACCGACGCGGGCGGCCACGGCGTCCGCCGTCTGCCGGGCCCGGAGATAGGGGCTGGACACGATCAGGTCGGGGGGCGGAGCGGTCTGGGCGACCCGCTCCCCCGCCCGCGCCGCTTCGGCTTGTCCCGTCGCGGTCAGGGCCCGTTCAGCGTCGGAGGGGGCCCGATCTTCGGCGGTCCCATGGCGGATGACCGTCACGTCCATGGCGCACGACGACGGGACGACGCCTCAGTTCTGTGGGTCGGGCGCTCCCGCGTCGCCCGACGGTGCGGCCGAATCGGCCGGGGAGGCCTCGACGCGCGCCGGCGCGACGGGGGCCGGGGGCGGCCCCGGATCGATTCCGTGCGCGCGCAGGGCGGCCAGGTAGTGATCCCGTTCGGCGATCGCCGCCAGCAACCGCTGCCGCATGACATCGTTGTTCTGCTTGAGGCGCCCGATGTCCGACAGGTCACGCTGCCGCGTCGAATCAACCTTCGAGGCGCGGGCGTACGCCTTCACGAACTCGGCCTGATTCATCTCGACCATCGCGTTGGTGGCGCGATAGCGCCCCCCGTCGGCGCGCTCGAGGAAGCCCTCGGCCGCCAGACCCAGCATGGCCTTGGCGACATGCGGCTCGCCAGCGCCCACGGCCAGCGCCACGGTCACGGCGGTGAAGGGCTCGCCCACGCCCGCCAATCGCTTCAGCTCGTCGAAGAGCTCCTGCCGATCGATCTTCCCCCCCGCATCCGCCCCCCCACCGAAGGCTTTCCCACCGGCCTGGCTACGTTTGAGGCTCATCGGTCTCCCTCTCAATTCGTTCGAAAAATCGAGCTTATACCACCAATGTTCGGCATCTCGGCGTCTGGCGTCTCAGCGCCGCTTCTTTCGCTTCGGCCCCGCCGTGCCGGCGCCGCCCGCGGGCAACGTCGGGCCCGCCGCCGTGACTGGTCGCAGCCACAGCTGCGTGGCTTCCGGATCCTGCCGATAGCGCCTGATCAGCTGGACCAGCAGCGCCCCCGCCAGCAGGCAGGAGACGATGCCGATGAACTGCGACGTGGAGAGCGGCCCGACGTTTCCCCGCTGATCGTCGTCGCGGAGGATCTCGATCAACGGCCGCATGATGCCGTAGCCGAGCACCCAGCCCACGAACACCTCGCCCGAGAAACGACGGTAGCGGCGCAACAGCATCAGGAGGCCGAACAGCGCCAGGCCCACCAAGGTCTCGTAGACCTGCGTGGGATGCACGGGAAAGGACTTCAGCGCGTCCGGTGCCAGGCCATACAGGTCGACGTGGCGATGCCAGGCCGGGCTACCCTTGGGGAACTGGATGGCCCAGGGCAAATCCGAGCGCGCCCCGAAGTCACAGCCGAACAGCAGGCACCCCACCCGGGTGATTCCCGTCCCCAGCACCACCGACGGCGCCCCGACGTCGGCCCATTGCAGCAGCGGAATCTTGCGCTTGCGGCACTGGAAGATGCTGCACAGGAAGCCGCCAATCATGCCGCCGTAGGCCACCAGCCCGCCGTTGTTCACCTTGATGATCTCGACCGGATCGGCCGCGAACGTCGACAGGTTCGTCAGCACGTACAGCACGCGCGCCCCGACGATCGCCCAGACGGCCGTCCACATGTAGATGGCGCCCGCGTCCTCGGGCCTGATGCCGTCCTGCTTCGCGAATCGCATGGACAGGAACCAGCCGACGATCATGGAGGTGCCCAGCATGACGCCATAGGCATAAATCGGCACCGGTAGCCACGGCAGCGCGAACGTGCCCCCTTCGGGGATGAAGCTGGCCGTGGGGGAGCGGAAGCGGACCAGGGCGAGCGCGGCGGCGACCAGCAGCAGGGGATTGGCGCTGAGGCGCGCCCCCTTGTCTTGCCGGCGCTTCCACAGCTCGCGCCCGAACAGCACGAGCGCCACGGCCAGCGCGATGAAGAAAAGGGGCTTGGAGGGGAGCGAAACCAGGATGGGGCGCATGGCCGGGGAAAACCTACATATCGTCCACGGGTAAAAGGATCAACTGGGTTACCGAATTCGACCGTTTTGTGATCTCATCCACCACGTCGTAACCGTATACTCAGGTAGTCTTCGATACGGATTAAGGCGCGGGAGCTGGGCGGCGCGGGACGGTGGCACCGAGGTCGGGTCCCTAAAAGTACGCTCATATTTGCCGGAAAGCTTGGTCTTTGGCCGCACGGGGCATTCTCTCCACGGCGTGCGATGGTTAGCGAAAGAGGCAGCTCCATGCAGGATTCCCCCCCAAGCCGCTTGGTTCGTCCCGTGCGTGCGACCTGGCGCATGATGTTTTTTTCTGGTTCTTGCCTGGCGTTCGCGGTGGCTCTGGTCAGCGGTTGCGTCAGTGATCCGGGCGGCGCTCCCGATGGAGGCACGGGCACTCCGGGCTCGGGCGGGAAAACGAGCAGCGGTGGCTCGGTCTCGGTGAGCGGCTCGGGCGGCGGCGGCAGCACCGGCTCGGGTTCGTCGACCGGCTCGGGCGGCAAGATCGCATCGGGTTCCGGCGGAGGCAGCGGGAATGCCAGCGGAAGCGGCTCGGGCGGCGCCACTGGCTCGGGCGGCGACGGGAGCACCGGCTCGGGCGGCGACACGATCCCCGCCCCACCGTCGACGCTCCCCACCGAGAGCGCATGCACGAGCAACAGCCCCGGTCCGCGCATGCTACGCCGGCTGAGCGCGAGCGAGTTCGCGGCCACCCTGCCCGACCTGTTCGGCGACAGCACCGTCACGGTGGCGACGGTGTTCCAGGATCCGTCCGTGCTCGGCTTCCACGTCGACGCGAACTCGCTGCTGGTACAGGATCTGAACGCCGACCAGCTGCAGAGCAACGCCGAGGCGATCGCGCACTGGGCGGTGACGACCTCGTCGGTGCTGGCGCGCATCGCCCCTTGCACGACCACCGATGACGCCTGCCAGACCAAGTTCATCTCCGCGTTCGGCAAGAAGGCGTTCCGCGCGCCGCTCTCCACCGACCGCGTGACCGCCTACAAGAAGATCTTCGCCGCCGAGACGTCCTTCGCGAACGGCGCCGAGGCGGTCATCACCGCGATGCTCGAATCGCCGTACTTCCTCTACAAGACCGAGCTCGGCACCTCGACGGCCGGCTCGTTTCCCCTCACGCCGTACGAGGTGGCCACCAGCCTGTCTTACCTGCTGACGGGGAGCATGCCCGACGCGACGCTGATGACGGCGGCCGATTCGTGGAGCACGCCGCCGACGCAGGCCCAGGTCGACACGCAGCTGACCCGGCTGCTCAGTGGAACGGCCGTGCAGAAGGCGCTGATGAACTTCATGACCGGCTGGCTCGGCCTCGACCGCCTGGCGTCGAACGCCAAGGACAACACCGTCTACATGCTGACGGACGCCCAGCGAAGCGACATGCTCAGCGAGACGACGAACCTGATCGTCGACACGTTCAACAACAACGGCTCGGCGGGCGATCTCTTCAACGCCGATCACTCGTTCCTGAACCAGAGCCTGGCGCAGTTCTACGGCATCAGCACCAACGGCCTCAGCAGCACCACCTTCTCGAAGGTCAGCTACCCCGTCGGCGGCCCGCGCGATCGCGGCATCCTCGCCCACGGCAGCATCCTGAACGGGTACTCGCGCCCCGACATCTCGTCGCCCACGCAGCGCGGTCACCTGGTGCGCAGCCGCCTGCTCTGCCAGACGGTGCCGCCCCCGCCGCCGAACCTCGACACCAAGCTCTCCGATCCCACGACCGACACGCCCACCACGCGCGCGCAGTACGAGCAGCACGTGCACCCGAGCGATCCGAGTTCACCCTGCCCCGGCTGTCACAAACTGATGGACCCGATCGGCTTCGGCTTCGAGGCCTACGACGGCTTCGGTCGCCACCGCACCACGCAGAACGGCGTGGCCATCGACACCAGCAACACGATCTACACGGCGGGGACGACCGGCATGGACGTCCAGACGGCCGACCTGACCGGCATCGGAAACTATCTGGCGACCAGCGACGACGTGAAGACCTGCAATGCGCGCTACTGGGCTTACTTCGCTTACGGCAGCGTCTCCTGGGATCAGGACGGATGCACGTACGATTCGATCCGCCAGGGCGCGGCCTCCGGGGCCTACTCGCTGAAGAGCGTCCTCACGGCGATCGTTCATGCCCCCCACTTCACAACCCGCGTGCAGGATCAGTAGGGCTCCCAGGAGATCACGATGCACATGTTGAATCGTAGAAAGTTCGTCGGCAGCGTGGGCGCGGGGCTGTTGCTGGCCCCGTTCGTCTCGCTCGTCAATGGGGATAGGCCGGCCCGCGCGGCTGGCAAGAAGGCGAAGCGGCTGTTGCTGTTCTGCACGATGGGGACGAACCCCGACATGTGGAGCCCCACTGGCGTCTCGGCCGAGAACAAGTTCACGTTCAGCGCCATGACGCAGCCCCTGTCGGCCATCAAGGCCAACACGATCTTGATCGAAGGCTGCCCCAGCATGAACGTGGGCGACGGCCATGGCTCACCCGACGGGCTGACCGGCCTCGGCTACGGCCAGGTGGGGCAGGTCCCCATCATCTCGGTGGACCAGTTCATCGCCGGCGCGCTGACCGCCTCGGGCATCAACACCCCCATTCCTTCGTTCCTGCTGGGCGCCGATTCCACGGCCTCCGGCGGCAAGAACATGTTCTACAACGGCAAGAATGGCAGCAATTGCATGTCGACGATCGGCTCGCCGATGTCGGCGTTCACCACCGCGTTCGGCGGCGCGCTGCCCACCGGCATGACGACCGATTCGTTGCTGAAGCGCCGCAAGAGCATCCTCGACATGATCATGTCGGAGATCACCGGCCTGCAGTCGACCCTGGGCAGCACCGAGAAGGCCAAGCTCGACCTCCACCTCGATTCGATCCGCCAGCTGGAGAACAAGCTGACGCAGATGTCGAGCGGCGGCGGCGCCGCTTGCACGAAGCCGGCGACGCCGCCGGCCGATTCGATGTTCACGCCCGCCGAGACGCAGACCATCGCGGCCAACGTGGCGCTGCAGAACATCATCATGGCGGCGTTCGCCTGCGACATCACGCGGGTGGCCGCCATCCACTACGGCTCCGATCAGAAGCTGCAGGTGAACATCCCCGCGCAGTCGCTGAACGACGACCAGCACGGCGGCTTCATCCACAGCGGCGCCGCCTCGAACTACAAGAACCTGGTGACGTTCGAGCAGTACCTGTCGACGCAGTTCGCGTCGATGGTGACGACCTTGGGGATGACCCCCGAGGCGGACGGGTCGGGGATGTTGCTCGACAACACCATCGTCGCCTGGTGCCGGGACATGGGTGACTCGATCGTCCACAACCAGCAGTCGATGCGGTTCGTGCTGGCGAGCGGCGCGAATGGCTACCTCAAGACCGATCCGAACGGACGCTATCTCGACATGCGCAAGATGTCGGCGCCGGCGAACCGACACGAGCGGGTATTGTTG
>DASYCK010000087.1:0-2209 GCA_036500205.1 Polyangia bacterium | reverse complement strand
CGCCCGCGCCAGCTCGTCAGCGCGCGACCAGTCTGGCGACGGACCGCCGTTCGCGCCGCGGTCGAGGCGGCGAAACGTCTGGCCGCCGGGCGCCGACGCGCTCGGGGCTCCGTTGCGCTGAGGCCTGTCGGAGGGGGTGGCAGGCGAATATGGCGTGCCCTCGGCGCGAACCGGTAGTCCGTTCGTTTCTTGATCGATCGCGGAATAGCTGGAGTTGTTCATGTCCGTTCTCCTTGGCTGGGGACCCTCTGGGAGCGGCATCGACAACAGCGAAGACCGTGCCATCCGGCAAGGCCGCGATCGGCCCGCCGAACGGGGACCGGTGTGCAACGCATGTTTCGTCGCTGCCCCAGGGCAACGGTCCCCGTTTACGCCTGGCGGACGATCGCCGCGCCAGAGCGATCGAGACCACCCTTTCGGTCGCCACAGGTAGGGGTCGGTCCCCGACAGGCCAGGCAATCCGGCCGTGCTACTTGGCCGTCTTGCCGGACTTCGCCGGGACCACCACGCCGGGCGCTGGCGGGGTCAGGCCCCCCTGCGCGTCACCGAACGCCAGCTCGCCGAACTTGTCGAGGGCGTGGACGTCGCTGCTCGGAGACCAGCCAACGGACTGCTGCGCCTTCCCCTGCGGCAGGTCCATGCGGAACATGTTCACGCGCCACACGTCGCCGGGGCTGGGGGGCAACTTCGGCAGCGCCGCCGCGCTGTCCAGCCCCTTCACGTCGGTGAGCGGCAGCGCCAGCTCGACCGTCCAGGACCTGTCCTGATCGTCGTGCTTGTTCAGCGTACCGTCCACATTGACCCGCGCTCGCAACTTCGAATTCCACGAGTACGGCTTCTTCTTGGGATCGAGCGCGTCCTCGTACTTTCGGTACGAAGGCAGATACGTGTCGAAGATGGCCCCGTTCGGCGCCACCTGGAGATCGATGTAGCCCTTGCCGTTGCCGTCCGCGTCGATCAACAGCTCGACCGCCTCCTGCGTCCCCAGGTTGTCGTCGCGCTTGGTCAGGCTCGACCAGACGTCGCTGTCGCCGTTCACGAACGCCACGTACAGATACTTGTCGTCCCACAACAGCTTCGCCTCGGTGGCGAGGTCGGTGCCGGCGCCGGCGGTCGCGTTGAGGAACGCGCCCGTCGACGGCGCGTCCTTCCACGCCTGTTCATCCAGCTTGCCGTCGAGCTTGATGGGCGCGTCTATCCGGCGCGCGACATAGCGCTTGCGCGCCGGAGCCGCGGGCGCCGCCACCGCCCGCTCGGGCTTCTTCACGGGAATCGTCCCCGCCAGCACGCGATCCCCGCCGTCGGTGGGGCCGCTCTTCACCGCCAGCCGCGTCTGCCCGCGCCAGCTCCCCACGTAGACGAGCACCGAGTCGGCCGGCCAGTTCGCCGGCAAGGTCACCGTGTACTGATCGCGGATGATCTCGCCCGGCTTCCACTGATCGACCGGATACTTGCCCGCGATGGGGCCGTGGTCGGCGTTGAAAAAGCCCTGGTGGTTCGGCCCCTCGAGGTGCGTGAACACCCGCCACCCCTCGCCGGGTGACGCCACCGACTTCCAGTAGTGCGTCAGCCTCAGCTCCTTGCCGGGCACCGCCACGGGGGGATCGAAGTCCATTCCCAGGTAGATCATCTTGCCGTCGAGGTCGGCGTTCACCGCGCTCCTGGGCGCCGGCGCCACCGGAAGCAGGTTGGCGCGAATGGCCTCCGTGTCCTGCTCGGTCGGCTTGTCCTCGTCGTGCCCGGTGCACCCCGCGGACGAAAACAGCACGGGCGCGAGCAGCAGGGTGAGCGAAGCGGTCAGGGCGAACTGCGGTCGCGGACGGCGATTGGAGCTCACGGGTCCCATGGTAATCCCCCTGGCGGAAGACGGAAAAGAAAACGATCGGCGCAGCGTTCGCGCCCGCCTCACGGGCGGGTATAGCTGATGGTGTACGGTCCGCTGTTGCTGCCGGCTGCGCCGTCCATGGTCAACACCTGGATTCCGGCCCCCGCGGCCAGGGACGTGTTGATGATCGACTGCACGCCGCAGCTAGCCGCGTCGTCGGCGCACGACAGGACGTCGCTGCGCGGAACCTGCAGCGACAGCACCGTGTCGAACGTGGCCCCGCCGCACGTCGATGCCGAGAAGGGTCCGCCGGCGAACGACGGACAGGTGGCCCACCAGAAGCTGTCCTCGGGGGCGGACGCCTGGCACAGGTTCATCGTGCCG
>DASYCK010000086.1:0-5551 GCA_036500205.1 Polyangia bacterium | reverse complement strand
CGTCGAGGTGGCGCTGGTCGACACCGGCGCCGGCGATGTCTGGGCCGCCACCGGGGGCCACCGTGTCTGGAAGAGCGTCGCCGGCGACGACTACGAGCTGACGTTCTTCCCCGGCTCGTTGCGCGGGCTGGCGGCCGGGTTGGCCGCGCATCACCCCGTCGTCGTGGCGGGGCACAAGGTGCCGCTCGCGGTCGTGCAGGGCGCCGTCATGGTCGGGATCACCTTGCTGATCCTGCTGCTGGTGGCGCCGGCCACGGGAATCCTCGTCGTCTGGGAACGGAAGGTGGCGGGGCGCATGCAGTCTCGCTTCGGCCCCAACCGGGTCGGCCCTTCGGGCTGGCTGCAATGGCTGGCCGACGCGCTGAAGTTGATCCGCAAGGAAGATCTGATCCCCACCGAAGCCGACGCGACGCTGTTCCGCCTGGCGCCCTATCTCGTCTGGATGGGGATCTTCGCCACCTTCGTGGTGCTGCCGCTGTCCGAGTTCGCCATCGTCGCCGATCTGAACGTCGGCTTGCTGTACCTGACGTCGGTCACGACGTTCACGGTGATCGGCATCATCATGGGAGGCTGGGCCTCGAACTCGAAGTGGTCGCTGCTGGGGGGCATGCGCTCGGCGGCGCAGATCATCAGCTACGAGCTGCCGGCGTCGATCGCGCTGCTGTCGGTGGTGGTGGTGGCGGGGACGCTGTCACCGCAGGCCATCGTGCGCGCGCAGGGGGGCCTGCCCGTCGACTGGTTCCTGTTCCGTTCGCCGTTCACGTTCGTGGCGTTCTTCATCTACTTCATCTCGGCGCTGGCGGAAGGGAACCGCACGCCGTTCGATCTGCCCGAGGCCGAGTCCGAGCTGGTGGCCGGCTACACCACCGAGTACTCGGGTTTCCGCTGGTCGATCTTCTCGCTCGCCGAGTGGACGAACGTGTACGTCGTCGGCGCCGTGGTGTCGACGGTGTTCCTGGGCGGCTGGAACGTCCCCTTCGTCTCGGCGGACACCGTGGCCACGTCGCTGGGGTTGGGGATCCTGTCGATGATGGTGATGCTGTCCAAGGTGGTCACCTTGACGTTCGTCATCATCTGGATTCGCTGGTCGCTGCCACGCTTCCGCGTCGACCAGATGATGAGCCTGTGCTGGAAATGGTTGCTGCCGGGGGCGTTCGCCGCCTTCGTGGCGGGGGCCGCCTGGACCTGGCTGACGGTGTCGGCGCCGCTGCTCGACGTCGTCATGCGCTGGGCGATGTTCCTGGTGGCGGGCGTCGGGCTGGGCTTCGTGTTCTTCCGGCTGGTGGTGCGGACGTTCCGCCGCACCCAGCTGCTGCACATGGACGGCCGTCAGTTCACGTTGCCGTTCTTCGAACGGCGGCTGGAGAAGCGATGAGGTCGAACAATCCGCTCGTCCGCATCACCCGCTCCGCCCGTTCGGTGATGGACGGTCTGGCGGTGACGCTGTCGCACATGTTTCGTCCCCCGACGACGATCCAGTATCCCGACCGCCTCGATCGCCCCATCGTCGACACCTTGCCCGAGCGGTACCGGGGCTTCCTCGAGGTCGATCTCGCCACCTGCACCGCCTGCAAGGCGTGCGAGCGCGACTGCCCCATCGGCTGCATCGCCATCGATCTGGAAAAGGTCGGCGACGTGCGGGCGATGACCCGCTTCGACATCGACATGGGCAAGTGCATGTACTGCAACATCTGCGTCGAGTCGTGCCCCATCCCGAACCAGGCGCCCGGCGACGCCGAGGTGACGAAGTGCATCCGCATGACCCGGGAATTCGAGGCGGCCACGGACGACTTCTCGACCTTGACGTTCCGGTTCATTCGCCCCGGCGACGCCGTGATCCCGTTCAAGCCGAAGAAGGGGGTCATCGAGCCGACGCCCGCCCGCGGCGGCATCGCTCGCGAGGTTCGCGACCGGGCCAAGGAATACAACGCGCTGGCGGCGCGCTGGGCGGAGAGCCGGCTGTACGGTGACAGCGACGAGGCGGTGAACGATCCGGCGATCGTCGCCGCGCGCACCGCCGAGCTCGCCCCGATGGTGAAGGCGGCCGGCGAGGATCCCCAGAAGCTGGAGGACCTGCTGTTCGCGCAGGCGCTGGCCCAGACCGACTGCGGCGCGTGCGGCTACGACACCTGCCGCGGCTATGCGAAGGCGGTGGTGCGCGGCGACGAGGTGGCCCTCGACAAGTGCGAGCCGGGGGGGCGCCGGGCGGAGCGGGACCTCGGCCTGATCGCGAAGCTGCGGGTGGCCGAGCGCAAGCCACCACCGTCCGAGACCTGACCGGTCCCTGAAAGAATCCTTCAGTCGGCCCTGAAAGGATCTTTCAGAGCTGCCGTTGGGTGGGGGCCGAAACCGCGGATCGGCGGGCACGCCAGCAGGCACGTGTCTTGCTCACCAAGCCACGCCCCGGGTGCCTCTGCGCCCTAGAAGGCCCCCATGCTCGACAAGCTGATCGATTTCGCCGTCCAACGGCGCGCCCTCACCCTGGTCCTGACCGCCGCCTTCGCCGTCTTCGGCGTCTTCACCTTCGGCAAGCTGAAGATTGAAGCGTTCCCCGACGTCACGAACGTCCAGGTGATGGTCATCACCCTGTTCCCCGGTCAGGCGGCCGAGGAGATCGAGAAGCGGGTCACCATCCCCGTCGAGCGGGCGCTGAACGGCGTCCCCCGCGTGCTGGTGCAGCGCTCGATCACGTCGTTCGGTCTGTCGCAGGTCGTGCTGACGTTCGAGGACGACGTCGACATCTACTGGGCGCGGCAGCAGGTCGCCGAACGGCTGCCCGAGGCCGATGTGCCCGACGGCGTAGAGCCGCACCTCGGTCCCAACGACACACCGGTCGGCCAGATCTATCAGTACACGCTGGAGAGCAATCATCACTCGCCGAGCGAGCTGCGCAGCTGGCAGGACTGGGTGGTGTCGAAGACGCTGATGCGAACGCCCGGCGTGGCCGACGTGGTCAGCTTCGGTGGCTTTCAGAAGGAGTACCACGTCCTCTGCGACATGAACCGGCTGCGCAACAACGGCCTGACCTTGAAGGACTTGATGGACGCCGTCGCGTCGTCGAACGCGGCCACTTCGGGCGGCTACGTCAGCAGCGGCGAGTCCGAGTTCGTCATCCGCGGTCGCGGCTACCTGCAGTCGATGAAGGACATCGAGAAGACGGTCGTACGCGTGACGAACGGAACGCCCATTCTCATTCGCAACGTCGCGCAGGTGGTGGAGTCGTACACGCCCCGGCGCGGCGCGGTGGGGCGCGGCGCCGAGATGGATTCGATCGAGGGGACGGTGCTGCTGCGCCGGGGCGAGAACCCCAAGGATGTCCTCAACGAGCTGCACGCCGCCATCGATCGCGTCAACCGCGATGTTCTGCCGGCGGGGATGAAGATCGTGCCGTTCTACGATCGCACCCATCTCGTCGACACCACCCTGCACACCGTCTCGCACAACATGCTCGAGGGGGTGGCGCTGGTCAGCATCGTGCTGTGGCTGTTCCTGCGCGCGGTGTCGGGCTCCATCGCCGTCGCCATCACCATGCCGCTCGCCCTGCTGGCGGCGTTCGTGGGTCTCTATTACGCGGGCGTTCCGGCGAACCTGCTGTCGATGGGGGCGGTCGACTTCGGCATCTTGCTGGATGGTGCCGTCATCCTGGTCGAGAACGCCTATCGACACCTGGCCGAGGAGCAACCGCCGCCCGAACGGGTCCCCTCCGTGGTGGCCCACGCCGCCAAGGAGGTGGTGCGTCCGACGCTGTTCTCGATGTCGATCATCGCGGCGGCGATGATGCCCATCTTCACGCTCGAGCGGGTCGAGGGGCGCATCTTCCGCCCGGTGGCGCTCACCTACGCGTTCGCGCTGCTGGGCGCGCTGTTCTTCACCATGACGGCGGTGCCGGCGCTGACCACGGTGCTGCTGAAGAACCGGCGGGTCGAGGAGCGCGATCCGGCGTTCCTGGTGTTTCTGCGCAAGCACTACCTGTCGGCGCTGCGCGTGGCCCTGAAACACCCCTTCGCGCCGCCGCTGCTGGGGCTGGCCGTCCTGGCCGTGGCCGTGGCGCTGCTGCCCCGGCTGGGCGCCGAGTTTCTGCCCCAGATGAACGAGGGCGACATCCACGTGACGGTGACGATGCCCAGCGCCATCTCGCTGGAGCGCGGCGCCGAGGTGCTGCGCGACACCCGCCTGGCGCTGCTGAAATTTCCCGAGGTGAAGGACGTGCTGACCGAGCAGGGTCACCCCGAGGACGGCACCGACGACGAGGCGCCCAACCAGGCCGAGACGTTCGTCATCATGAAGCCCGAGAACGAGTGGCACGGCGGGCGGAAGAAGGAGCAGATCGTCGACGAGATGCGCCGCGAGCTCGAGAAGCGCCCGGGCGTCGTCTACAACTTCAGCCAGCCCATCAAGGACCGTGTCGAGGAATCGATCTCGGGCATCCGCGGTCAGATCGTCGTGAAGATCTACGGTGAGGATCTGAACCTGATGCACGACAAGCTGGAGGACGTGAACCGCATCCTCAACTCGACCCGGGGGGCACGTGACGTCGAGATCTATCGCGCCGGCAGCGCGCAGCACATCGTGGCCGACATCGATCGCGACGCGACGTCGCGCTACGGCGTGGCCGTGCACGACGTCGAGGACACGCTGGAGACCGCCTACGGTGGCCGCGTCGTCACCAGCGTCTGGGAGGGGGAGCGCAAGGTCGACGTGCGGGTCAAGGTGCCGGTGCCCCTCGAGGGGGATGCCACCAGCCTGGGGCACCTCGAGATCCCCATCGACAAGGCGCGCGTCCCCCTGTCGTCACTGGCGAACATTCACATCGATCGCGGCCGCACGCAGATCAACCGTGAGCAGGGCGGACGGTTCCTGGCCATCAAGTGCAACATCGAAGGGCGCGACATGGGGAGCTTCGTCGACGAGGCGCAGGCGCGGGTGCGGCGCGAGGTCAAGCTACCCGAGGGCTACTTCCTGACCTGGGGCGGGGAGTTCGAAAACCAGCGACGCGCCATGAAGCGGCTTTCGGTGATCGTGCCGGTTTCGATCCTGATGATCTTCGGCCTGCTGTACCTGACGTTCGGGGCGGTCTTGCCGGCGCTGGTGGTGCTGTCGGTGGTGCCGTTCGCCACGGTGGGTGGGGTGTTCGCGCTGTACCTGACGCACACGGTGCTGTCGGTGTCGGCGGCGGTCGGCTTCATCACGCTGTTCGGGGTGGCCGTCATGGATGGCGTTCTGTTGATCACCTACGTCCGGCAGGCGCGGCTGCACAGCCCCGACAGCGAGGACGCCATCCTGCAGGCGGTGTCGCAGCGGCTGCGCCCCGTGTTGATGACGGCGCTGCTGGCGTCGCTGGGGCTGTTGCCGGCGGCGCTCTCACACGCGATCGGCTCCGACACCCAGCGGCCGTTCGCCATCGTCATCATCGGCGGGCTGGTGTCGTCGACGCTGTTGACGATGCTGCTGCTGCCGACGCTCTACAAGCTGGCCGAGACCTGGTTCGGTCCCAAGCGGCCTGGGGCCACGAAGGTGCGCGCATGAGGACGGCCATGATGACATTGATGAG
>DASYCK010000085.1:0-24715 GCA_036500205.1 Polyangia bacterium | reverse complement strand
CCAGCGGCGCCATTCGCGATCTGGATCTGACGCTGTCGCGACGGCGCGCGGCCGGGCTGCCCCGGACGATCCGCGTGCACGGCCAGGCCACCGCCTCGCCCACCCGGATCAACACCACCGGCATCACCGTCGAGGTGCCGGGCGCGAACGCCACCGCCACCGGCGACCTGAATCTCGCGAAGCAGAGCGTCGCGCTGGGCTTGAACGTCCTTGCCTACGATCTGGCGCGCCTGCTGGCGTCGTTGAACTTGCCCCAGCTCGGGTCGAGCGCCCAGATCACCGCGCAGATGGCGGGGGCGCTGACCTCGCCGACGGCCACCGGCAGCGCCGTCGTCAAGGGGCTGGGGATAGGCGCGCGCGTCGTCCCCGAGCTGCAGACGCGCTTCGGGCTCGACCACGGCGTGGCACGACTCGACTCGCTGTCGGGCGACCTGCTGGGTGGCCACCTCGACGCGCACGGCACCGTGCGCCTGTTCGAGAAATCCGCCAAGCGGTTGCTGAAGAGCCCCGTCATCGACGCCGACCTGAACGTGCGCAACATCGACGTGGGCGCCGCGTCGGGCGTACCGGCCCTGGCGGGGCGGGTGTCGCTGACGGCCCACGCGCAAGGGCCCCTCGACGCGTTGACGGGGTCGCTGCACATTCCCGCCGGCCAGCCGCTGACGGTGGCCGGCGAGCAGCTCACCGTCGGTCCGGTCGACGTCGCCCTGGACCGGCGAACGGCGACCATCCAGAAGCTCCACCTGGCGCGACGAGAGGGAGGCTCCGTCGACATCACCGGGACCGCCGGCCTCGATCAGACGCTCGCGCTCGACGTCGTCATCGACGGTCTCCCCTTGGCCGGCCTGCCCGGCGTCGCCGATGCGGGCCTCGAGGTCGCCGGCACGGCGGCGGCCCGCCTTCACATCGGAGGCTCGGTGGCACATCCGGCGCTGGCCGGCGTCGTCACCTTGACGGCCGTCCACGCGCGCGGCGTCGCGCTGGGGGACGCCCGCATCGAGCTCGCGCCCGGCGATCCAGCCGCGGGGCTCGGGGTTTCGGTGAAGGGCGATCTCTTCGACCGGCTGCACGTTGACGCCCGCGCCGCCCTGACGCCCGCCGGGCCGGAGATTCACGCCGTCGTCGCCTTCAGCAAGCTCGTCCTCGAGACGCTGGTCCCCGAGCTGGTGCGCCTGGGAGACGGCAAGGGCATCGCCACGGGGCGCGTGCGGGTCGACATCGTCCCCAACAAGCCGCTCGGGGCGGAGGTGTGGCTCGACGAGCTGGCGCTGTCGATCGCGCGCGAGGTCGAGGCAGCCCCCGGCGAGCCGACCAGCCGCCGGGTCGACGTCTCCGCCAGCAAGCAGATCCACGTGCAGGTCTCGGGCGATCAGATCGTCCTCGACGATCTGGCGCTGGCCACCACGGGCGGCGATCTGCACGCGCATGGCAGCCTCGACGGCCAGAAGGTGAAGGGCGCCCTTGATGGACATCTCGACCTCGAGCTGCTGCAGCCTTTCCTGGGTGGCGCGGTCGACAAGCTGACCGGCGCCCTCGACGTCGGCCTGGTCGTCGGCGGGACCTTGCAAGCGCCAGAGCTGCGAGGGCGTCTGGCCGTCAGCCAGCCGGTGCGCGCGCGGCCCAAGGCGCTCGACACCGACGTCGTGCTGGGCGCCGGCGTCATCACCCTCGATCCTGCAGGGGCGGAGGTGTCTAACCTGGCCGTCACCATCGACGGCGCCACCACGCAACTGGACGGCAAGGTCACCCTGGGACCGAACTTTCGCCCCGAGACCGTCGACGCCAAGCTGGCCGGCGAGATCAGCGCCCGGTTCCTCGGCTCGCTGGCCGGTGACGCCATCTCGGACGCGCAGGGGCGGGCGCGCATCAAGGCGGAGATCAAGGGGCGCCTCGACAACCCGACGCTGACCGCCTGGCTAGGGTTGGGCACCATCACCTTCCGGCTGCGCGATCCGGGGACGGAGATCGAGGTGAAGAGCGGCGTGGTGGAGGTGACGAACTCGGGGGCGCAGCTGCGCAACGTGCGGGTCGTCATCGACGATCAGGGGACGCTGGTGATCGGCGCCGCCGGCGTGCGGCCGGGGCGCCTCGAGATCAAGAAGCTGGTGCCCCTGAAGATCGGCTCGATCGATCTTCCCCTGCACGGCGAGCAGCTGACCTACCGGAGCCCCGGGGTGTTCGAGATCAACGATCTGGCGTTCGATCTGAACCTGGACGGCGATCTGGACGACGGCTTCGAGCTGGGGGGCGAGCTGCGGGTGATCGCCGGGCGGTACACCCAGGACTTCAAGCTGGGCAACCTGGTGCTGAGCCCACGGGTGAACGAATCGGCGGTCCGTCCGTTCTACGTGGGAAAGCCCCTGCTCGAGGATCTGGCCCTCGACATCAACGTGCGGACATTGGGTGACGCCTTCGTGGTGCAGAACAACATCGCCCCCGAGATTCACATCGACATCGCGCTGCACGTGGGGGGGACGTTGTCCCAGCCGGTGCTGGCGGGCGAGGTGCGCCCCACCGACGGCCACTTCCAGATCCCGGTCCTGCGCGGCGAGTTCGACCTGGTCCCCAACGTCAACCACATCACGTTCGTGGAGACGAAGTCGCTGGCCGACGGGGACACCCCCGAGATCAACGTCGAGGCCCAGAACCCGGTCATCGACGCCTCGGGGGCCGAGCACAACGTCCGCATGAACATCCACGGCCCCGTGCGCGAGATGCAGATCGATCTGTCGACGGACGACGGCCTCGACAGGAACCAGACCGCGCTGCTGCTGCTGACCGGGCGGACCACCACGAACAGCGATCGCGTGGCCACCCAGAACCCCACCGTGGGCGCCAACCTCGGCACCGGGCTCGACATTGCGGGGCAGGCCACCCGGGATACCATTGCCAACCTGATGGAGCCCATCATCGGGAACACCTTCGAGCGCGCGTTTGGCCTGCAGCTGCGCCTCACGGTGGGGCCGGACGGCTTCGAGGGGCGCCTGCGCAAGCGGATCAGCCGCTACACGAACTTCCAGTTCGACACGCTGTGGGGATTTCAGGGGCAGCAACGCTACGTCGGGCAGTTCGAGCAGTGGCTGCGCGACTACTTCACGGGCAGCGTTGGCTTTCAGAAGCTGGTGCTGTCGCAACAGCTCGGGCCGACCGACACCCTCCCCATCAACTTCAACATGGAGCTGCGGTTGGACTACGCGATAAGACTGTGAGCACGTTGACGGGCCGACCCGCGTGAACCGACCTCGCCTGATCCTGCTTCCGCTCTCCGTCTGGGGGGCGCTGGCCGCGCCGTCTGCTCGGGCCGCGGAGATCGCGGCGACGCCGGCGCCGGTGCCCATCCCCGCGCCCGCGTCTGCGCCCACGCTCACCGCTCCCACGCCGCCGCCCACGGCCACGCCCGGAGCGCCGGCGTCCAAGACGCTCGCGCCGGTGGAGACCGCGGCGGCATCCGGCGCCATCATCGCCCGCTACGACGTGACGGGGATCCTGGTCGAACCGCGCGAGACCATCGAGTCCCTGTTGAAGGCAGTGGCACCCACCGGCACGCCTTTCGTCGCCTCGGGCCCCGCCGATCGCATCGGCACCCCCATCGGCACCCTGCCCCGCCTGCGGCGCGCGCTGGAAGGCGTCGGCTACGACGCCGCCGTCGACACGCAGCAGACGGGCGCGGACAGCCTCACCATCCGGGTGCGCCTCCGCCCCTACGACCGCGTCCGCTACTTCTTCGTCAAGGGGAACGGGACGATCCGCCAGGACGAGATTCAGCGGCGCATCACCATCCGCACCGGCCATCCCCTCCCCATGCCCGGCCCCGAACGAGACGCCGCCGTCGAACGCGAACGGCAGCGGCTCATCCGCTTCCTGCGGGACGAAGAGGGGTACTTCGACGCCAACGTCGGCATCGAGCTGGTCTCTCACGGCGCGACGCCGGCGGCGGTCGACTTCCACGTGCGGATCTCGCGCGGCTCGGGCTACCCCATCGGGCCCATCGCCATCACCGGCAACAACGCCTTCCCGGCGGAGGACATCGACAAGACGTTCCGCCACCCCGATCCGCTGCGGCTGTGGACCAGCCCGGTCCCCTTCACGGTCCGGCGCATGCGCGACGACATCGCCAAGGTGGTCGACCGCTACCGCGCCCAGGGCTACCTGGGCGCCCGCATCACCAGCAGCTTCGATCCCGAGCACAGCGTCGACACCAAGAACAAGAACGTCGCCATCGCCCTGCGGGTCAACGAGCGCAAGCACATCACCATCGCCTTCGAGGGAAATCACAGCAAGTCGAACGGAACCCTCAAGGAGCACTTGACCCTCACCGAGCGGGGCGCCTACGACGACTACGAGGCCAGCAACAGCGCCGACGCCCTCCAGCAGTACTACCAGGATCAGGGGTTCTTCTTCGCCCGGGTGCAGTGGCAACGGGAGAAGGTGGCCGCCGAGGAGGAGCGGCTCGTCTTCACGATCGACGAGGGGCCCGAGCTGAAGGTGCGGGCGGTCGAGTTCATGGGGAACAAGCAGCTGTCCAGCGACGACCTCGCCGAGACGGTCACCGTGCGCACCTTCCCGTTCCTGGGGTACATCGGCCTCGGCTCCGGCGGGTTCGTGACGGCCCGGCAGGTCGAGCTCGACGCCGAGCGGCTGATCGAGCACTACCGGTCGCTCGGCTTCCCGGATGTTCAAGCGTTCGGCGAGGTCTCGACGTCGCGTGACACGTTCGGGATGGCCGGCGCGGCCGCCGCCGGCGCCGAGACCGTGGCCCGGGACGCCAAGGAGATCTTCGTGCGCTTCACCATCGACGAGGGGGTGAGGGTGAAGGTGGTCTCCGAGGACTTCGTCACGACCGACAACATCGGCCTCCCCTACGGCCCCGCGTACCTGCGCGAGGTGATCACGCAGCGGATCGGCTCACCCTACCGCCCGGGCTTCCTCAAGGAGGACACCCGGCACCTGGAACGGGCGCTGGGGGACATCGGCTACCCAGCCGCCAACGCCGAGCCCACGCTCGAGCGACAGGGCGCCGACATTCACATCATCTGGAAGATCAAGATGGGCCCGCGGGTCCAGGTGGGGCCGATCTTCGTGCGCGGCAACTTCGTCACCAAGCCGGAGACCATCCTCGAGCAGATCCCCATCAAGAGTGGCGACTACCTGACCACCACGGCGTTCGAGCGCGGGCAGCGCAACCTCGGCTACCTCCAGCTGTTCAACAACGCCTCGCCCATCAGCTTCCCAGGAAAGGAGGAGGGGCTGGCCGTCGTCCCCATGGTGGTCGAGGTCGAGGAGCGGCACGATCAGTACAACGTCGTGCACGTGGGGGGCGGTGGCTCGACGGAGCAGGCCTCCCCGAACTCGTCTTTTCCCCTCGGTTGGTACGTGCGGGCCGGCTACGACAACCGGAACCTGTTCGGGCATGGCTGGAACCTGACCACCAGCGCCGAGTACGGGCAGTCGCTGGTGCGCGTGAACTCGACGTTCCTCGACCGGCGTTTTCTGGGCACCCTGTTCCGGTTCGACATCTCGGGACAGTACTTTCAGCAAGCGACGGTGCGGCTCGGTGACATTCGATCTTGGGGAGGCTCCATCGGCTTCGGCCGGGAGATGTATCCCGGAGTGGACGCGAGCATCCACTACAACCTGCGCAACACCACCCACACCGAGGCGCTGCTCCCGGTCGCCGGACCGTACGAACAGCAGAACTCGGTCACGCTGGGGACGGCGGTGGGCAGCCTGTCGTTCGACCTGCAGTGGCTGCGTCTCGACAACCGGTTGATCCCGACGCGCGGCTTCAAGTTCGAAGCGGTGACCGAGGTGGCGCCGCGGAGCCTGTCGTTTGGCTATGCCGACGTCTCGTTCGTGAAGCTCGGCCTGCGCGCGACGGTGGTCGTCCCCATTTTCCGCTGGCTGATGCTGCGCCATTCGGCCCGCTACGACCAGGGCTTCCCGCTCGGAAACGAATCGCTGCTGCCCAAGGTCGAGCGCTATTTCGCGGGCGGCGAGACCACGCTACGTGGGTTCAAGCTGGACCGGGCCCGCGTCGAGACGGTCTCCAACGCCGGGTTCGGCGGGCCCCTTCAGGACTCATACGTGCAGTACCGTCCCATCGGCGGCAACCTGCGCGTCGTCGACAACATCGACCTGCAGTTTCCCATCAGCCCGCCCTGGTACGGCTCGGTCTTCTTCGACAACGGCGTGGTGGCGGACTCATTCAACGCGCTGGCGGCCACCAGCTTCCGCCACGACGTGGGCGTCTCCCCGATCATCATCAAGATCCCAGTGGGCGATCTCAGCTTCGCCTGGGCGTGGCCGCTCGATCCGGGGCCGGGGGACACGCGCATCGGCGTGTTCCTGGTGAACATCGGGCTGCTGTACTAGCGCTATTGCGCCGGGCCGTTGCCGGCGACGTAGGCGATCACGCCGTGCTCGCGCTCGAACGCCGACTTGGCCACGGTGGCGTCTTTCAGGTTTCCGTAGCTGCCGACGCGGACGCGGTACCACAGCCCCTTGCCGGGGACTTCGCTGGCGACGACGTAGGCGTTCTGGGCGGAGAAGCGACGCGCGAAGGCGTCGGCCTCGGCGCGGTCCTGAAACGAGCTGAGCTGCAACAGGAAGTTCGCCTTCTGCTTGTCCTTGTCCGCGTGGGACGCGACGACGGGTGGCTTGGCGGCCGGCTTCGACGCCAGCGCCACCGTGGCCTTCGCAGGGGCGCTCACCGCCTGGGGCGGCGTGGTCTTCGCGGCCAGCGTCGCCGTCGCCGTCTTCGCGGGCGTGGGCACGGCTACCGGCAGCGGCCGGGGAAGCAGCGCGGTCTTCTTGTTCACGGGAGTCGGGGCCACCACGGTAGGCGCCGGAGACGACAACGCGGTCGTCAGGGTCGAGCGGTTGGCGCCGCGCTCGAGGCGCTCAGCCTTGCCGGGGGGCGGGTTGCCAATCAGCGCGTGCGGAAACGTCAAGGCCGCCGCGGCGGGGGACGAGGAGGCCGGGGTGCCGAAGCGATCGAGCGCCGCCAGCGGATCCTCGATCACGGGGGCCTCGGCGCGCCCGCGCGATTCCAGGCGCTTGCCCACGATGACCCCCAGCACGAACAGCATGCACGCGACCATGGCGCTGCCGAAGAACAGAAAGAACACCTGGCGGTTGTCGAGACGCACCTCGATCTTGTCCTTCCATCGCTCGACATCCCGGAGGGCGGGTTCGTCCATTGTGGCTTCGCCAGTGTATCGCAGGCTCATGATTCGTCTTCTTTCGTGACGTTTTCCCTGTGGAGCACGAACCCGGGCGCCACCAACCCGCCCTCGGCAGCGCGGAGGTGGCCCGTCCGCGACCACGCCCGCGCGGCGCGACGCACGCACTTTGCCAATATGGATCCGACAACTTGCGGTCCCGCCCCGGCCCCCTGGGGAACGCGCCTGCGGCAACGTCCGATTCTTCGTCCCTTGTTGAGCATAAAATCCTACATGTAGTTAAGCGTCGCACCCTGGCGGCGTCAAGTTTCACCACCACGGCGGCAAAGCCGCCCCGGGCCACGCGCCTGCCCCGCCGAGAAGCGGGCGAGGTGCTACTGCAACGGGAAGTAGCTGTTGCTGTCGGTGGCGGACTGAAAAGTCGGCACCGGGCTGGTGTCGGACAGGCGCGGCGAGATGCGCAGGATCTGACCGCGGGTGGCCGCGCGACCGGTGGCGCTCGTCCGCTGATCGACGACGAACAGGAACGGCATGTCCGAGGAGAACTCGCCGTCCGGAGGGATCATGGGGGAAAGCGTTTGATCGACCGACGGCACCGGACCCAGCTTGATCCGAGCCGGCAAGCCCACCGCCGAATCGACGGCCACCGGAACGGTCTGCCCCACGGTGCCCCCATCGACCGCGAAGCGAATCTGGATCGGATCGCCCACGATCGTCTCGAGGTTCGTCAGGATGAATCGGATCTCGCGGTTCTGGTACAGCGCCGCGTACGTCGGGCCGGCGCCGCTCGTCCCCCCTGCCCCGCTCGTCCCCGCCGTCGTCGGCCCGAACTGGATCAGGCAGGGGGAGGGGCTGGGCAGAGTCGAGTCGGTGAAGACCGCCTTGTATTCGTTCGCCGAGGGCACCAGCGCGGCCCTTCCGTTCGTATCGAATCCTGGAACGAAGGTCTTCAGCACCGGTGAAGTGCAATGAGGAGGATTGAGAGGAATACGCGCCACCAGCTCGGGGCTGGCGGAGGTGTCACGGGCACACTGCCACAGACCGCTGCCGCTGCCCGCAGCGCCGCCCGCCCCCCCAGCCCCGCCCACGCCCCCCGGCGCGGGGAGCTCGACGGACGTTCCTGGATCGGCTCGTCCCACCGCCGACCCCACCACGACGAACGACTTGCCCGCCGAGATGTCGTAGGGAATCAACTGGTCGAGACCGCACTGCCCCTTCGTGTCGATGGCATCGCTCAGTGGCGCCCCATCGGCGCAGTAGAAGTGACCGGTGGTGGCCCGGAAGTCGACGCAGACGCTGCCGCGGCGCTGGGTACAGAGCCCCGGCTGTTTGGCGCCCTTGTCGTCCTCGCAGAGCATCAGACAGCGGCCGTCATCGGAGCAGCTGAACCCCAACAGATCGGGGCGGCTGGGAGGCGTGCAGGACTTGCTCATCGTCGGATCGCACGGCGTGACCAGCGGCACCTCGGACTTCTTGGGCACGAGCACGATCGTCCGTTGGGGCATCGAGCTGTCGGTGAAGCTGGTCAACGTCGGCGAGATCTCGTAGCGCCGGAAGCTGCTGAGCAGCGGGGTGCAGGTCTTCAACATGTCGGCGTTGGTCGAGTTTGCCGGGGTCATGCAGAGCCCGTTGATGGCGTAGCCGCTCGACGAGGGGGGCGCGTCGGGATCGTGCACGCAGAACCGTCCCGGGCCGCAGTTGCCGTCGACCATGCACCCGGTGAGGGTGACGATGTCCCCGGGGAAGATTCCCGACGAGCAGAACGACGCGCCGTTGTCGGTGAGCGCCACCGCGTGACCATCAGGGTCGTTGATCATGGCCGTGGTCATGGGCGATTCGTCGACGGCCCCCGCGCTGCGCACCCCCGTGAGATCCCCTTCCCAGGTGATCGACCAGGTCTGGGGCTGCACGGTCGCCTCATTGGGGAAGTAGACGTAGGTCTGCACCGGCAGCGTGGGAGCGACCGCCACGCCGGACTGGATGTACGGGATGATGGTGGCGTTCTCGCGCGTCGTGGTGGCGTTGAACGTGTCGAGGAGGGGACCGTTGGACGTCGTGATGGGGGTGGTGGTGTCGGTGCGCGGCGGCCCGACCTGCGGCAGCAGCCCCTGCGAGAACGTGATGGCGTTCGCGTTGCGCGGAGTGTTTGGCAAGGGGAGCGGCAACACGGGCTGCGCCCCCGCCGCCAAGGTCAGATTCGAGGCATCCCCGGGACTCTGCGGAAACAGCGTCGCGGGGTCGGCCGGCTGGATGAATGCGAGCGGCGTCTTCGGCACGGCGGTGTCGCGGGCGTCGGCGTAGTAGACCTGCTGCGTCGCGGGGGGCGCCGGGTCGACGTTGATGAGATACACCCCGCCGCCTCCCGTCAGCACGAAGCCGAAGGCGCCGTTGAGGATCTGTTCGTTCACCGCGGTCGCGGTGAGGTCGACCGGGTTGGTCCAGTAGTACCCGAACGCCACGTCCTGAGGGGCGCTCGGGAAGTGAAGCCCGGCCATGTACGGGATCTGCGGCAGCCGCGGCGGATTGTCGCTCGCGTCGACGGGAAAACACTTCTGTCGCGGGTCCCCCGGAGCGACCGCCGACGGATCGATACCGACATCGCACTCGGTGGGATCGGGGCGTGACACGTCGACGATCCGGACGCTGGCGTCCCGACCGATGGCGTAGAGATACTGGCGATCGGCGAGGTCGGACCGGGAGACGAAGCGGCCGAACTCCGGCTTGGCCGGATCGTTGGGCTCAGCGGCCAGGGGATCGCCCTTGGGCAGATGGCCATTCACGTAGGCGTAGGGGTCGACCGACAGCCGCAGCCGCATGACGCCGCCGGCGTTGGCGATGGGCGTGCTCGCCCCCAGGGACGGCACGACCAGGGTGTCCCCGACGAGATCGAGGGCACCGACGATAGGCGCGTTGGTGGCGCCAAAATAGACGCGCGTCCCTTCGGGACGAATGGCCAGCGGCTGAACATCGAGCAGCGAGCCGTTCTCGGGCGTGCCACCGTCGGCCGGCGCGGGCACGCCGCCGTCGGGGAAGGTGCCCGCGCCGACGCCGCAGTCGATGCGCGTGCATGACGGCTCGGTGCCGGTGTGGTTGTAGACGTAGCTTCTGCCATCCGAGGTCGACACCTGGTACGAGTCGAGGATCGTCTCGGTCTGCACATCGACGAGCGCGATGAGATCGCAGGACGGGAACGTGACCATGACGTGCCACGACGCACGGGCCTCCGGGGTGGCCGACGGATCTCCCACCGGTGCGGCCAGCGTTCCCATCTCCGTGCACAGCATATCGGGCGCGCGCCCCCCGCCCTGCACGTTCGTCTGCTGGGGCACGAACGCCACCTCGCCGGGAGCGACGGTCAAGGGGACCCCCGAGCCGGTCTGGATCTTGAACGTCCTGGTGTACGTCGGGGACAACGTCCCCCCCTGCAAACGCGGAGACAGGAGCGCCACCGGATCGATCACCGTCAGATCGCACGAAAGCCGGTTGGCGGTGACCAGGCGGCAGCCGTCCTGACTGGCATCGATCACCTCGGGGTCCTCCCCCACCGGCACCGTCGCATATCCGATCGAGTTGGGATCGAGATCCACCAGCGCCGCTCCCGCCTGCCAGCTCCTCTGTAGACAGTTGCCGTCACCGCCACGGCAGTAGCTCATGTCGACCACGGTGACGTCACCGCGCGACGAGTTCGCCACGAACGCGTACGTCTTGTAGGAATGGCCGTCGGAGTACGGCGCGCCGATCAGCGGATCGGTCTCTCCCGGAGGGTGACAGACGTCCATCGGCTGCGCGCCCACGACCGGCGTCGCGGATGGCGCCACGGCGGGCCCGACGTCGATGCATGAGAACGTCATGTCGGTCGGCCGATCGAAGTCGTGCGACGGAAGGTAGACGGGCGCCTGACTGCAAGCCGCCACCGCCGTCACCCAGGTGGCGGCCAGCATCCCGGCCAGCGGGAGGCGGCGCGCGCGGAGAGGTCCTCGACCAAACATCGTCTTCGTCATCTCAGGGCCCCACGTCCCGCGGTGTGGCGCTGGGGAAGCCGATCCGCTCGATGACCCGTTCGTAGGTCGGACTGAACGGGTCGAGGTCGACGACCGAAATGTTGTTGCCACCGAAGGTCATCACGTAGGCGCGCGTCGGATCGGTCGCATCGAACACGGTGTTGATCGGCTCCCGTCCCACCGGGATGACCGAGCGGATCTGGGGGATCGACGGATCGACGACGTAGAGCTCGCCCGAATCGAAGCAGGTGATGAACAACATCGGCACGCCGAACAGCGGATTCCCCTGGCTGTCGGTCGGCTGCTGCAAGTTCGTCGGACCCTGACAGATCTCCATCGTCGACAGCGGGAGCTGCGTCGACAGATCCACCCCCACCAGCGTGGGGGGATTGCGCTGAATCAGGAAGGCGCGATCGGGCGACGAGTTCTGGTTCTGCGAGGATGGCGGGAGGATCGACCCGGGCGGGAGGTACTTGCTGTTCACGAACTGGATGCCGCGCGTGTCGGAGCCGGCCACGCCGGTCGACAACGTCGAGCCGGTAGGAACGACCACCAGCCCCTCGCCTCCCGGGGAGGATGCCGCGTCCGCGTTTCGGCCGCAGCGGGCCCCCGCCACACCGTAGACGAGGAAGGAGCTCGCCAGCGGGCGGAACCGCGACGTAGCATAGATCTCCTTGCCGCAGGTGGAGGTGGTGGGATGAATGGTCAAGCTGGTGACGCCGACCGAACCGCTGGCGTCCGCGGGCAACACGCCGGAATTTCGGTCAACCAGGTTCGGCACCTGGGGACCATTGAGTTCGCCGATGCCGAGATCGATCACCGATACGTATCCGCGCAAGTGGCCCACGTAGAGCAGGTCGTCGTCGGCGTCCAGGGCCAATGCGTACGGCTCGTCCGGCAGATACATCACCTGATCATCGGGAATGACATGGAACTTGGAATAGACGTTCGGATCGTCCTTGCGCGTGACGCGCCACAGGTCTTCGCAGATCGCGAAGCGATTCTGCACGGAGGGGGCGTTCAGGCCGTCGGCAGGCTCATTGGCGTCCCGGCGAGGCCCCGTGCAGCGAAACTTCGTGCCATCGGCCGGGACCCCGCGCGCCAGGTTCATGAACGTGACCGACGTGTCGCCCCGCACCGGGACGTACATGCGCCGGTTTTTCAACGTCGGCGGATCGGTCGTCAGATCGTCGGGAAAGGTCTGAATGACGGGCGTCCCCGCGAAGCTGCCGATCTGCACGGTCCATTCCCGGTTGATCAACACCTGCTCGTCGCAGTTCAGGATCGAGGAGTCGAGCAGGTCCCAGCAACACAGCGGCGCCGCCGCCGCCTGATCAGCCGGGGGAACATAGCGGGGGTCGGTGGGACAGACCGGCCAGGCGGTCCCCGCCGGGTTCTGCCGAGGGTCATCGTTGCGGACAGCCGTCAGATCGACGGCCACGATCGTCCCGGCGTTGTAGCGCAGGTCGGAGTTCGAGTTCACGACATACAGCCACTGACCGTCGGGATCGATGATCCCGCCGCTGGGAAAGAATATTCGGTTATCCGGAGGCGTGACGCCGGCCTGATGCAAACTGCATCCGCCCAACGCCAGGCCCCCGAGCACCCCAATGAGCCACACGGCCCGCCGGGAAGCGACGACCTTTCCCATGATCCTGCTTTGGACTCGAGGCGAGCGCCTCAGGATGCCTTCAAGGCCGCCTGAGCGGCGGCCAGGCGGGCGATCGGGAGGCGGTACGGCGAGCAGGAGACGTAGTCGAGGCCGATCTCGTGGCAGAACTCGACCGACGACGGATCGCCACCGTGCTCGCCGCAGATGCCCAGCTTCAGCTTCGGCTTCTTGGCGCGTCCAGCGGCGACGGCGATCTTCATGAGGGCGCCGACGCCATTGCGGTCGATGCTGACGAACGGATCGCCCGGGTAGACCTCGTGCTGCAGGTAGGCCGCCAGGACGCGCGGCACGTCGTCACGAGACAGCCCGTAGGTGGTCTGCGTGAGGTCGTTCGTACCGAACGAGAAGAAGTCGGCGGAGTCGACGATCTCACCGGCCGTCATGGCGGCGCGGGGGACCTCGATCATGGTGCCGATCGTGTAGCTGATCTTCTTGCCCTTCTCGGCGAACACGGCGTCGGCCGTCTTGCGCACGACGGCGGCCTGCAGGTCGAGCTCCTTCTTGACGCCGACGAGCGGGATCATGATCTCGGGGTAAACCTGGATCCCTTCCGCCGCGACCTCCACGGCCGCCTCGATGATGGCGCGCGCCTGCATCTCGGTGATCTCGGGGTAGGTGATGCCCAGGCGGCAGCCCCGGTGGCCGAGCATCGGGTTCGATTCCTTCAGCTCGGCGATCCGCTCGTGGATCTGCTCCACGGTGCGGCCGGTCGACTTGGCCAGGTCGCGAACGCCCGCCTCGTCGTGGGGCAGGAACTCGTGCAGCGGCGGGTCGAGCGTGCGAACCGTCACGGCCTTGCCCTTCATCGCCCGGAAGATCCCGGCGAAGTCCTCGCGCTGCAGCGGCAGCAGCTTGTTGAGGGCGGCGCGACGATCGGCCTCGTTCTCGGCCACGATCATCTCGCGCATGGGACCGATCTTCCCCTCGCCGAAGAACATGTGCTCGGTGCGGCACAGGCCGATGCCCTCGGCGCCAAACGCCACCGACGCCTCGGCCTGATCGGGCTGATCGGCGTTGGCGCGGACGCGCAGCTTGCGGGCGGCGTCCGCCCACGTCATCAGCTTGGCGTACGTCTGATAGATGGGCGCCTGCTTCGGATCGAGGTTCTTCTCGATGAGCACGCGGATGACCTCGGAGGGCGTCGTGTCGACACGGCCGTTGATGACCTCGCCGGCGAAGCCGTCGATCGAGATCCAGTCCCCTTCCTTGACGACGACCGTCCCCTTCTGGGTGGTGACCGTCATGGTGCGGGCGTGATAGTCGAACGACAGCGCATCGCAGCCGACGATGCAGACCTTGCCCATCTGACGGGCCACCAGCGCGGCGTGGCTGGTCATGCCGCCGAAGGCGGTCATGAAGCCGAGTGACGCGTTCATGCCCCGGATGTCCTCGGGGCTGGTCTCGTGACGACAGAGGATGAGGCTGGTCTCGCCCTTGGCGGCCAGCGCCTCCGCCTCGTCGGCGAAGAAGACGACCTTGCCGGTGGCGGCGCCGGGGCCGGCCGGCAGGCCCTTGGCCAGCAGGCGACCTTCCTCGATGGCCTTCTTCTTGGCGGCCGGCAGGAACACCGGGCGCAGCAGCTGGTTCAAGGCCTCGGGCTCGACGCGGCGAAGCGCCTCTTCCTTGGGGATCAGCTTCTCGTCGACCATCTCGACGGCGATGCGCACCCCGGCGAAGCCGGTGCGCTTGCCGTTGCGGCACTGAAGCATGTACAGCTTCTTGTTCTCGACGGTGAACTCGATGTCCTGCATGTCCTTGTAGTGCTTCTCGAGCTTCTTGCGGATGTCGAGCAGCTCCTTGTAGGCCTGCGGCAGGATCTTGCCGAGCTCCTCGATCTTCTGCGGCGTGCGAATGCCGGCGACCACGTCCTCGCCCTGCGCGTTCACCAGGAACTCACCGTAGAACATGTTCTCGCCGCTGGCCGGGTCACGGGTGAAGCAGACGCCGGTGGCGGAGTCGGCCCCCTTGTTGCCGAACACCATGGCCTGGACGTTGACCGCCGTGCCCCACTCGGCCGGAATGTTGTTCAAGCGGCGGTACAGGTTGGCGCGATCGTTCTGCCACGACTGGAAGACGGCCTTGATGGCGCCCTGCAGCTGGACGTACGGATCCTCGGGGAAGTCGAGGCCCACCCGGGTCTTGATCTCGGCCTTGAACTCGGCGACCAGCTCCTTCAGGGCGTCGGCCGGCAGCTCGGAGTCGAGCTTCACGCCGCGGGCCTTCTTCTTCTTGTCGAGGATCTCGTCGAACGGATCGTGATCCTCCTTCTTCTCGGGCTTGAGGCCGAGCACGACGTCGCCGTACATGGCGATGAAGCGGCGGTAGCTGTCGTAGGCGAAGCGCTCGTTGCCGGACTTCGCGGCCAGGCCGGCGGCGGTCTTGTCATTGAGCCCCAGGTTCAAGATGGTGTCCATCATGCCGGGCATCGAGGCGCGCGCGCCCGAGCGGACCGAGACGAGCAGCGGGTTCGACACGTCGCCGAACTTCGCGCCCACGGCCTTCTCCATGCGGGCGATGGCGGCGCGGATGTCGCCGTCGAGCGCCTTGGGGAGCTTCTTGCCGCCGGTGTAGAACTCGGTGCAGACCTCGGTGGTGATGGTGAATCCCGGGGGAACCGGCAGGCCGATGTTCCCCATCTCGGCCAGGTTCGCGCCCTTGCCGCCGAGCAGGTTCTTCATCGCCATCGTGCCCTCGGCCTTGCCGTCGCCGAAGAAGTAGACGCGCTTGCCAGCCTTCGCCTTGACGGCGTCCTGCACGGCGGCCTTCACGCTGGCTGCTTTCTTCAAAACTGCCGTCTTGGCGCTCGCCATCAGGCCCTTCGAGTGGCCGTTCGTGAGCTTCTTGGTGGGCTTCGCGGGCTTCTTTGCTACCGCTTTGGCCACGGCTTTGGACTTGGACTTGGCGGTGGATCGGCTCTTGGTCAGACTTGGCATGGGCGGTTATTTACCCTGAGTCCCCTCAACTAGAAAGAGGCGGACACGAGGAAAACGTCGCCCTGGCGGGGCGTCGTTGCCCCGTCGCCCATCCTGCGCCTATCGGTCGTCTACCTGGTCTTGGCGCGCAGCGCCGGGGCGAGCGCCGAGATGCCCTGGCGCTCCTGCGTCATGGTGTCACGATCACGCACCGTCACGGTGCCATCCTCGAGGCTCTGGAAATCGACCGTCAGGCAGAACGGCGTGCCGATCTCGTCCTGGCGCCGGTACAGCTTGCCGATGGCGCCGGTGTCGTCATAGACGGTCCGCAGCCCCTCGGCCTGCAGGTCGCGCTTGATGCCGCGGGCCAGCTCGACCAGCCGAGGCTCGTTCTTTTTGAGCGGAAACACCGCCACCGTGATGGGGGCCAGGCGCGGGTGCAGGCGCAGCACGGTCCGGGTGAACTCCTCCCCCAGCTTGTCCGAGACGCCGCGCACCTTCTTGAACACCTCGATGCGGTTGGCGTCCGCGTCGTCGGACAGGCCCAGAAGGCGGGGCAGCGAGCCGGGCAGCCCGTCGGCGATCTCGGCGGCCGCTTGCCCCAGCCGCGCCTTGGTGGTGGCATCCAGGTTGTCGCGCTTCTCGACCGACTTGCCGAAGCTCAGCACCAGATCGCGCAGCTTCGCCACCTCCTCGGCCGGCGGCTCCTTGACCAGCGCGTCCTCGTAGGCGTCGCACAGGAACGCCAAGGTGGCCCGGTCGGCTCCCGCCGACGGCTCGATCACGTAGGGGACGATGTGCTTCTTCTGCTCCTGATCGAAGTAGCGCAGCTCCTCGATCGAGTCGGGGTTGTTGGGCCCGCGGCTGTGCGCCTTCAGATCGTAGTCGGTGCGGTTCGCGATCCCTTCCAGCTCGCTCCACCCCATGGGGAAGCGGTACTCGAGATCGACGCAGCGCTTGGCGTAGTGGGCGAGCTCGTGCTTCTCCTGCTCGCGCTGGCGCAGGTTCTCCTTGCGCATCCCCAGGTCGAGGTACCACTGCGTGCGCGTGTCGATCCAGGCCTGGTGGGCGGCCTCGTCATCGCCCGGCTTCACGAAGTACTCGATCTCCATCTGCTCGAACTCGCGCGTGCGGAACGTGAAGTTTCCGGGCGTGATCTCGTTGCGGAACGCCTTGCCGATCTGGGCGATGCCGAACGGCAGCTTGCGGCGCATGGTGTCGAGCACGTTGCCGAAGTTCACGAACATCCCCTGCGCCGTCTCGGGCCGCAGGTAGGCCAGGCCCGAGTCGTCGCCCGTCTCGACGGCGCCGACGGTCGTCTTGAACATCAGGTTGAACGGCCGCGCCTCGGTCAGATCAGAGGAGCCGCACTTCGGGCACTTCAGCTCCTTGGCGGCGATGGCGACGTTGATCTCCGCCAGCCCGACCGGGTCCCTCCCCTTCTGCGCCACGAACACGTGATCGGCGCGGGGGCGCGACTTGCAGTTGCGGCAGTCGGTCATGGGATCCGAGAACGTCGCCTCGTGGCCCGAGTACTTCCAGACCAGGCGGTTCATCAAGATCGCGGCGTCGAGCCCCTCCATGTCGTCGCGCTCGTGCACCACCGAGCGCCACCAGGCGCGCTTCACGTTGTTCTTCAGCTCGACGCCCAGGGGACCGTAGTCCCAGGTGCTGCCGAGACCGCCGTAGACGGCCGACGATGGGAAAACGATCCCCCGGCGCTTGCAAAGGCTGACGATGGATTCGAGGCTGGAAGCTGGCATGGCCGGGAAGACTTACTCGGAAAGTGGGCGGTGGTAAATGATTTGCACCAGCGGCCCCTGGGGCGCCCCGTCCGGGGCGCGAAAGTAGAGAGACCGCGAACCGTCCCGGTGGGTACGTGGCGCCGCGTCGACCGTGATGCCATGGGCCGCCAGGTGCGCCGCCCAGGCGTCCACCTGCTCGGGCCTCGCCACGGCGAGACCGATGTGATCGAGACGTTGCTCCGTGGGCGAAAACCCCGCCGCCGCCGGCTTGCGGTGCAGCGCCAGGTTGTCGTTCCCGGCGCACAGATAGAGGTTGTCGGGATCGGGGCGCCATTCGACGGCGTAGCCCATCACCCCCACCCAGAACGCCTCGGCGACGTCCAGATCAGCGGCGAACAGCGCCACGTGACGGATCCCCAGCAACGGCGGCCGCGCCACGGCGGTCACGGCGCGAACCCCGCCGGGGCGGTCTTGGCCAGGAACTCGAGCGAGCGGAGGGGCGCCGACAGATGCCCCGCCACCAGCTCGTGCAGGGCATCGCGACAGCCACGGGCCACATCGATCGACAGGGGCGCGTCCGGGGCGTCATCGAACGTGCCGGCGACGGAGCGGCGGGCCAGCCCGTGCAGCGCCAGGCGGACGACCGGACGCATGGGCCGCCCGCGCGACGCGCAGGCCCGGCACACCACTCCCCCTTGGTCGGGGATCCAGCGCACGTCGATGGCATCGCCCGTCGAAAGATCGTCGCGGCCGCACCCCGCGCAGGCGGCGAGCGCCGGCGCGAAGCCGAGCCGATCGAGCAGGCCGAGCTCGAAGATGCGCAGCCGCGTATCGGAGGCACCATCGGCGTCGAGCCGCGCCAGGAAAGCCAGCAGGAAGTCGTAGATCCGGGGCTCGGCCTGCCGGGGCGCGCACAGCTTCGCCACCAGCTCGGCCACGTAGGCGGCGTGCCCCATGCGGGCGACGTCGCTCCCCAGCGACGGGTAGCTGAGGACGCCGTCGAACCGCTCCAGAGTCAACAGCTCGGCGCTCCCCCGCTCGCGCAGCTCGACGTCGCCGACGCTGCACAGACCGAGGCCGCCCGCGAATCGCTTCTGACTCTTGCGAGCCCCGCGCGCGATGGCGCCGACGGCGCCGGTGGTGCGACCGAACAAGGTCACCACGCGATCCGATTCGCCGTAGTCCACCGCACGCAACAGGATCGCGGAAGTTGTCAGGACGGCCACGGCCGCGTCAGTCTAGCGCACGCGGACGTCAAGGCTCGCCCGCGGTCTCCGCGACTAGTGAAAGTAGTAGGTGAAGCCGGCGGTGAACAGGGGTTGGCCGGCCAGGGCCACGCCTGTTCTGGCATTCGCGCCGGCATCGTTGTCACCGATCTCGATCGACAGGCCCAGGATCGCCTGCACCGATACGTTCGGCGTCACAAAGGCCCGCGCCCGCACCCCGGGCTCGATCAGCGTCGTGGTGACCGACGGCCCGCCGCCGCCGCTGGCGTTCAGGAATCCGATGCCGCCACCGACCGAGAAGTCACTGCTCGACCCATGATGGAGGTGCCACCAGCCCCGGGCCCCCGCCTGCAGGTAGGTGCGGCTCATGCCGTTCCCATTGTCCCGATCACCGAACGAGAACACGCCCTCGATGTCCCAGTTGTACAGGTCGTAGTCGACCTGTACTCCCTCCAGGCCAGACAGAAACGCCGAGGCGCCCACGCCGATGCCGTTCCCCCCGGAGCTCGTTGGCGGCGGCGGATTCGTTTGCGCCAGCGCGCTCCGGTTCGCCACGCACAGCACGGCGACGAATCCCAGACAGACGACGACGGAACGGACCACGATCGACCTTGCGATCGGCTTCATTGCAGGCTCCTTTCGAGAATAGGGGACACGAACGACCAACGGGAAGACAGACGACGGGACGGAAAAACCGCGAGGGGTTTAAGCCGTCGGCGTCCGATGTGCAACTGGCGCGCTGCTGGGTGGCGCGAGGCTGAGCCCTTCGCCAGAGGGGGGCGGGCGGCGTAGCAACAGGGACAGCGTGATCGTCGCAATGAGCAGCAGTATGATCACGAAAACCGCCAGGCCAAGTCCCCGACGGGGCGCCAGCGCTTCGTCATCGATGGTCGATCCCAGCGGCACGGGGATCTCCGAAACGGGCGTCACGTCGCGGGCCTTCTCCGCGCGGCTCTTCGCCTCCACGGCGCGCTCGTACATCAGCAAGGGCTCCGTCTCGTCCGTGCCCACGGCGCGGGCGAACGAGCGGATGAAGCCGCGCACGTAGACCCCCGCCGGAAGATCGGCGAGCTGTCCCTGTTCGAGAAGCTCGAGCGTCGACCGGGAGACCTTCGTCTTCAGGGCCACATCGGCGAGGACGATGTCCTGGCTCTCACGTGCGCGACGAAGGAAGCTGCCGAAATGCTGCTCTTTTTCCATGGGTGAACAGGGCCGCGCGACCGGTTTCAACGCAGTTGCCACCGTTGCCGCCTCGCCAGCCCGGTTCTCTACCGCCGAAGGGCGGTCGTGGTCAACCGATGGCGCGCTCACGACGGCGTCCCGGCGCTTCCGAACCCGGCGGGTCACTGAACCATCTCCGCGTAGCGCTTGCATTCGGCGGCCAGACAGGCGCGGGACGCCGCGGACACGCAGCGATCGAACAGCGTGTGCGCGCCGGCGGCATCGCCACGGTGTTGATGAACGAGGCCCGCCAGCAGGAACGCCTCCTGGATCGGACAGGCCACATTGCCGACGACGGCGTCGATCTCGTCGGCCGCCTCGTCGTACTGCCCACGGTCGACGTAGACCTTGGCCAGACGGTAGCGCCCCACGCAGAACCCCGGCGCGCGCGCCACCGCCTCGTGCAGCGCTTTCCAGGCAGCGTTCAAGTTCTTCTTCTGGAATTCGGCCCAACCCAGGTTGGCACGCGCGAACTCCGGTGACGGATAGGCGGCATCCTTCAGCGCGTTCTGCGCGGCGGCGATCGCCTCGTCGTAGTTCTCGAGCTGAAGAGCGGCGACGGCCAGGTTGTTCCAGGCGTCCGAGAAGTCGGGCTTCAAGGTGGTCGCCTTGCGCAGGTGATTCTCGGCGTCGTGAAACCTCGTCATCGCATCCCGACGCAGCGATTCGGCATCGGCGCCGTGCAGGCACCCCGCGGATTCGACTTGCCGAACGTACTCGGCGCCTTGGGAGAGAGAGATCAAGCCGAGAAGATTATAAGCGTCGGCGTTGCCGGGGTCGATTTCTAGCGCTTTTCGTAGTTCTTCCAGGGCGGCCTCGGTCCGTTGCCCCCGAAAATCGTCGGCGGCGAGCTGGTAACGAATGCGTGACTGCTCCAGATCCCGCTCTTTCACGTGAGCGGCACATGCTGGCCAATTGGCGATGGCTGCCAGTGCTCCGACGATGGTCACGAGTCTTCTCACGCCCTCTGCTTTGTCATGCCTCTGGTTTCAACAATTCCCGTGCAGTCCTCGACAGTTATGCATACTTCTGAGCGGTCAGACCCTAACAGGGCTCGATGGGCCGTGTCAATGAGGAAATGGCATGCGATTGCGCGCACATCTGCCCCTATGCGGACGACCGGGCGCGCGAAAGGCCAAGTCGGCCGTTTCGGCCCCTGGACGTGTTCTCGGGCTCTCCACCACGGAGCGCCGGGGCCCCGGGCCCGGCGAGAGACCTCCGGACGCCCCCTTCGGACGCCTTTCGGGACTGGACGAGGCAGTCCACGGGCGAGATGCGCGGCGCTTCGAGCTTCCCGCGCCGCGCGAACCGGACGAGCCGACGGCAGCCTGCGAGAAGGTGCGACACCCACGTATCGATTCATCGTGGGGGGGGGCGGCGTCCGCGCGATGGGGACGCTCGTGAGAGTCACGCCGCCATCGTCGTCGCGCAGGTCGCGCAGGTCGCGCAGGTCGCGCGGGTCGCGCGGGTCGCGCACCGAGACGAGGCATCCTCCGCAATCGCGCGGCGAAGTCGCATCCTGTCGTGGTCGCGCGCCACAACAGCCGTATAATTGAGATCTCATGAGCCACCTCATCGCGTACTTGGGGAATGAGCCGGAAAATCTGAGCTGCGCGCTGTTCTCCGCCCGAAACGCGCTTTATGCACGCGACCCACGCGGCGTCGACGGTTGGGCGGTGGGCTTCATCCAGGGCGGCGACGTGCTGCTGCAGAAGCGCCCAAAAGCAGAGGCCGCCGAGGTCGATCTTTACGCGCTCGTTCGCGAGTTGAAGGCCGACGCGATGATCGCGCGCGTCGGCTTCGGACATCAAGGGAACGTGTCGGCGGAGAACGCCGATCCGTTTCGCTTTCGCTCGTGGCTGTTCGGGTCGGTGGGCTCTCTCCCTGGATTCGAGGGGTTTCGCGACAAGCTGCTGCACGCCGTCCCCGATTTTCTTCGCCGGAACATCCGGGGAACGTCGGCCAGCGAGCACCTCTTTCATCTTTTCCTCGCCTATCTCCACGACGCCGGTCTGCTCGATGTCGCGTCACCTGGACCGGCGGAGATCAAGATCGCGCTCGAGGGGACTCTTTCGTTCGTGCGGCGCCTGATCGCCGGGGAGAGCTCGCCGGAAAATGCGGCGGGGCTCGAGCTGGCGTTGGTGACGACGAACGGGCGATCCCTGGTGGCGACGGCGCTGTCGCATCCGCTGCAGTACCTTCGCGTCGAGGGGATCTCCGACTGTCCCGTCTGCCGCAACAAGGTCCCCCACGTCGAAAATGGACGGCGCATCTCTCACGATGCCCTTCGCGCGGTCATTCTCGAGGCGCGTGATAACGGACAGGGACATCCGGGCTGGCGCTCCGTGGCGGATCACGAGGCGCTCGTGATCGGCGCGGATCGGATCCCGCAGGTGTCGCGGCTCAGTTTGTCGTGAGGGGGCTAGCCCCCTCACGGGCTCCCCAAGAGTAGGCCGACGACGCCGGCGCGGCGAAGCCGCGCCTCTCGGGTGCTGGGACCCGCTCACTCCGTTCGCTCTGGCTTTCGGGTCGCCGGCAGAGGGCCAGAGCGATCGTCACCGAAGGAAACGGGGGCGGTCTCGTCGGGTTGTAGGGGGACGTGGGGCCCGGGGGGACTTGTGGTTGGTTTTGGGGGCTCAAGGTGACTGGTTCTGCTGTCGATTTCACCGGTAGAGCCGTAGTCCCATGCCCTTCTCCTTGGTTCAATAGTCCAGTCGTGAAGCCGATCACTGAAAATGCGCGGAGCCGCCGCGGCGCTCGCCTTCGAAGCGCGGTGTCGCTCGCGCTCGGAGCGCTGGTCCTGGTGGTCGTGCTGTTCGCGTGGCGACGAGCCGGGCGAAAGACCGACTCACATTCGGGTGGATCCCAGGCCGCGGACGATGCGGTTTCGGTCCGCGCGCCGCTCCCTTCACTCGGTCTCGGGCCGTCGTCCCCCACGCCGCTTCCGACGGTGGCGCCCCCCGAGCAGACCAGCGAACAAATTGCGAGCATCCTCAAAAGCTGGCACGCTGCCATCGTTACGAAAAACGCCGAGACAGTGGAAAGCCTGGATCGGGTCTTCGCCGAGCAGCCCGACAGGTTCGTGGGACCGCTCATGGAGAATGCCGAAGGTGATTCCGAGGAACGTGTTCGCTCGTTCTCGACGCGCGTGCTGGGCAAGCTGCGCCGTCCGGAGAGCCTCGAGGTTCTGCGCCGGCTGCTCAAGGATCCGAGCCAGTATGTTCGCTTCAACGCCGCCTGGGCGCTCGGCGAGCTGAGCGACCGCGAGGCCGCCGCCACGCTGCTGCATCTCGAGCGACGCGATCCCTCGCCCATGGTTCGCCAGTCAGCGGGTGCCTCGCGACGCAAGATCGAGGGGAGCTGACGGTGTCTCCGTCGGAGAAATCGTCCGGTCCGCGGCCCCCCCCCGGGGACGAAGCGTCGCCGCCCGGGCGCAAGCGGGTCTGGCAACCGCCCCGCGTCCGCACCGGTCATCTCTTCGAATCGAACAGCCTCGCCTGCGGCAAGAACACGCCGTCGCTCGAACAGTGCGTCCAGAATCCGGTGTCGTCGTGAGCCCGGAGCGCCCTGCCCCTCCGGCGCGTCCCGCAAACGACCTCCTCGTCTCCATCGGTGGACTGGTGGGGCACTTCGCTCTCGGTGCCGCGCCCGCCCCCTTCATCCAGCAGGTCCGCGATCGCTACGGGCCGTACACCGTCCCTCCGGCGGCGTGGGTGGAGCGCGCGTTCTCGATCGCCGTGACCTTCACCGCCGCCATGGCCGCCACCGACGGCGAGCTGCGGGCGGGAGAGGTGGCGGCGCGCCCGCTGCGGGTCGACGAGACGAGCGATTCGATCCGCGCGGCCCGCTGGGATTTTTCAGCGACGCTGGCCGCCCGACAGCTCGCCGGCGCGCGGCCCGTCTGGGAAGGTCACGCGTCCTGTCAGATGAATCCGTTCGCGCTCGACTCGTTGATGCGGGTGCTGTGGGCGGTGTTCCTGCCCCGATCGGGAGGGGCGCTATTTCACGCCTGCGCGCTGCGCCTGGGGGACGAAGGCGTGATCTTTCCCGGACAGAGCGGAGCCGGGAAGAGCACGCTGGCCCGCAAGGTGGCGGAGCCCGAGCGCGTCCTCACCGACGAGCTGGTGGCCGTCTCGCGCGCCGAGCTGGGCCGGTGGCGCATCACCGGCACGCCCTTCTGGGGCGACTTCAAGCGCGGGGGCGGGTCCATTCGAAGCTGGCCCTTGCGGGCCCTCTCGTTCCTCGAACAGAGCCCGACCCTCGACGTCCGTCACCTGCCACCGGCCGAGGCGGCCTGGCGCCTGCTGGGCTGTTTCCTTTGCTTCCAGACCGACGCGGACACGGCGGCTCGCAACCTCGCCATCGCCGTCGATCTCTGCACCGACCTGCAGACGGTGCTGTCGCGCACGGCTCGCGACACGCCGTTCACCGCCATCGAAGCGGCGCTGGGTCCGTTCCTCGCCGACCGCCAGCAGCACGATCATCCGCCCACCTCGCGCGAGATGATCTCGGAATTTCGCTGGCAGCTGCAGCAGAGCGGGCACTACGCCTACAAGCCGCGCGGCAGCAGCATGAAGCCGTGGCTACGACCCGGCGACGCCCTGTTCATCGAAGCGGTGGCGGAGGCGAAGCTGGCCCCCGGCGACGTCGTGCTCTACTGGACGCCGGGCCGCACCCCGCACGACGATCGCCTGACCTGCCATCGCATGGTCGCCCGGCGCGCCGTGAAGGGCGCGCCGGATGACGAGATCGTCGCG
>DASYCK010000084.1:0-16924 GCA_036500205.1 Polyangia bacterium | reverse complement strand
TGGCAGTTTAAACGGCTTTCACGCTTTACGAGCGCTACCCCATGGTCGCGCGCACGAGGTCTTCTGGGAAGCCCACGACCAGGGCCGCGCGACCTGCTCCGGAGGGAATCAGACGGTGGATGGTTGGAGGATGGTTGGGTGGGGCAGCTCAGTGCCCAGCTCAGTGCCCCCCCATGGAGCTCGCTCCGCCCAAAAGGCGAGGGCAGGCCAGCTTTGCTGGACTGCCCGAGGGGGGCCCGGGGGTATGCGAGCGGCAGCGAGCCATACCCCCGTAAGATCAAAGCTTGCCGACGGCCGTGCTCGCCCGGGTGGCCGCCCGGCGCAGGCCGTCGACCTCGTCGGTGGCGGGGGCGCCCGTCATCCGCAGCGACACCAGCAGCGCATCGAGCCGCCGCTCGAGATCACTCACGGCCTCGCGGCTGGTGCGCAGCGCCTCTTTCAAGCGATCGCGACGGGCCAGCGGCGCGCTCGGCTGCGCGCGCAGGGTCAGCCGCGATCGCGGGGGGAGCTTCCGCCGAAGGCGAGGCGTGACCAGACGAGAAGGCGAGCGCATGCGCCGTCCAAGCATCAGCCCTGTGGGAATTCTGTCAATTTTCCTGCCCGGCGGACGGGCTTGCGCCCTTCGCTTCTCGTCCTGGCGTCCGCCCGTCGCGGCTTCGGCTTGGCCGGCGCCGGTGGAAGGTCGTCGGGCAGCAGGCGCCGCCGCGACGGATCGACGATCACGCCCGCCCCCAGCGCCGTGCGGCCGATGAGCATGGGGAACAACATGTCGCCCCGATCGGTCAAGGTCACGCGGATCTTCCGTTCCAGGGGGCCCAGACGTAGCTGGGTCTCGATGACGGGCCGCCGCTCGGTCCGCCCCGACGTGTCCTTGATGAGGATGTAGTCGCGGACGCGCACGCGCACCACGCGCGGGGGCTTCTTCGCGCCGCGCGGAATCGTCACCTCGAGGATCGGCCGGTTCGGTCGGGCGGGGCCGTTCGGCCGGTGCGCGAGGCCTTCTTCGGTGCCCACCACCCGCATGCGGGTCACATGCAACGCCGAGGTGCGCGCCCCCGTGTCGATCTTCGCCAGCAAGCGGAGCCCGAGGGCGGGGAGCGCCACCCGCTCCACCCAGCCGAGGCACAGCGGCGATGCCGCGGCGTCGTCGTTCGATGGCAACTCGGGCGCCGGCTCGACCACCATTCGTGGCGGTTCTCCGGCCTTGGCGCGCGTCAGTCGACCCAGCAGAAACAGCTTCGTTCCCCGCCGCACCCCCGAACGTGCGGGGGCTTCGAGGATGACGCCCGGATGCGGCGCCAGGATCGTCGTCGCGCTTCGCGCCAGCGGCACCGTCACCCGCGCAAGCGCGTCCCCCTTCGCGACGAAGGCGCCGGGGGCTGCCGCCGCATCGACGAACCCGCCCTGCGGCGCCAGGATCGTCGTGACGTGCCGGCAGATGGCGGCAGGCGTGCCTTCGGAGAGGCGCGCCCTGGTCGGCGCCACCCAGGCCCCGACGAGGTGAAGCAGCCGCTTGAACACGGAGGCGGCGCCTCCAGGGTCGTCCTGGTCGTGGAGCGCGAGCAGGGCGCTCTTCGAGAAGGGGGGGATCGACACCTCGAGGTGGAGAGCGTCGGGCGCCACCGAAACGGCCGACGCGGACTCGTCGGTCCGTCGCCGCTTGGCATGAACGAGCGACGCCGCGCCCGACAGTCGGGCCAGGCGCCGGGCGCGCGGATTCTCGAGGTCACCTTTGATCGTCACCGCGGCGATCCGACCCGGGTCCGCCTCGGTCACCGTCAGCACCAGCGCCGCGCCGGTCGCCGCCTGCGAGAACACCGCGAACGCATCGCGCGCCACCCGTGCGCCGGCGGGATCGCCGGGGAGTCGCCATTCCATGGGCCGCTTCACCGGGCGCCCGGCGGCGGCGAACCGACCGCCCGGTCGCAGCACGGGGACGATCACGATCGTCCCGCGCACCTCGCTCGGGGGGAGCAACGCCTCGAGCGCGGTGGCCAGGCGCGCGGCGTGTACCTCGAAGCCCCGGGCGGCCGCGAGGATCGCCACCCGCGGTCCGCGCCGCCGACCGACGATGACCAGGGCCGGAACCGCATCCGCCTTGGCGGCGTCGCCCCGCCGGTCGGGCAGCGCGATCGCGACCGCCCGCGCTTCCCCGGGACCGACGGTGACACCACCGACGCGCAAGCCGAGCGAGGCCGACTCCGCAGTCATGGGCGCAGGTTACTTCGGGGGCGTCAGCTTGGCGACCTCGCCTTGCAGGCGGGCGAGGGTTTCCTTGGGAACGTCGAACAGCCGGACGCCGATGCGCAGGTCCTGCTTCGTCAGCACCTTGCCCTTGCCCGAGACGATGGTCTGCCCGGCGCCGTCGACGATCTCGACGGTGAACACCGCGCCCATCGGGACATCCGTCTCCGTGGGAATCACGAAGCCGCCGCTGCGCGCGTTCGCCAGCGGGTTGGTGGTGAAGTGGTGAACGGTGTCCCGCCCCAGCACCAGCCGGAGCGACGAGCCGTCGAACTGCAAGGGGCGCGGCGCCGTCACGCTCGGCGTGGCGACGACGGGCGGCGCGGCGGGTCGAGCCGCCGGGGTCGGGTCGGCGAGCTCGATCATCTCGTCGGTCACCACCGGCATCTGCCCCGAGGTGGCGGGACGCGAGAAGTCGAAGGTCAGGGTCGACAGGCGCCCCTCATCGACGTTGACGGCCACGATGCGCTCGATGATTCGCTGATTCGCGTCGTCGAGGTCGAGGAACCGGACGCCCATTCCCTCTACGATGCCGCCCATGGCCACCCGGACCACCTCGGCGACGCCCGTCAGCAGCACGAAGCCATCCGCCAGCGAGAACTCGAGCTCCACCCGGCTCCCCAGGGGGGCGGGCGCGTCGGTCACGATGAACATGCCGGTGCGGCTGATGTTCATCGATTGCGTGTCGACGAAGTCGAGCACGCTTTCGTAGCGAAGGCGGACCGGAACGACCAACCCGGCGCGGGAGGCCGCGCGACGTTCAGAGCGTTGCGCGGCCGGGGGGACGGGGGGCGGCTTCGGCCCGGCCATCATTCCTTCGTCGTGGGGGGGGCGCCGCCCGCGGGGGCGGCTTCGCCGGACGGGGGCGCGACGTACTCGGGAGGGCGCTCCTCGGTGCCGCCGCCGAAGAAGAACTCCTCGGCCTTGTCGAGCAGCATGCGCTGGCCCTGCGGCGACGTCAGGTCGATGCGATATTCATTCACCATCATCTTCGACTGCTCGATCCACTGTCGCCAGGCGTCCTGGGAGATGTTGTCGTAGATGCGTTTTCCGAGCTCGTTGTCGAACGGGCGGTAGATGACGCCGGGCAATTCCTGACCGAGCTTTGCGCACTTCACCATGCGGGGCATTTACGGACTCCTTTTGCGACGATCGAAATGGGAACCCTATATAGGATATGCCTGACCGCGCGTCGACGCTCGCCGGGGCGGGCCGAACATGGCAAGGTCGCGGCATGGCGCCTTGGCGGGACGGCGACGGCACGCGCATCCTTCCGCGCGCGGTGATCTTCGATCTGGACGGAACGCTCACCGAGCCGTTGCTCGACTTCGAGGCGATCCGGCGCGAGGTGGGAATCCGCTCGGGCGCGCCGATCCTGGAGGCGATGGAGTCCTTCGACCCGGCCGCGAGGGCGCGCGCCGAGGTCATCCTGCGGCGATACGAGCTCGACGCCATCGCCGCGGCCACGCTGGCCGAGGGGTGCCGGGAGATCCTCGAGTTGCTGGCGTCGGGCGACGTCCCGGTGGCGATCCTGACCCGCAACGTTCGCGAGGCCGTCGACGACTTCGTGCGCCGCTTCGACGTGCGGGTCTCCGCCATCTTCACGCGCGAGGATGGTCCGCCGAAGCCTTCGCCCGAGGGGGCGCTGGCGCTGTGCCGCGGCTTCGGCGTGCCGCCGACCGACGTGTGGATGGTGGGCGACTACAAGTACGACATCATCGCGGGGCGCGACGCCGGCTGCCGGACCGCGCTCGTTTGCCCCTCGGCGCCGGCCGATCTGGTCGACTGGGGGTCTCCCGACGTCGTGGTGGCTTCGCTGCGCGCGCTGGCCGCGCTCTGGCGGGCGTGAAATCCGCTAGGCGGCGGGCGGCGGCGTCAGGCCCGCCAGGACACGCGGCAACGTGTTCGCGAACTGCCCCTTGGCCATCACCCGGCCGCAGCCGCGCGCGGTCGCCTCGTCCATCACGTCGATCTTCTCGTGATCGATGAAGCCGATCGAGGGGACGCCCTTCGCGTTCGCGTCGGCCGCCAGCGCCGACAGTGCGTCGAGCGCGAACGGCAGCCGCAGATCGATGATCACCAGCTTCGCGGCGGCAGCGGCGGCAACGAACGCCACAGGGTCTCGCGTCGCCTGGACCGACAGTCCGGAGGCCTTGGTCGCCTCGCGAATCTTCGAGGTGAACAGCATGTCCTGCACGAGATAGACGACGTCAGCCATGCCCACACCCGCCTCGAATTGGAGATAATGTCCCGAGCACCCGGTTGGCCGGTCACCGTTGCTCCCTTCCGGGCCTGGCGGGGTTCGCCAGCGTTCCGCCGCTCGGGACGCCGATGTTTTGGCACAACCCCGCCCAATCCGCCAGCCCGAAACACCATCCCCCCAACGCTCGGAATACGGAAGTTCTAACGACGGGAGAAGAGCGGTCCACCCCCGCCGAAGGCGACCCAGACGAGCGCCCGCCGACGGCGACCCAGTCGGTAAGCGAGCGCAGCGTGGCTTCGCCACGGGAAGCTCGCGGGGGGCACGGGGGGACCAAAGGTCGCGAAGCGACCGACGTCCCCCCGATAAGGTAGAGGAGAGAGAGGGATTCGAACCCTCGGTACCTTGCGGTACACATGATTTCCAATCATGCGCCTTCGGCCACTCGGCCATCTCTCCAGTTTTATCAGGAACCCTGAAAGGGTTCCTGTGACCTCCCGCGATGGGGTCGATCGAGCAGAGCTCGCTCGCCCCCGACGCGTTCAATCAGGAACCCTGAAAGAGTTCCTGTGACCTCCCGCGATGGGGTCGATCGAGCAGAGCTCGCTCGCCCCCGACGCGTTGGAACAGGAACCCTTGGGATCTTGTTGCTTCCGTGCTGGACCGATTGAGTGGTGTCGGTTCAGGTGGGAAGTGACAGGAACCCTAGGTTCCGGGAGCGGAACCTATTTGGGGCCGTACGACCTCCCCTTGCGGGGATAGGGAACTCTGGGAGAGGGCCCTTGGCCTATTCAGTTTTTCTTTCGAGGAGAGAGTGGGAGTCGAACCCACGTTGGACTTGCGCCCAAACCTGATTTCGAATCAGGCGCCTTCGGCCACTCGGCCATCTCTCCGGGGGATCCAGAAGGCCGATCGTTTAACACCGCCGGCTCGCGCCGTCGACAGGGGGGCGCGCTTCGGGTACGAAATGCTTGCCCTCAGCCCCCAGAATGCACAGATGAGGGATGGAGGATCGGCGAATCGATCCTGCCGCGAACGCATCGAAACACCCATGGTCACGACGAAAGATTCCCCGACGGTGCGCGTCCAGGTTTTCAGCACGGTCTATTGTGGCTACTGCCGCAGTGCCGAGAACCTCCTGAGAGCACGGGGGATCCCCTTCGAGGTTGTCGATGTCACCGACGATCCCGAGACCCGCGCTTCGCTGGTCGAGCGCGCCCACGGTCGCCGGACGGTGCCGGTCATCTTCATCGACGGGAATGACGTGGGTGGCTATCAGGAGCTGGCGCGCCTGGCGGCCCGGGGCGGGCTCGAGCACTTGACCGATCGAACGCGCGCCGCGTAAGCAGCAGAGCACATGGGCGAAATCGAAGAGGTCCCCGGTGACCGGGTGCTACTGCGGTTCGAGGGCAGCAAGTGCATTCACTCTCGGAACTGCGTGCTATCGCGGCCCGACGTGTTCGTCCCCAACGTCGTCGGCGCCTGGATTCACCCCGAGAACGCCACGCCGGAAGAGATCGCCGAGCTGGCGCACGCCTGCCCCTCGGGCGCCATCACTTACCGACGGCTCGACGGTGGACCAGAGGAAGCGCCGCCGCTGGTGAACGTCCTGCGCGTCCGCGAAAACGGTCCGCTGGCCATGCATGCGCAGCTCACCATCGAAGGTCGTGGCGAGCTCCACCGGGCGACCCTGTGCCGCTGCGGCGCCTCGAAGAACAAGCCTTTCTGCGACGGAAGCCACACCGCGGCCCATTTCACCGCCACTGGCGAGCCGGCCATCAAGGACTCGCAACCGCTGGCGGCGCGCGCGGGTGCCCTGACCGTGGCCCCGCAGGTGAACGGGCCCCTTCGCGTGACGGGGAACCTCGAAATCTGTTCCGGCACCGGCCACACGGTGAATCGCGTCACCAAGGCCGTGCTCTGCCGTTGCGGCCAATCCTCGAACAAACCTTACTGTGACGGCACCCACGCCAAGGTCGGCTTCACGACGGAGTGACGGGCGCGGCGATCGTTCGCATCGACAGCGACGTGAACTTCGCGCAGACCTCGTTCGCGAGCGGACATGCCAGCCAGTCGCAACGGCCCCCGCAAGGGCATCGTCGGTTCGGTCCCCGCGGGCGAGCATTCATCCCAGGTGGTGGCCGTCCCCGAGACGGGCGAGCTGGACGTGGTCGTCGTCGCCGACAGTCACGGTCAGGCGCATCCCAACGCTGCGACGGTGATCCGGAAGCTGTCGCCTGGCTTGATCATCCATGGGGGAGACATCGGTGAGCTCGGCGTGCTCGAACCGCTCCGCGACATCGCGCCGCTGCTCGCGGTGCGCGGCAACATCGACGCGCGGGTGCCTGGATTCCGTGACTCGATGGACATCGACTTCGTGCGCGGCGCGACCAGCATGCTGAAGGTCTGGCTGACGCATATCGCGGTCTATGGCCCGAAGCTTCGCGTCGAAGTGGCCCGCGCGGCGCACGCGTGCGCCGCGCGCATGGTGCTGTGCGGCCACTCGCACGTGCCGTTCATCGGTCGGGACAAGGGCCTGGTGATGTTCAACCCCGGGTCGATCGGGCCGCGCCGGTTCCACCTGCCGATCACGTTCGGCGTGCTGTCGATCCGCCCCACCGGCATCGCGCTCCGGCACGTCAGCTGCGAGACGGGCCAGACCTGGCTGCCGTGACGTGAGTGTTCCTTCGGTGACCCTCGAGCGACGATGAAAGACCAGGGACAGGTGATGGTGTTCGGCGGAGATCCGCGGTCGCGGCGGCCAGGTGCTGGCCGCTGAACGCCAGCTCGTGCTTGAACGCGAGGTGGATGACGCCGTCCGCAGCGGCGGCCGCCGCCCTTGGTCGCCTTTGGCGAAGTTGGATCAGCGGCGGGCGCCGACCAAAGTTCGGCATGTGGCCTCGCAACTCTTGTCGAGGCGTTCGCCCTCCTCGTACTGGCAACAGCACTTCTTCTCTCTCGGCGCCCACAGGGGCTGGTTCGAGTAGAGGACGCAATATTTGTCGTGCGTCGTCTTGTTGTACCGTGCCACGTCGAGATCGCAGGTATTCACACCGTTGTCGTAGGAGCAGCACAGAGCATCGTCCCAGACGATGGTCCCGTCCTTGTGCTTGAGCTGGTTTCTGGTGGTGTACTCGAGCAGGCAAGTGCGCTTGAGAACCGAGATCGTCAATTCGTCGGCCTCTCCTTTCTTGAAGGTGAAGGTGTAGCGATCGAAGACCGAAAACGAGGCGTCTCGTGAATTCGGGCTCAAATCCCTCATCACCGTCCTCTGTTTGCCCTCACGCCATTCGAGCGAGTAGGTGGTGTACGGAAACTGCTCCAGGCCGCCCGGACCGGCCTGAAAAGGCAGCTCGTGGACCTTCATCGTGACACTGAGTGGACCGATTTTTCTCGTCTCTCCCTTCTTCAAGGTGAAGGGCTGTCCGAACCCAACCTCGCCGGCCTTCGCGGGGGGGCCGGCATTGCTGGCCGACGACAACACCAGAACCAACACCCCCGCCATGCGTGCGCCTCTCATGATTGGCGGCGTTATCGTACCTCGACGGATAGCGGTTGCCTGCGAGGCCACGGCCGCGACCGGTCAAACGGTGCGGCGTCGGGCCAGATGGCTGGCGCGCGAGGTGCCGGCGCTAGTCGCTCAGGTCGCCGGGCCGATGCTGACGACGCAGAAGCAGTAGGGATAGGCCATGCTGCCGGAGGTCGTTGGCACGATGACCTGCACGCTGGTGATCTTCGTCGTCGCCGCGAAAGCCGCACCGGGCGGCATGTTGTAACACTTCTGCGTGAACATGCCCCACGGGATCGTCCCAGTGTTCGCCGTCGGAACGGCTGCACAGTAGTCGACGCCTGCGGCGTCCTCCACCTGAAAGCGCATGCTGGTGGTGACGCCGGGGACGTTGTAGGCGAGGCCAGTGCCCCCGGGCGAAATCGCCGGCTTCGTGGTGCCGGTGGCCGCGCCACCGATGTCCCAACCGAACCCCGCTGAGGCGCCGAACGTGGAATCGGGTCCGACGGTGCCAGAGACACAGAGCTGCTTCGCCGCCGTTTTGAAGCAAGCCGCGGCGGAGGTGCTGCAGTCTGGCATGATCGTCGCGGGCGTGCTGCCGACGTAAGTGTACGCGTAACCCGACCATGTCCCGTTCGTCGCCATGCCGTTCGCGACCGTCATGGTGGCGTCCTGCGGAGTGCAGGTCGTGGTACCGGTCGTGCCGCCCGTGCTGGTGGTGACCACGGCGCCGCCGGAGCCTGTCGTGGTGGTGGTGCCGCCGGTGCCGACCTTGCCACCGGAGCCGGTGGTTGTGGCGCCGCCCGAGGCGGTCGTGGTGGTGCCGCCGGAACCGACCTTGCCACCCGAGCCGTTGGTGGTGGCGCCGCCGGTGCCGACCTTGCCGCCCGAGCTGCTCGTCGAGCTGCCCCCCGAACCGTCACCGCTGTCGCCCCCCGAGCCGTCGCCGCTGTCGCCGCCCGAGCCACCGCTCAGAGGCGCTGTCTCGCCACTGGCGCACGACTGAGCGATCGCCGCGGAAAACCCAAGCAGCAGGACAGGCACCAGGAGCGTTGACGCCTTCTTCATTGACGAATCCTTTTCCAGAAAAGGGGGGAGCGCGGAACGCTAGCATAAATACGAACCTCCGGATCTGTTATCGCTCTCACACGATAGGACCGGGAGTAAAGCGGTGAATCTCGCGGGCTTGGGCGCGAAACGCGCTCCCAAAGGGCCCATGAGCTCAGGCGCCGCTCAGCGCGCGTTCCAGGGATCGATGAGGTCGTCCCCGTCCTCCCCCACGTGCGGCGCCACCTTTTCGAACGAAGGGGCCAGGATCGCGTCCGGATCCAGTCCAAACCGCGGCGAGCGCCAGGAAGACGTCGACCAGGTCTCGGACGCGAACAGCGGCTCGATGATGGCGTCGGGGTCGTAGAGGTTCGTCTTCACGTGCTGGACGGCGCGGGTCGGATCGAACGGGGCCAGCGCGTCGGAATCCCAGGGGGTCGGGGCAGGCCGGGCCACCGGCGGCGGCGCCGCGGGGTGAATCGCGGCCAGCGACACGCGCAGCCGCTCGAGAGCGCCCCAGCCATAGGCGCGCCAGTCGACGGTGATCTGGTACTCGGTCTGCAACTGCTCCGCCTTGGCCGCCCGCAGACGCATGTCGATCAGCGCCGGCAGCGGGAAGGCCCGCCAGTCCAGCTCGGCGCCATACTGCGTGTGCAACGCGCGGGTGGCGTCGATGCGATCGTGCCAGTCGCCCAGCTCGGCGAGGCTGTGGTCTTGCCAGCGCACGGCGATGCCCTGGTCGGTCAAGAGCTGCGCCAGGTCCTGACGGCGCAGCTCGTCGATCTCGCGCTCCCGCCGCCGTCGCGCCGACGTGCCTCCCGCCGTCTGCTCCCCGCCTGCGCGCGTGGGATCGGGTTTCGACGCGGCTGCCGCGGTCATGAAACCGCACCAGGCCACGGCCGCGATACCGATCAGGGGGAAGCGGTCACGCCGAAACGACATGATGAACCACCCGATCAAAGCAGCTTGGCCAGGCCCGGACAAGCGAAAAACCCGAGATTTTTCGCCACGACGGCCGGAGCGCCGGGTGTTCACCCGATGATGTGCGCGATGACGTCGTGCACCGGGATCAGCGCCGCGTCTTCGGGACCAGCGGCTCCGGGGTGGCGCCAACCTGGCCGACTGACTCGCACAGCCGCTCCACGATGCGGTTCACCTCGATGGCCAGGGCGTCGGCGGAGGGGACCTTCGCGAACAGCCGCGCGCCGGCCATCGTGCCGTGGCCGCCGGCCGCGCCGGTCGTGCCGACGACCTCGCGCATCAACGCGCCCGCGCGTCGCTGCGTCGGCTCGTTGCGCAGCGAGAGGTAGGCGGTTCCTTCGTAGCGCCCCGCGCACAGCACCATCTTGGCGGCGTCGTAGGACAGCAGCAGATCGGCGATCTCCGCCACCAGGTCGGGGTAGTCGAGCACGTCGAGGTTCACGGTGACGACGTTGCCCCGCACCTCGGCCGAGCGCAGCGCGCGATCGAGCGCCGTGAAGTGGGCGCGCGGGACCTTGGGGTGCGTCATCTTGTACAGCAGCGCGTGATCGACGAGCGGCACCACCGCCAGGTAGGCGCGTCGCTCCTCCTCCGTCGACTCGCGCCCGAGATCGCGCGTCTCCGTGCGCAGCGCGAAGAAGAACGCCGTGGCCAGACCGGCGTCGATGGGGACCTTCCGCGCGCGCAGGTACTCGAAGATGATCGTCGATGTGGCGCCCAGGTCGGGGCGGATGTCGCACCAGCCGGCCGACCGGCTGTCGGGGCGCTGGGGGTGATGATCGATCACGACGTCGATGCCGTGCTCGAGCGGCAGCGAGTTGTTCCCCGTCGCCGGCTGGCTGTCGACAAGCGCCACCAGATCGTAGGCGGTGGGGTCGAGCTTCTCGATGGGGGTCAGCTCGATCCCCAGGCACTCGACCATGGCGCGGTTCTGGGCGCGACCGACGATGCCGCCGTGGGCGATCGTCGACTCGACGCCCAGCTCGTGATGGAACAGCCGCGCCAGTCCCCACGCCGCCGCCAGCGAATCGGGATCGGGGTTGTCGTGCGTGTAGATGAGCGGCGCCTTCCGCCCGCGCAGTGCGCGCAGGCGGGCGCCGACCGGGAACACCGGGCGCCGGGGCGCTCGCTTCTTGGATGGAACAGGCATCAGGGAAGGGGCCTTATGGTGAGGTTGTCGAAGCTGACGTCCGCTTCCCAGTCGTTTACCGCGAAAAAGTCGTGTCCGGCGCCTTCGAGCGGCTCGGGGTCGGTCCAGGTCAGAAACGGCGCGCCGTCGATCTGCCAGTCGATGCGGCCGTTCTGGCGGGTCACCGTGAAATGGTATCGCTGTCCGGGCGTCACCCGCGGCGTCGTGCGCATCGCTTTTCGTCCCTCGTCGTGCTCGTTGTTCCGGCAGATGACCGATAGGGCGTTGTGCCAGCCTCCGAAGATCAGCACGTAACCGGTCGAGACGTAGCCGCCGCGATCGGGATCGAACGAGTGGCCGTCGCCGTAGAGCTCGATCTTGATGTCGCCCGCGGCGCTGTTCGACTGGACGTCCAGCTCGAGCGCCACGTTGGGCGGCAGACGCTTGCGCAGCCAGGCCGGGTGATTGTAGCCGTTGCGCGCGCGCAGCATCCCGCCGGTCACGTGATAGTCGCCGCCCGTGTCGAGCCAGTCGGCGCCCAGGGCATCGCGCTCGAAGGTGTCACTGAAGGGGGCGGCCAGGGTGGGCGCGTCGTGGCCGCGGCAGGCGGCGGGTCCGAGGAAGGCGAGCGTCCCCCACAGGGCGACACGCGTCCGGCGGCGTCCGTCGATCGCGTGTCTGGCCGCCGCGCGAGACCCAGTCACGAACCGCAAAATACCGTCGGAGCCAGCGCGCGGCAAGCCTTCGCGCCTTTGGGGGCAGCGCGCGCGCGTGGTGCCGCGTAGAAAACGGGCGGAAAGCGTGATTACCTGGCGAACACTTTGCGAAACCTCGCCGGTGAAAGTTGGCGATGGGGCCGGCCGGCGTTTCGAACGCTGGCGGTGCTGGCGCTGTCGATTGTCGGCTGCACCTGCCACCAGAGCGTAGTGCGGAGTGCGGTCGCGGCTCCGCCGCCATCGTTCTGTGCGGCGCTGGCGGAGGAGAACGAGCTGGCCCTGAAGGCGCTGTCAGCGGCGGAGCCGGCGCTCCCCGCGCTGCGCAACGCTGCCCTGTGCGTGGCGACGCCCCGGGGTGGCTGGGGGCTGTCCATTTCAGGTCTGACGGCGGACGGCGGTGAGCTCTGGGGGCGCTGGTCGATCGTGCATGGCGATGCGGGGGCCCGACGTCTGGTGTTCGCGCCCGACACCACGGTGTCGTTCGGTGGCGGCGGACCCGAGCGGCCGGCCGCTCGCCAGAACCTGCTCTGGTCGGCGGCCCGGCGCATCGTGCCGCTGCCGCCGACGCTCTACGATTTCGACGGCGACGGTGAGCCGGAGGCGATCGTCCTCGTCGAGACGGTGGAGACGAACGAGTCGGGGCGGTCGTTCACGGTGCGGCGCGGGCGGGTCTGGTCGGCGGCGAACAACCGGCTCGACCTGTTTCCGGGCGCGCGCGATTTCGCCTTCGAGGAGGCGCGTGATGTCGACGGCGACGGTCGTCCCGACCTGATCACGCGCGGGCCTTACGCCGCCCTGACGACGCTGAAGTGCGGCGGCGAAGAGCCCTATCCGGTGTCGGGCCCGCCGCTGCTGGCGCGCGCGCTGGTCGGCGGCACGTTCGCCTGGTCCGACGCCGCCGCCCTCGATTTCGCCCGGCGGGGATGTTCCGCCGCGCCGTCACCAGTCATGGTCGACGACCAGGGCGCGATCGACTTCGCCGCCTCCGCGCGCAATGTCGTCTGCGCCCGTCTGGCCGGCGTCGCCACCGGTCCTCTCGTGGCGGAGATCGCCGCGAAGTGCCGTGCCCGCGCCGGCTCGGCCTGCCTCACCTGTGACGATCGGGAGCTGCTGGAGAGCTGGTCCCGTTTGCCCGCGCCGCTGCGCCTGGTGCGTTGACTACGCCGCCGCCGCGCGCTCGAAGAACAGCCCCCAGCGGATGCCGCGGTCGCTGACGGTCACCTCGGGCACGCCGGCCAGTCCCACGATCCCGCGCAGCAGCAGCGCGCCGGCCAGGATGACGTCGGCGCGGCGCGGGTCGAGGCCCACCATTCGTTCGCGTTCGTCCTGCGTCGCCTGGCGCAGGCGGGCGATCTGCGCGTCGAGGGCCGCCGTCGACAGCCGGCTGCCGTGCACGCGGTCCGGATCGTACGTGGCCAGGTTCATCGCCATGGCGGCCAGCGACGTGACCGTCCCCGCCACGCCGACCAGCAGGTTCAACGGCGCGCGCGTCAACTCGGGCGTGGCGTCGACCAGAGTTGCGGCGACGTCGCGGTCGATGGCGTCGACTTCGTCAGCCGTCACCGGGTCGTGGTGGACGTGGCGCTCGTGCAGGCGGACCGAGCCCAGCGGGAAGCTGTGCCGAAACAGAACCTCGCCATTCTCGGAGACGATCAGCTCGGTCGAGCCGCCGCCGATGTCGACCATGGCGACGCGCCCCCGCGCCACCGCGTCGGGAAACGACGCCGCGACCGCGCGGAAGGTCAGGTTGGCCTCGCGCTCGCCACCGATCACCTCGATGTCCTGGCCGAGGATCTCGGCGGCCGGTACCAGGAAGTCGGCCGCGTTCGGGGCGCGCCGCAGCGCCTCGGTGCCGATGGCGGCCAGCGACGCGCCGTGCTTGGCCGCGATGGCCGCATAGCGCCGCAGCACCGCCAGGGTCCGCTCGATCCCGTCGCGACCCAGCTTGCCGTCGGTGCCGATGCCGCGCCCCAGCCGGGTGATCTCGGCGGCCTCCTCCAGGACCTCGGCGTCGCCGCCCGGGCGCGCCCGCGCCACCAGCAGCAAGGTCGTGTTGGTGCCGACGTCGATCGCGGCGATGGGGGAGCTCATCGCCCGCGCCGCTAGTGCCTGGGGGCCGGGCCCCAGGACGGGGAGCCGACGGCCCCCTTCGTGATCTGTACTTCGTGGCGCGTCTCGGGGTTCGCCACGAACAGCCCCCCCCGCGACGAGGCGTAGACCAGCAAGCGTCCGTCAGGCGACCACGACGGGTCGAGGTTCGAGCCCTTGCCTTGCGTCACCCGCGTGACCTGCTGGGTCTTCATGTCGATGTAGAACACGTCGAACACGCCGCGCTCGTCGCGCCCCGTGAAGGCGATGTAGGGCTTCTTGGGGTCGGGGTTCCAGCGCGGCGTCTGGTTGTACTTCCCCTGATACGTCACGCGACGCGCCCCGCCGCCCGAGGCGCCCATCACGAAGATCTGCGGCGAGCCCTGGCGGTTCGAGACGAACGCGATCTGCGAGCCGTCGGGAGAGAAGCTGGGCGAGCTGTCGATGGCCGGGTTGTTGGTGAGCCGCCCCTTGATCGAGCCGTCGCTGGGGCTGATCCGGTAGAGCTCTGCGTTTCCCTCGTACGACATGGTCAGCACGATCGAGCCTCCGTCGGCCGACCAGGCCGCCCCCGTGTTCATGCCGGGCTGCTTCGAGGTGCGCCGCGCCCGGCCTCCCCCCGCCGAGACGATGTACATGTCGGGGTTGTCGCGCAGATACGACGTGAACGCGATCTCGCTGCCCGAGGGGGAAAAGGCCGGCATCAGGCAGTCGGACTGCATCTTCGTCAGCACGGCCATCCGCCCGCCGTCCATGTCGACGGCGGCGATCTCCTTGCTACCTCTTCCCGTCTGCGCGAAGGCGATGCGCGAGCCGAACACGCCGCGGGTGCCGGTGAACGACTGGATGATGTCGTTGACGAACTGATGAACGGCGTCGCGCACGTCGCTGCCGCTGTACTTCTTGGACAGCGTGGCGGTGTCGCCACGGGCCACCACGTACAGCCGCCCCTCGATGGAGCCGGCCGACGCCTTCATCTTCACCACCGCCTGCGCGCCGACCTGCGACCACAGCGCCGAGGAGAACGACAGACCCTCGGTGAGCAGCTGCTGCGGGAACGACGACGGGTCGAGCACCTGGAACAGGCCGCTCACGTCGGCGTCCTTGGACATGGTGTCGGTGGCCGTGCGCGCCGCATCGGCGTCGCCCTCCGCGCGCGGGATGGCCAGCTTCAGCAGCTCGGCGCCGGCGCCCGAGATGCGAATGGCCGGAAGATCCTCGTCGCCGCTGGGCGGCGTCTGCGCGCGGGCCAGTCCCGACGACAACAACCCGACGGCGAGGACCGCTGATGCGATGGTGCGTGCGTTCATTTTTCGCAAGCGACGCTAATCCCACGCTTGTGGAATGTCGAGGGCGGCGGCGGCACCTTGCGCGCCAGCTTGGCGGCGTCGATGCAGGCGTCGTCGATCAGCGGATTCCCCGACGACTTCGTCAGCTTCACGTCCGAGATCGTGCCGTCGTCGCTGAAACGAAAGCGAATCTCGGGCGGCGTCGAGATCTGCTCGGGCCCCATGCCCGCCGGCAGGTTGTAGTTCTGGATGAGCAGCCCCTTGATGGCCGCCAGGTACTGATCGCCCACCGCCTGGTTCGACGTGCCCAGGTTCGAGCCCGTCAACGACCCCTCGTCGGACTCCTCCGGCACGGCCAGCTCGGCCAGCTTGCGGGCCCGGTCGAGGGCGTTCTTGAGGTCCTTCTTGATGTTCTTGTCCTCGGGCTTGGGCGCCTCCTTTGGTGCTGCCTTGGCGTTGGGATCCTCGGAGACCTTCAGCGTGTCGGGCGGGGCCTTCGGTGGCGGCGGCTGGGTGATGCGGGGCAGCCAGAACTTGTCGCGCGGCTTGCCCAGCTTCACCATCTCGGCGCTGACGAAGTCGTGCTGCACGATCAACGGAGGCTGTTCCTGCCCGTGCGCCAGCGCGATGGCCGCCAGCACGCCTCCATGCAGGGCGATGGTGACCAGCAGCCCCACGAAATTGCCCCGCCGTCCGCGACGAATCTCCGTACGTTCCACGATCACTCCAGCGGGTCGGTGACCATCCCCAGCTTGTCCACGCCGGCCTGCTTCACGGCGGCCATGATCTTGACGACGTCGCCGTACAGCAGCGCCCGATCGGCGTGCAGGTACAGCTCTTTATCGGCGTTCAGCTTGGCGTTGTTCTTCAGCGACTTCTCCACGTCGTCCCAGGGGATCTGCAGCTTGCCCAGGAACACCCGCTTGTCCTTGGTCACCGTCAGGATCAGCTTTCCCTCGTCGTCGGGGATCGTCTGCGCCTTCGCCTGCGGCAGGTTGACGTCGATCCCCGTTTGCAGCATCGGCGCCGTCACCATGAAGATGATCAGCAACACCAACATGACGTCCACCAGCGGCGTGACGTTGATCTCGGTGATCGACCCTCCCTGCGGGCCGCTGCTCATCGACATGGCTAAAAGAATCTCCGCCGGACGATGTTGAGGAAGTCGCTGGAGAAGGTTTCCATCTCGGAGGAGATCACGCGAATCTTCCGCGAGAAGTAATTGTAGGCCATGACGGCCGGGATGGCCGCCATCAGGCCGATGGCGGTGGCGACGAGCGCCTCCGCGATACCGGGCGCCACGGTGGCCAGGTTGGCGGCCCCCTTCGCGCCGATGTTGCGGAACGAGTTCATGATGCCCCACACCGTGCCGAACAGACCGATGAACGGCCCCGCGCTGGCGGTCGTGCCGAGCAGTGGCACCCGGCTCTCCATCTCGGTGATGGCAGTGGTGCGGGCTCGGGTCAGCGCCCGCTCGATGCTCTCGATGTCGCCCATCAGGTCGTCGCCGGCCGTGGGATCCGAAGTCTGCTCTTGCCGGCGCTTCTGCAGCTTGGCGAGCTCGGTGTACCCCGCGCGAAACACCTCGCTGACGGGCGACGGTTTCGACGCCTCGGTGGCCCGCCAGATGTCGTCGAGGCGGCCGGTCTTCCAGAACATCTCCTGGAAGCGCATCGACCGGCTGGTGGCGTTCGACAGATAGATCGTCTTGGAACCGATCAC
>DASYCK010000083.1:0-38420 GCA_036500205.1 Polyangia bacterium | reverse complement strand
GTCAACGCCGAGGCCGACAAGCCGCGCCGGACGCGAGGCGCGACGACGAGGAATACCCGTAGGTATTGTGAGGAGGAGCAACGAAGCGGCCGGCGCGGATCGTCGGCCGAACGTGACGCTATTTCGACGGCGGTGCACTAGTCCGACCAGGATCCATCGATTTCGAGCGCGTCGATCACCTGGCCATCACATGACTTCCCCGATGGGAGCCGAGGATCATCGGGCATGTCGAGTACGGCATACACCCGAACGCCGAAGCCATCGGGGCCGCTGAGCTCGGTCATGGCCGCCGACTCCGGGCAGATGCCCCGGCCTCGCCCGACGAGCGGCGTGTCCACGGCCAGACTCTTCTGCACGACCGTCAACGCGGGTGCGCCCGAGAATGTGACGTTCTGGAGCACGAAGACGCCCGGAAACACGCCGTGGCTCGGCTGGTGCAACTTGCCGAAATGCACGGTGACCCCGGAGACGTAGGTCCGACCGTCAGGAGAGCAACGCCCCCTCACATCGAGGCCCAGTTGGTCCCAGGACCAGGCGCACCCGCCAGGAGACTGGCGCGTCGCCCGTCCCAACGCAGCGGTCCAGGTCTCGAGACGATCACCGAAGCGCAGGCGCGCGCCGTTGTACCAGATCAGGTTTCCCTTCAGCTCGAGCCGCGGACCTCCCGCCGGGTCCGCGCCCGTTGCCAGCGCTCCTTTCGGCGGCGCAGTTCCCGGTGGCACTGCGGCGCCACCCGGAGCTGGGGCGCCCCCCAAGGCCACCGCCCACAACACCGCCACCACCAGACGCTCAGACAATCGGCGTGAGCTCGGCCGTACGGTCGGCATTCTCATCATTCAAAGCATACAGCTGGCGGGCGTCGTCGAGCTGCTCCTCGCGTTGCGCGTGAATGGCGCCCAGGAAGCGCAACTTCGACGACGGAAAGTCGAGCTCGTGGATGAGCGTCGGATTGCTATCGGCGAAGGCGCTCAGCTGCCCCAGGACCTGTCCTGGCCCGGGGGCTTGCAGCATGTCCACGTCATCCGGATGCACGAGGTAGGCGAGGGCACGCTTCACGAGCCCGTCAGCGGCAAGTTGGCCCTGCCACGCGTCGCGCATCGCGGTTCCGACGTCCGTCACCATCATGCGCGCTGACTGCGCCGCGATGACGTGCAACGGATGATCATCGTGATCCTTGGCCAGCTGGCTGTGAGTCGGCGCGGTCGACGCGGGATCGTCGAAGAACGCTTTCTCTTTTGCGTCGAGGCGCTTGATCTGTTCGCGCATCGCCGTGCCCATCCTGGTCCTGATCCACTCGCGAACGTCGTCCGTGGTCCGGCACAGGAAGGTCGCGTACTCCGGGTACTTCTTCTCCAGCTCGTGCAGCTGGGTGAACAGGCTCTCGATGGCCTTGCCGCCGTCCTTCGTGACCGCCTCGAGCAGCTTCAACGTCGCCACGGACGAGGCCGAGAACTCCCCGGCCTTGCACTCGATCGGGTGCTGCAGACCCTCGCCAATCGCAGAGCCGGCGCTCACGCCGGTGTCGACCTCGCCGAACACGCCCGTCACCATGGGAATCCGGGTCTGGGGCGCGCCGTTCCGGACCACGGTGATGCGGGCTGCGGACCCCACCCATGGATAGACCGCCGTGTGACCGAAGCGAATGAACGACAGCTCCACGAAGTTGCTGTGAGCGAAGAGATCCTCCAACGTGTGCAGCGCTTGGCCGAACAGGCGGCGGCCCTCCGGCGTGAAGCCGGCTGCCAAGGCAGCCCGAAGGCTCCGCTCGACGAAGTCCGATGCCGTCACAAACCCCCTGCCGCGCGTCGCGATGTAGGCCTTCAAACCCGTGGCAGGATCGATCGCGACCTCTGGACTACCCTTGAGGCATGGCCCGTGGAACAACGGATCGACCGCGCTGCCGTCGGTGATGTCCTCCGGGTTGTCGATGTGCTCCTCTGGCCGGTAGACGCCCAGCTTCGCGGTCGTCACGTGAAACACGCCGGCCACGTGCGCGGATGGGGTGACGGTCTCGTCGAAGTCACTCATGGCAGCCAGATCGAGGAGCTCGGTCATGAGCTCCCGGGCGTTCTTGCCCCCGGAAACGTACCGGTTCTGCAGGAAGCGCAGCCAGGATGGATCGTTGAACTGTGAGAAGTCGCGCAACCAGTTGCCGAAATAGATCTGATCCCTCATGGCCGCCGTGAAGAACACCGGATCGGCGGTCCCCAGCCCGTCCTCGATGCTGCGATGACCGAACGACGACTTCGGAAACTTGGGGTTCCCTCGGCCCGCGCCGAAGAATTCCACGCTATCCCGCTTCGCATCTTCTTGAGCCTGCGGATCGGACAGATAGTCGGTGACGGCCTGGTTGAACTCGGGGAAATCGAGCGCCAACTCGACGTCGTTTCCGTCGCGCGTCAGGGTCGCGAACGGCACGTGGCCGGTGTCCACGTGGTGCAATGCGGTGATCCCGTAAGCGAACAGGGCACCTTCCTCGCCCTGGGCGTCTCCACCCGCCTGGGAGTAGTGGTGCCGCAAGAGATGATCGACGTGATGACCGAACTCATGCATCAGCACCACGATGAGCTGTCCGGCGGAAGCGGGATCGGTCTCGGCGGCCAGGGCCAGTTCCTCGCGGACCCCGATCTCCTGGGTGGCGTCGTCGTACGCGCCGTCCTTGCCGTCGATTCCACCGGGAACGAGCTGAATGTCAGGGGGCACCTGCGCCCCGTTCGCCAGGTCATCGAAAAGCGACTGGTAGGCGCTCAGGGGAATGTCAGAGCCGTAGGTGGCACTGGCCCAGGCGACGAACTCGTCTTTCTCCAAAGACGACGCGAACTCCTCGAAGCGATCGAGGGCATACCGGGACACGAGCGACGCCTCCGTGGACGCCGTTCCCAGGTCGAGGTCGATCGTTTGCGTGACCTGCTTCAACCACGCCGGGTAATCCGAAGACCCGCGCGCGGAAGTCTCCCCGGCGGGTGGAGGCTTGATCGGGCCCTCGAAGAAAAGGATCTCGACGCGCCGGTTCTCGGGCGAACGCACCCCGTCCCCGGTCTCATCAACTGGAAAGTTCTCGCCGCAACCGTGGGTGGTCAGCGCGATGCCCGCGGGCAAGGTGGTCCCATCGAGGGACATATAGGACCGGATGAGGGCCTTTTGCGTGAGCGGACCGGCGACGCCGTCCTCTTGTAGCTTCTGGGATGCCTGGAACAACCGCACCGCGGCGCGCGAACGGCTGTCATCGGCCCCGTTGGGCTTCCCGTCGTAAAACGGCGCCTCGCCCTCGGGCAGCGCCGTCAGCATGTGCTGCACTTCGAGGAGTCCCCATCGCTTCCCGGCGGGCTTGTCGGTGGCGAAGAACGCCTGCCAGTCGGCGACCGCGTCGGTCAGGTACGCGGCCACGGCCTTGGCCCGCTCGAGTGAAAGCGTGAGGTTGTACTCGTCCTGGCCTGAGGTATCGGTGTGGCCGACGATCAGCAAGTTGCTGCCCGGGCGTTTGCGGTATTGATTCCTCAGCTCCCGGATTCCGTGCATCGCCGACGGCAGCAGAAAGCACTTGTCGAGGTTGAAGAACATCCCGAGCAGCCGAACACGATCGACGCTGAGCACGACCTTCACGGTGTGCTGCTGATTGGTCGGCAGTCTTACGCCCGCACGGAACTCCTTCAGGGTCAGCCGCAGAGTGGCCACGCCCGAAGGGTAGGTCGAAGGAAACGTTTCAGCAATCATCCGCCTCGACCCGGCGGCATCCAGAACGAATCGACGTGCTCACGCCTCGCGGGCACCGGTCCGGGACAAAAGTTCGTACGCGGTCCGCAGGATCTCGTCGGGATTGGCGGGCTTTCTCAGCAGCGTCGCCACGTCGTCCGGCAACTCGGGCGCATGGCCGGTGAACAGGATCACCGGCGCTGATGTCAGGGCGCGCAGCGATGGGAGCGCCGCCAGGCCTGACTCCGCGGGCATGGAATGATCGAGGAACACGAGATCGACCGTCCGCCGCTCGAGGACGGCCCGTGCCTGCGCGGCGCTCGCGGCCTCGTGGACCTCGAGCCCCCTGCTCTCGAACACCCGCCTCAGCATGCCGCGCACCATGTCTTCGTCGTCCACGACCAGAACGCGCCCCGACATGCGCGGCGGCGGCGCGGCGGGTTCGAGCGCCGGACCCTCCCCAGGGGTCGGCCGTGTCGGAAGCTCGACGGTGAAGGTGGTCCCCCGCCCGTGCTGGCTGACGCAGGCGACGGTGCCGCCTGCGTTTCGCACGCGCGCCGCTACGGTCGCGAGCCCGAGCCCCGTGCCCCGGTCGCGCGTCTTCGTCGTGAAGAACGGTTCGAAGATGCGACACCGCGTCTCGTCCGTCATCCCGGCGCCCGAGTCGGAGATCGAGATGCGGACGACCTCGGGCACGGCAGGCGGATACCTGACCGCCACCTGGATCTCGGCCGCTCCGCCGGGCTGTTCCTCCACGGCGTCGCGGGCGTTGGTGAGCAGGTTGAGGATGACCTGCTCGAGGTTACCGGCCGGCATGCCGACCTGCACCGCCGACGGCTCCACGCTGCAGGAGAACGTGATCTCCCGTGGAAACGTGGCACGCGCCATGGCGACGGTTCGTTTCACCACCTCGCCGGCATCCGCGCTGCCGCGCCCGAGCACGTCCGGCGCGGCCGTCAGGGCCAGCATGCTCTTGATGAGATCACGCGCCTGCTGCGCGGCCGTCAATCCCATGTTCAACGAGGTCGGATCGCTGGGAGTCGGTCGCTCGATGGCCATCGACAGGGTGGGGATGATCACCGCCAGCAGATTGTTGAAGTTGTGGGCGATGCCTGCCGCGAGCTGACCGACGGCCTGCACACGCTCCGCGAGCGCCATCTGGCGCGCGAGCTGCTTGCGCTCGGTGATGTCGAGCCCGCCGCCCAGAAGCAGCTGGGGCTTCCCCGCCTCGTCGCGCTTCACCATGGCGGCCGCCAGGATCCAGCGCTCCGCGCCATCGTTCCCGCGGTAAATGCGGTGCTCGAGCGTGGGGTATGTGCCCTGCTCCAACGCATGGCGGACGGCACCCTCCAGCGCCGGCAGATCCTCTGGATGGATCAGCTTCCGGAAGTCGGAATAGTCGGTCGGCGTCTGTTCGACACCGAAGATCTCACGCAGGCGCGGGTCCCACTCCAGGCGATCGTGGGGAATGTCCCAGCGCCAGAAGCCCATGCCCGAGGCATCCACCGCCATGCGCAAGTTGTCGTTGCTCTCGCGGAGCGATCGCTCCAGGCGCACGCGCTCGGTGATGTCGGTCGGCACGAGCACGATCGCCTGGACCACGCCCTCGGTGACGACGGGCACCGCGCGAACATGGTACACGTGGTCGGGCTCGCCATTCTCGCCGTGGCCGCCCGCTTCGTAGGTGAGCGGACGCCCGGTTTCGCATGCCTGGGCCAGCGCCTGACGAAGGACCTCGTGCGAGCCCTGGGGTGTGAATTCGAAGACGCTGCTGCCGAGGACCGAGCCGAACGCCTCGGACTCGCGTCCGGTGGCCAGGAAGCGCCCCTCGGGGTTGACGACGGAGAGAAACGAAGCCGCGTTCTGCAGCAATGATAGCAGCAAGGGATCCGTGCGGGCCGACATGGCGCTCTCGAGCTGGGCCACGCGCTCCCTCAGCACCTTGACCTCGGACTCCGGGTCCCGGTTCGACGCCACGACGGTAATCTCTCAGGCGCGGTCCGCCGTGTCCATCGTAGCCGCCCGGGCTCGAGGGCGACCAGCGACGCGACGCGCAGACCGCGTTTACGGGCAGACCAGCGTGGCCAGGTGCTTGCCGGCGCCCGCGACGGCCGCCAGGCGACCAGTGAGGCACGCCGCAGGGTCGGCCTTGTAGGTGTACCCCAGGGCGACGGGGAACGCCGCGGTGGTGGTCCAGTCGGTGGCGTCCTTGCTAGGCGACGACGAGCTGGCGGTCCAGGTGATCCCGTAGGTGGAGAAGTCGGCCGGCGTCTTCACGGTGTTGTCGCGCAGCTCCCAGAAACCGACGGCGGTGCTGTCGCGCGAGGTGACCGGGTTCTCGTCGTTCTCGAAGGCGTTGGCCTCGACGAGCGCGTAGCCGCCCATGCGCACGTTGATGCCCGAGGTGGCGATCTTCGAGAACGCGTTGTCGTAGATGTGACTGTAGCCGTGGCGTTGCAGCGGCGTGCGAGACCCCACATTCTCGAACACGTTGTGGTGAAACGTGATGTGGCGAACGGCGTCGTCGCTGTCGCTGAAACCGTTGAGGCTGACCTTGTGATGATCGTGAAAGTAGTTGTACGAGACGGTGACCCGGTCGGCGCCCTTCTTGAGATCGAGCAGCCCGTCGAACGAGGCGTCCCCGGCCCCGGCGCAATCGGCCATCGAGCTGAAGAGCTCGTTGTGATCGATCCAGATGTCCGTGGGGAAGCCGCTGCTCATGCCCTCGACCGAGATGGCGTCGGACGCGTCGCCTCCGGGCAGCAGGCCGAATGTCATGTTGCGGACGATGATGTTGCTCGAGGACGACGCGATGTGGAGCCCGAAGTTCGCGCTCGAGCCGTCCGCGCCCAGGATGGTGATGTCGTTCTTCTTTTTGATCTCGACCACCTGCGCCCGCAGGTTCCACTGCGTGCAGGGGTCCGTGATCGACGAGAAGGCGAAGTGCCCCGTGTAGTCGAGGACGAGCCCGCCCGAACCCGCGTAGGCGTCGATGGCGGCCTGCAGGGCGGCCATGTTGGAGACGGTCACGGCGGGCGCGTTGCCCCCGCCGGTGGTCGCCTGGCCATACCCCGTCGGCTTCGCTTCGACCGGCCCGGTCGCGGCACCACCCGCCCCCGTGGCGCCACCCGAAGCGGACGCGCCGCCCGCGGCCGTCACGCCGCCCCGTCCCCCGCTCGGCGCGCCGCCTCGCCCTCCGCCGACGGCGCTGCCGCCCGTGGCGACGCTGCCGCCCGTCCCGACGCGACCGCCCGTCGCGACGCTGCCCCCCGTGGCGATGCTGCCGCCCGTGGCCGTGCCGGCCGCGCCTCCACCACCGGAGCCGCCACTCGACGACGGCGCGCCGCCACTGGCGGCTCCGCCGGTCGCCACGGTGCCGCCAGTCCCCGTCCCTCCAGAGCCGACCATCCCTCCGCTTGCGCTGGTCGCTCCGCCCGTGCCGGTCGGGGCCGGCGCGCCGCCGGTGGCGGCCATGGCTCCTCCTGAGCCCGGCGACGCGTCCAGACCGGACCCTTGGTGTTCCGAGCAAGCCGACAGGAACAGGAAGCCGAACAGGCCGATGGACAGCTTTTTCATGGTCCCTGCACGGGTGTCACCGGCGTTCCGCGACGGCTCATCCCATCTCTTGGCCTGGCGCCCGCCCCTGTCCCGTTGAGAGATGAAATCGTGCATTCCAGCCCACGTTCGGGGCGGCTCGCGTGCAAGTGATTGCGCCTACCGGCTTGCCGACCTCTTCCGGGGGGGTATAGATTCCTGGTCGAACGAAAATTACAGGAGAAAACAGCAAATGACCCGCATCGCCATCAATGGTTTCGGTCGCATCGGACGGCTCGTGTTTCGGGCCCTCTACACGCAGGGCTTGTTCGGCAAGGAGGTCGAGGTCGTCGCCGTGGGCGACATCGTCCCCGCCGACAATCTCGCCTACTTGCTCAAGTACGACTCGATCCAGGGCAAGTTCGAGGGCACCGTGACGTCGAAGAAGTCGTCGCCCGACAAGGCCGAGGATGACGTGCTGGTCGTCGACGGCAAGGACGTGAAGGTCGTCAGCGCGAAGACCCCGGCCGAGCTGCCGTGGAAGGCGCTGGGCGTCGACTACGTCATCGAGTCGACGGGCCTGTTCACCGAGGGTGAGAAGGCCAAGGGCCACATCGCCGCGGGCGCCAAGAAGGTCATGATCTCCGCGCCGGGCAAGAACGAAGACATCACCATCGTCATGGGCGTGAACCACGAGAACTACGACTCGTCGAAGCACAACATCGTGTCGAACGCGAGCTGCACCACGAACTGCCTCGCCCCCGTCGTCCACGTCGTTTTGAAGGAAGGATTCGGGCTCTCCGAGGGCCTGATGACGACCGTGCACAGCTACACCGCCACCCAGAAGACCGTCGACGGCCCGTCGAAGAAGGACTGGAAAGGCGGCCGCAGCGCGGCCATCAACATCATCCCGTCGACGACCGGCGCCGCCAAGGCCGTGGCGCTGGTGCTGCCGCAGGTGAAGGGCAAGCTCTCGGGCATGTCCTTCCGCGTCCCCACCCCGACCGTCTCGGTCGTCGACCTGACGTTCAAGACCGAGAAGGAGACCAGCATCGCCGAGATCAACGCGGCGATGAAGCGCGCCAGCGAGACCTACCTGAAGGGCATCCTCGGCTACACCACGGACGAGGTCGTCTCGAGCGACTTCATCCACGACGCCCGCAGCAGCATCTACGACGCGGGCAGCTCCGTCGAGCTGAACAAGAACTTCTTCAAGCTCGTCAGCTGGTACGACAACGAGTGGGGCTACAGCAACCGCTGCGTCGACCTGCTCCAGTACATGGTCAGCAAGGACAAATGACGCGTAGGGGGGACTTCGTCCCCCCTACGTGACCCCCCTTTTGCTGTTGGGGCCGGCTCGGCGAAGCCGAGCCTCCCTGGGCTTGGACCCGCGCCTGACGGCGCTCTGATTCAGCAGCAAAAATGACGTCGGAACGGACGCGGACCTCTGGTTCGCGTCCGTTTTTCGTTCCAGGACAGCCAGAGCGGAGCGGGTACAGGCGAGCGGGCGCGAGCGGTGCGCGTAGCACATGTGTGCTACGCTGGGCTCAACATCCAAGGAGCGCGCGATGTCGACCACCACCATCCGTCTACCGCAGGAGCTGAAAGCCAGGGTTGCCACCGCCGCGAAGCGGTCCGGCAAGACGGCGCACGGATTCATCCTGGAGGCGATCGCCGAAAAGGCGGAGCAAGAGGAGCGGCGAGCCGGATTTCGCGAGATCGCCGCGGAGCGCTACCTCACCATCGCCTCCACGGGGAAGGCGATCCCCTGGTCGGAAATGCGCGGCTATCTCGAGGACCGCCTTGCCGGGAAGTCGCCCCGGCGTCCGGTCGCCAGGAAACTGGCGCGCTAGGAATGGCGCGTCTGGAGCTCGCCGAGGGGGTCGCCGACGACCTCGACCGCATCGTGGATCACCTCGCCCACAACGACGCCGCCAACGTTTCCGCGCGAATCCACGGGATCATTCAGGCCGTTGCCGTCCTCGAACAAAACCCCTTCATCGGGAGGCCCGCGGAGGGCGGCCAGCGCGAGTTGATCATCGGCCGGCGCTCTCGTGGTTACGTCGCGCTCTATTGCTACATCGACGAGATCGACACTGTCTTCGTTCTCGCGATTCGCAGCCAGCGAGAAGCGGGGTACAAGCCGTGATTCCAGCCATGACAGGCCCTTGGACCAACCGGCCATGGCAGCGCCCCAGACGGCCGCCCAAACCGTAATCCATCAAGATCACCCCCCGAGCAGCCGAGATCCGCGAGGTGATCGGAGAACTCATCGGCGGTTACCGGGTCGTGACCGAGCTGGGCGCCGGCCCGACCGGGACGGTCTACTATGCGGAGCACCCCGTCATCGGTCGCCGCGCCGCCATAAAGGTCCTCGCCCCCGAGCTCAGTGACGGCCCCCTCCTGGACCGCTTCCTGACCCACCTCAAGGTGGCGAGCGGCATCCGCCACCCCAACATCGTCGATGTCCTGGATGTGGGGCGCATGCCCGACCCCGCGGCTCCCGCCAGCTCCCGGGAGTTGACCTTCGTCGTCATGGAGATGCTGGAGGGCGAATCGCTCGGCGAGCGCCTGGAGCGGGTCGAGGTCCTCGAGGAGGCCGCCGCCGTTCGCCTGCTGGTGCAGATCGCGTCGGCCCTGGGGGCGGCCCACGATCGCGGCCTGTCCCACGACACCCTGAAGCCCGAGAACGTGTTCATCACCAACAGCGCCGACTATCCCGACTTCGTGAAGGTGCTCGACTTCGGCGCGACGACCCTGCAGTCGCGCCCCGCCGAGTCGCTCTCCCCCTACGTCGCGCCCGAGCTGGCCGCCGGCTCGTCCCCGGGGCCCGCCACCGACATGTACGCGGTGGGCGTGCTCGGCTACCACATGCTGGTGGGCAGCCCCCCCTGGATGCGCGCCCGCGATCGCGCCCGCGCCAACGAGGCGCCGCTTCCCCCCATGCCCCCGCACGAGCGGAACCCCGACGTCTCGAAGCCGCTTTCCGACGTCATCATGCGCGCCATCGCCAGCGACCCCGACGCCCGCTGGCCCGGAATGCGCGAGCTCCGGCGCGCCCTCGACAAGGCGTTGCTGCCCGTGGGGCAGCTGGTCGCGCCCACCCCTTCGTTGCCGCAGACCGCGCTGCCCGTGGCCGGCGCCGAGGCGCAACGAACCGAGCGCGTGCAGGCCAAGAAGGTCGGCAAGACCTTGTCGACGATCATCATGCGCCGGATCAACGAGAACCGGCTGCAGTTGCCGTCGATGCCGCTGGTCGCGCTGAAGGCGCTGGACGTGCTGCGCGATCCGAACACCACCTTCGCCGACATCGCGCGCGTCATCGAGCCGGATCCGGTGATCGCCGCCAGGATCTTGCGCGTCGTCAACAGCGCCGCCTACTCGCGCCGCGATCCCGTGACGACGCTGGAGAAGGCGATCAGCCAGATCGGCGTGAAGCCGATGCGCATCCTGCTGGTCGAGCTGGCAGCCTGCCAGGTCTTCACCTCGCGCAGCGCCGGGATCCGCCAGACGTTCAAGCAGATCTGGGAACACTGCCTGGCGGTGGCGCTGCTGTCCCGCGATCTCGCCTCGGGGCTGGTGACCCGCGTCGATCCCGACGTCGCCTATCTGGCGGGGCTCATGCACGACATCGGTAAGCCGATCGTCGCCGGGCTGCTGCTGGAGGCGGAGCGCAAGCTGATCGATGAGCTGGACGCCCCCTGGATGACCGAGTCGCTGTGGAAGAAGACCGTCGCCGAATCGCATCGCGGCGTCGGTGCCACGGTGGCCACGACCTGGAAGCTTCCGGCCGGCATCGCGGACGCCATCCTCGGCTGCGACGCCTACGACCAGAATCAGGGTCCGAACGCCTGCGCCAACATCGTTCGCTTCGCGAACGCCCTGGCCAAGCGCGAGGGGATCTACGCCGGGGAAGTGGGCGGCGACGAGATCGTCGCCGCGATCTTGCAAGGGCGCTCGGTGCTGGGCGTGGACGAAGCGATGGAGGCGCGGCTCATCGCCGCCATACGCGAGCGGGCCGGCAGCGCCACCGGTGAGCGGTCGCCACGGGGCCGGGGCACCGAACGTAGCCGTCGCGCCCGCGTCGCGTAGCGGGTCAACGTTCGTCGACGCGAATGGCGAGCGGCGGCCCCACCAGCGTCACGGGCGCGAAGCCGTCGTCATCGACCTTGCTGCCCGGGAGAGCCGGGCGGGTCGCCGTCTCGAACGACGGAACGAGCGCGTAGTTGCCGGGGCGCGTCCAGTACGCCCGCTCGCCGTCACCGCGCTCCCCGTATTCGAGGCGCGCGATGGGAATCTCGAAGAACTCCCCCGGTGAGAGCGTCACCACCGTGGGCGGACGCATCTCCATCGTGTGAAAGACGCGCGGGGTGACCGTCACGGCCCCCGGACCGGCCAGCCGCAGCAGCACGCGCACGGGATCGCCGCCCGACCACAACGCCACCTTGGCCTTCGCGCGGTTGGTGAGCCGCAACGTCAGGTCGACCTGCGGCGGCTCGGGGTAGCGCGGAGGCACGACATTCTCGGCGTCCGCCGCCGCTTCGATCTGGCGCAGGGTCGCCTCGATGCGCGCCTCGTCCCCCGCGAGGACATAGCGCGAATGCTTCGTCAGCAGGCGAAGCTCGATGGTCGGGCCGGCCGGGCCATCGGAGGCGCCAGCCTTGACGGCGTCGGGCCCATCCCCGCGCGCTGCCGAGCGACACGCCCCCAGCGACAGCAAGAGCGGCACGAGCGCGAACACCTTGGACCCTGGGCGCATGGGAGCCGTCAGTCGAGCGCGCGCCCCTTGGTCTCGACAATGAACGGGGCAAACAGCGCCAGCAACGAGCCGACCGCCGGAAAGATCGCCACCGCCGTCAGCACCTTCAACGCCGCCCCCAGCGCGTCGGCGCCGCGCGCGGCCACGTGCCCCACCACGAACGGCCCCACCGACGTGATGACGCGCCCGATGTTGTAACAGAAGCCGGCGCCCGTTCCGCGCAGCCGCGTGGGGAACAGCTCGGGCAGGTAGTACGTGAAGGCGCCGAACACCCCGAACACCGTCAGCCCCTCGAAGAAATACAGGAAGAGGCGCGTCTCCGGCTGCAGATCCAGGCCGAACGTGCAGTAAGTCGCCACCGCCGACAGCGCGTAGTAGATGCCGAACATCTTGCGGCGGCCCAGATACTTCGCGGCCGGGATCGTCAGCAACGTCCCCAGCAGCCCCCCGAAGTTGAAGAAGCTGGTGGTGCGCGCCTTCCAGCTCTCGACCAGCGCCAAGGTCGACGGAACATCGAAGCCGCGCTGCTTGGCCGCCGCCTGCGCCAGCCCGCTCGCCACCATGGCCAGGAACGCGGCGCAGGTCCACCAGGCGATCAACGCCACCAGGGCCATGACGAACCCGCTCAGCGTCAGCCGCCGCACGGCGGGGGTGAACAGCTCGCGGATACGCGGCGGCGGCGCGCTGGCGGAGGCCCGCTTCCAGGGCTCGGGCTCGCGCACGAAGCTGCGAATCGCGAACGCCACCGCCGCCGGGATCAGGCCGCACAGGAACACGTAGCGCCACGAGGTGGAGGGCGACGCCTTCATGAACACGCCTGCGATCTGAAAGTTAACGAAGGTGGCCAGGAAGAGCCCGATCGGCGCCGACGTATATAGCAGCGCCCCGGCCTCGACCCGCCGCTTCTCGGGAACGACCTCGGCGACCATGGCGGCGCCGGCCGCCCATTCGCCGCCGATCCCCAGGCTGGCGATCACGCGAAACAGGATCAAAACGGGCAGGTTAGGCGCGGCCGCGCAGGCCGCCGTACCCAGCGCGTAGAACAGCATCGTCAACATCAGTGTGCGGGTGCGCCCGATCCGATCGGCGATTGCGCCGAACAGGATGCCGCCCGCCGCCCAGCCGAGCAGCAGCACGGACGTCAGTGTCCCCCCCCAGAACAGCGTCGCCTTCTTCGCTTCCGGCGAGCCGATGACCAGCCCCAGCAAGGTGGGGATGCAGTTCGGCGCCACGTAGTTGAACAACAGGCCGTCGAACACGTCGAAGCCCCATCCCAGCCAGGCGGCGAACAGCACCGTCCACTGGTAGCGGGTCATCCCCCAGAGCCATGGCGTCTCGTTCATCGCGTTCATTGGTTCAGGGTCGCGGCGGGATGGTTGTCCGTGGCGGCCGCCGTGCAAAAGCTGACCTTCTTGATCATGGGCGGCGGGTTGGCGCGCTCGCGCTTGATGGTGGCCCGTCGCGCGATGAACGCCTTGTTCACCTTCTCGCCGGCCTTCTCGAGGGCGGCGGTCATCGATTTCCAGGCCGCCACGCCCGCCGTCATCCGCCGCACGCGATCAGCGTCCGTCTCGGTCGCGGCGGGCGCCTGCGGCTCCGGCACCAGCGCCACCAGCCCCACCAGGTCATCCAGGATCGCATGATCGAGCGCGGGCGTCCCCAGCGCCGTCACCAGCGCCGGCACCAGGACGCGATCCCGGAACTCCTCGAGATCGTCGCCGTCCACCTGGCACCACAGCAGACGCGCGTGCAGCTGCGCCATCGCCGGTCCGGCCTCGGCGCGTGACAGCAGGACCAGCTTGCGCAGCGCCTCGTCGTAGTCGCCTTGCGCCTCGCCATAGGTCGAGACCATGACGTCGATCAGCTTGCCACGACACTCGGAATCGCAGCTGCGCCCGTACATGTACGAGACCAACCACTTGCGGCGCTCGGTGTGAAAGGCGACCAGCGCCGCCTGCTCGGCGCTGGGCACCAGCTCGCCGGTCCGGGCCGTGGCCAGCACCAGCGCCGCGATCAGGCGCGCCCCCACGCTCGCCCCCTCGAACGCGTCGATCTCCTTCCACTGACGGCGTTCGTACAGGTCCTGCAAGTAGGGCTCGAACAGCCACATCAACGTCGCCGGGTGCGCCTGCACCTCGCGCTCCTCGTGCAACAGCCCGATGGGCCCCGCTTGCGACCAGACCGCGCTCGTCGCCGCGCCGGCAGGGGCGGCCGCTGCTCCGGTGGTCGGCGCCGCACCCACCGTGTTCGTGGCGTCGAGCTCGTCCTGAATCAGCTGGGCGATGGCGTCCGAGCGGTCGGACAGCTTGTCATCCTTGCAGATGGCCGCCGCGCGCTCGACGCCGAACCGCTGCAGGCAAGTCAGCACGAAGGCGTGCTCGAGCTGCGTGTAGTTCTTCTCCGACGTGCTGGCCAGCACGCTGCGCATGTAGTCCGGATTGACCTTGCCCAGCTCCAGCGCGTAGGAGACCGCCAGCTCGGGATCGAGGATGCTCCCCCGGGTCAGCGACAGCAGCACACCGAAGCGCTGATCGGCGGTGTCCGGGCCCTGGGACGACAGCACCGTCAGATTCTTCGCCAGGATCTCCGCCCGGGCGATGCGCCAGTCGTTCTCGGCCTTCGTCTTGGCGATCTGCTGTTCGGAGTAAGCCTGGCGCTCTGCGGTCTGCGACTGTCGGTACTGCCAGATCGAGGTGGCGACGAGGCCGGCCACGCCGATGACGAAGCTCGACAGGAAGCCCGAGTACGTCTGGATGAAGTGCCCCAGGCGAGAGGGGCGCGGGGGGAGGTTGTCGTCCGGTTTCGACGGCGCGGTCTCGACGGGAGTGGTGGCCATGGCAGGGGGAACATAGCGCCGAACGGCCGCGGTCTGGTATGTCTCGTTCCCCGTGTTCAGCTGGCTGGAAATTCCGGTCGTCAAGTGGATCTTCCCGGTTCCCATGCTGCTGGCGATCGCGCCGCTCGCCTACTGGTTCTTCCGTCGAACCTGGGGGGAACTGGAGGCCGACGCGACGGCCATGCGCCGCGACCTGGCCGCGGCGGGAAAGATCGACTACCGCCCGGTGCTGACCTTGACCCTGGGCGTCCTGATCCTGACCATGCAGGAGTACTACGGTCAGATGCGCTTCTGGGACGAGAGCGTCGCGCCCTTCATCGCCCGGAGGCTCCACGCCGACCGCAACCCCGGCGTCCTCACCCATCTGGCGTTCTTCGGGGAGAACTACGGACGGATGTGGTGGGCGGTGACCCGGATCGCGGGTTACCTGACCCCCTACCTGGTGTGGCGCTTCGCGTTCCCCAAGGACAGCCTCCTCGACATGGGGTTGCGGGTGTCGGGGCTGCGCGCGCACGCCTGGCTGTACGCGCTGTTCATCGTCTTCATGGTGCCGATCCTGCTCATCGTGTCGCGGCAGCCGGACTTCGGCGCGTACTACCCGATCTGCGCGCACGCCGGGCGATCGTGGGTAGAGTTTCTGGGGTGGGAGGTGGTCTACGTCGGCCAGTTCGTCGGGCTGGAGATGTTCTTTCGCGGCTGGTGGATCCGCACCACCCGCATCTTCGGCGTGGGGGCGATCTTCACCATGGCGGTGCCGTACTCGATGATTCACTTCGGCAAGCCCTACCTCGAGGTGTGCTCGGCGGTGATCGCGGGCGTCGTGCTGGGATCGCTGGCGATCCAGACGCGCAGCATCTGGGCCGGCGTGCTGGTGCACGTGACGGTGGCGATCCTGAACGACATCCTGGCGCTCGATCACAAGGGGCGGCTGCCCAGCCTGCTGACGGCGCATTCGACCCAGCGGTTCGATTTTCTCTACTGGCGGGCGGCGATCTGGGTGGTGTGGGGCGCCGCCATCGTGGTCGTGCTGATCAAGGGCGTTCGCGTCTGGCCGCAGGCGCGCGGCCTGTGGCGAGAGCGGCGCGCCCGCCTGCAGCCCTGACGTACCATGCAACGCAACGAAACGGGGGACGCGCGTGAGTGATATCAAGCTGGTCATCGCCGATGTGGACGGAACGCTGGTGACGTCGGAGAAGGCGCTGACGGAGCGGGCCCAGGCCGCCGTGCAACGCCTGCGCGAGGCCGGGATCGCCTTCGCCATCACCAGCGGCCGCCCCCCCCGGGGCATGAGCATGCTCATCGGGCCGCTCGCGTTGACGACGCCCGTGGCGGCGTTCAACGGCGGTCTGCTGGTCACCCCGGATCTCTCGACCATCGAAGAGCAGACGTTGCCGCCCGAGGTGGTGGAACCGCTCATCGCCACCATCCGCAAGCACGACCTCGACGTGTGGGTCTACCGCGGCGCCGACTGGCTGCTCGGCGACCCGAACGCGCCTCACGTCGATCGCGAGCAGCGCACGGTCCGCTTCCCGCCCACCGTCGTTTCAGACTTTGCCGATCTGCGTGACGGCATCGTCAAGATCGTCGGCGTGGGCGATGATCTTCCGGTCGTGGCCCAGTGCGAGGCCGACGTGCGCAAGGAGTTTGGGGATCACGTCTCGGCGGCGCGCTCGCAGCCCTACTACCTCGACGTGACCCACCCCAACGCCAACAAGGGTGCGGTGGTGAAGCGGCTGTCGGAGTTGCTCGCGATCCCGACGGCGCGGATCGCCACCATCGGCGACATGCCCAACGACGTGCTGATGTTCGCGCATGCCGGCCTCAGCATCGCCATGGGAAATGCCAGCTGTGAAGTCCAGCGGACCGCCCGCCGCGTGACGACCTCCAACGACGAAGAGGGCTTCGCCATCGCCATGGAACGGTTCGTCCTGTGACCGTCAGGGCACGTGAACGCTGCCAGACCCACTGAGCGTCCCGACGCTGATCGTCGGTTGCGTCTCGTCTGACCCTGCCCAGACCTCGAACGGTTGGTCGCTCGAATCGAGCACCGTCACGATGATGTCGTCACCTGACTGCAGCGTGGCTTTTTCATCCCATCGCCACCCGTATTCCGCGTCGGCCAGCGCGGCGCCGATCCCATCGGGCGGACCGTTCAATTCGTCCGCCGCTTTGTTCGTGAGGCCCTGTCCAGGGCAACGCGCCAGGGACAGATAGGCCTGCTCGCCGCTGCTCACGACGGCGCCGTTCCGGCGAAGCTGGATCGCGTCGATGATCGGACCGCGGCCGGCGAGCGTGTCGCACGCGGGAAGCGGACGAGGACGCTGGACGAAGACGAACGGGAGCACGACGGGGGGTGGATTCGGGCTCAAGGCGTAGCGAGCCGTATACGTGCGCCCATCACGAACGAACCGATACTCCGCAAAGGTCCGGTCCGATGAAATCGTGAGCTGTTCTTCCGAGGCCTGGGACACGAGAGAACCCATCCCGGAAAGGGCTGGTCCGGTCCCCGTGGGGAGCGGAATCTCGGTTGCTTGGGGGCAGGGGGGCGGGTCCGTGTTACCGCAGGCCCCAAAGAGACCGACCGCGAGAATGGAAAGCCACCGCGACCACCTCATGGGGGGTCCACCAGGAAAGCGGCCTGGTATCGGGAATCGTTACAGTCGGCGACGAAGACCGAACGAGTGCCAGCCAATGGCGCCTTGAAGCAAAGCGTCGGTGGCAGCGCCGAGAAGATCGGATCGCCGGCCGGCACGACGACGTCGTCCTGGCGAACCTCCACCAGCGTCCCCGTCAGCGCGACCGAATGGTAGGGATTGCAGGGGCTCGTGGCCCTGGACAGACGAACCGCCACCAACGCGACGATCATTGCCGTCGCGACAACCAACCCGGCCTTCATTCGATTCCGCACCCTCACCTTCCCCTCCCCTTGTCGACGGCCCCTCACCCAACCCTCTCCCCGCGAGCGGGAAGAGGGCTTTCATGTGAACCCCGCGGCTCAGTTCTGCGGCGGCGGGCCCGAGTCGTGGTCCTTGGGGGACGGGGCGGCGGACGACGCGGGGGTTCCCTCGTCGCCCATCAGCAGACGGAACTCCGTCCGGCGGTTCTTCGAACGGCCCGACTCGGTGCCGTTGTCGGCGATGGGACGATCCATGCCGTAGCCGATGGTGGTCAGCCGGGAGGCGTCCACGCCTTTGCCAATGAAGTACACCTTCACCGCGTCGGCGCGCCGCTGCGACAGATCTCGGTTGTAGTCGGCCTTGCCCTTCGAGTCGGTGTGACCCGAGATCTCGATGCGAATCTCCGGGTACTCCTTCAGCACGGCGATGGCCCGATCCAGAATCGAGTACGAGCCGGGCAGCACGACCGCCTGACCGGTCTTGAAGTTGATGCCCTCGATGACGCCCGTGAACTTCTTCACCGCCGCCGGGACCTCGTCCGGGCAGCCGTCTTCGTCCTTGTAGCCGTTCTTCGTCTCCGGCTCGTCGGGGCACTTGTCGCGCGAGCCGAGGATGCCGTCGCCATCGGTGTCGATCTCGGGGCAACCGTCCTCGTCGTCGATGCCGTTGACCGTCTCGGCCTGATTGGGGCACTTGTCCTGGGCGTCGGGGATTCCGTCCTTGTCGTTGTCCGGATCCGGGCAGCCGTCGTCGTCCTCGAAGCCGTCCTTGTCCTCGGCGATGTCGGGGCACTTGTCGGCCTTGCCGGCGATGCCGTCACCATCGGGATCCGGGTTCGTCGGCGGGGCCTGAACGATGACCTCCTTCTTGACGATCGTGCGGCTCACCTTCTCGATCTCGCCGAAGTTCACGAACAGGCTGCCCATGGCCTCGAAGTCGGGACCCTCGTAGCCGGTCTCGTGGCCGACGGGGATGCTCTTTCCGAACACCGCCGGCGGCACCAGGATTCTGCCGTCGAGGCGTATACCCGCGTGATCGCCAATGGCGATCTTCACGCCGACGCCGGCGTGCAATTCGCTGTCGTCATCGCTGGGAACGCGGCTGCCGTCATTCGAGATCGACGACATGCCACCGTAGCCCACCATCAAGAAAGGACGCACCGGACCGTTCGGCACCAGGTGAACCAGCAAGCTGCCGCGATAACCGAACACCGTCAGCTTCGTGCCGTTGTCGGCGTCCGAGAAGCGCGAGTGCGTCGGCATCATCAAGGCCTCGCCCTCGATTGAAACCCAGTGGTTGAAATTCAGCGCCAGGTGCCCACCGAACGCCACCGAGGTCTTCGGCGAGAGGCCCGAGGGATCACCGACGGCGCGACCGAGGCCGCTCGTCTTGTTGAAGAAGTGGGCGCCGGCGTTGACGCCGAATTCGAACCGGTACTCCGTCGGCTCGTCCGCCCCACCGTTGTCCGCGTCGCTGTCCACCTGCTTGGGTGCGGCAATCGCGGCCGCCGGCAACGCCAACATACCGATCAATACAGCGCTCGAAAATCGACTCCGCCGTGGGGCAACTCTCATGGGGACTCCTCACTCGAAGGAAAGATCGGGAACCGGCGCTGGGCGGACGAACCGCCAGTACCGATTTGTTGGCGCGAGGATAATGGATCCCGCGCCTGACACCAACCTTTCGTGAGAAAGAAACCCCGGCCCGACAACGGGCTGGTCGCGGCGAGGCTGAAAGGGGCCTCGCCGCGACCAGCATTTCCGGCCTCATCGGCCTCATCGCCCTTTACTTGGCTTCGGGCGTGGGCGCCGGAGCGGCCTCGCCACCGGCCGCCTTGTCCTTCGCCTTGTGACCCTTCGCCTTCTTGGCCTTTTTGCCTGCTTCCTTGCCCTCGTCGGCCGGCTTGGCCGCGTCACCCGTGGCGGGGGCGCCCTCCGCCGGAGCGGTGACGGCGGCCGTCATCTGCTGGTGGCTGGTCTTCGCGGCCCGGTGGCCGGTCTTCGTCGCCGCCATCGCCGAGACACCCGAAAGAGCCAGGACACCGAGGGCAAGCATCGTCATCTTCGTGCGGATCATGTGGAGACCTCCCGTTTGGGCCCCGGCGGTGTGTCGGGGCATGCCAGAGCTGAATTGCACCCGCGATGCCAACGACGGCTGGTCGGCCAAACCGCGTGAATCCGGGGTTTGCTCGCGCTGCGCGCGCGCGTGGCGCTTCGGGTGAGGCGGTCGTGTGTGCGCGACGAACAGGACCGCCGCGCGGGGTGACTTACCGCGATGTCGGTGCGCGCCGCCTCAACCCCACCAGTAGGACGCCTTCAGCATGATCACGTCGGTCGACCCATGATTGCCCTGCAAAGGGGCGATATCGAGGCGCGGCAACGCCGGCGAGGTGACGAGGATCGTGGGGCTCTGCGATCGCGTGTAGACGAGAAAGATCACCGAGCCGAGCCGGTACTCCCAGCGCAGCACGGCGTTCACGTTCAGCACCGTCTGCTGCGAGTCGGGGTTGACGGGCGGGGTCGCATCCGGGGCGAGGTTGGCCAGGTGCAACTCGGCGCGAAAGGGCCTGTCGGTCGTTCCCGTCATGAATGACGAGAAGTGCTTGGTGGCCAGGAACAGCTGGCCGTACAGCTGGAACGTCAGCGTCGGCAACAGACCGACCGTCGAGCGAAAGATCAACCCAACGTTCGTCGCCCGCAGCTTGCCGAAGTGATAGACACCGGCCAGCGCGGCGTCCTTGGCGACGAACCGCGGCTCGCCGCTGGTGTACAGCGCCGTCGGATCGATCTCGAGCTCGAGCCGCGAGATCGGCCGGATGAGGATGTTGGCGGCGCTGTTGTACTCGACCCCGTCGGCGATGTTCCAGGCCTGCAGCCAGAGCGCGCCGCTGAACAGGCGCCGCGAATCGGTCCCCGTCCACCACTCCGCCCCCACCAGCGAAGCGCGCTCGAGCGCCGTGCCGTCACCCACCTCGCGATCGTCGAAGTAGGCCGAGTGATAGTAGATCTTGATGTTCGTCGACCAGAAGTTCGTGAACGTCGCGCCGAGCTGAAAGCTCAGGTTGTCGCCCAGCGAGATGCCGTCGAGCGTCTGGCGGTGCGACACGGCGATCGCGGCGAAGGTGTCGGTCGTCTTCCAGCCGGGCGCCAGCGTGCGATAGGTCAGGTCCGCGTAGCCGAAGTAGTCGTTCTTCCGGTCGAGGTAGCCGAGATCGTTGTAGTCGAGCTGGCGGCCGGAGATCGCCTGCGACGTGCTGGCCAGCCAGTGCTCGCCGCCCTGCTTGGCCGCGGTCACGGTTCCGCCCAGCGAAAGGTGCCCCGGCTCGGTGGCGATGCCGTCGACCTGGGCACGCGGCGGACCTTCTTCCAGCAGCGCGGCGACGAGCTGCGCGGTGAGCAGGTAGTTCGCCGCGGGCGAATGCCAGTGCCCGTCGGCGGCCGCGACATACGCGTCGTTCTTGAGGCGGGGCACTCCCGCGCTCTCGAACCGGTTCACCGACGTGGCCAGCAAGCCCACGTCGCCCCCCTGGCCCCACAGCCGTCGCACGCGCAGCGCATTGAACAGCGTGAAGGGATCGGTCACGCGCGAAACGCGTGGGCCCGGGCTGGGCCCGCTGGGCGGCGGCGGCTCTTGAATCTGGGCGTCGTTCTCCCCCGTCAGCGCCGTCAGCAGCCCGATGTTGGTTCGCGACGTGGCCGCCCCCACCATCTTGGCGGCGGCCCAGATGCGCGTCGGATCGACGTGGTCGACCAGCGTCTCGTTCGTACCCAGCGTCGGATCGGCCGGCTGCGCCCCGATGCGCCGGGTGTACAGCACGGTCCGCGGCGTCGAGAAGGTGTCCACGCCCTCCAGGAAAAACGGTCGTTTCTCCGGGTACTGCACCTCGTAGTTCGACAGGTTGAGGATCACCTGATCGGCCTCGACCTGTCCGAAGTCTGGATTCACCGTCAGGTCCAGCGTCGTCCCCTGGGTGGGATGGGCCTTTCCGTTGAGCTCGAACGACCACCCCCAGTCACGGGTCTGGCCCAAGGTGCCCGCCACCACCTCCGGATCCCGGTAGCGCAGGCGCAACAGCTCGCCGAAGCGCAGCTCGAACGGCCGGGACGGTCGAACGCCCGTCAGCCCGTCCAGGGTGCCGAACGCCGAGACGAAGGCCGCCATCGCCCGGGGCCGAAACGCCCAGTGATCCCACTCGTGCCGGATCTCGCTGTAACGCTCGACCTCGAATCCCCAGCGCTGGGTGGGCGCCGAATCGAAGCGGAGGATGCGAAACGGGATGCGGATCTCGGCGCTCCAGCCGGCGGGTCCGATCGACGTGCTCGCCTCCCAGTTCTCGTCCCAATCGGCCGAATAGCTGGTGTCGTCGAAGTAGATGCCGTCGTCGAGCACGCCCGCGGCGTTCACGCCGAAATGAAAAGCGCTCAGACGATCGCCGCGGCTGCTGATGTCGACCGTCACCCGATCCGAGGCGACGACCCGGTCGCGTCGGGTCAAGCGGGCGACCACCGGCGACGTCTTCTCGAAGCAGATGATGCCGACGTACAGCGCGCGATCGTCATAGAGGACGCGCAGCTCGGTGCGTTCGGAGGGCGGAGCCCCTTCCAGCGGATACTGCTGCGTGAACGCGTCGGTGACCCGCGCCGACGCCCAGGCCCCCTCGTCGAGCCGGCCGTCGACGATCATCGGCGCGCTCGTGCGCACGGCGGTCATCACCGGCGAGGACCGCGAAGGCAAAGCGACCGCTTCCGGCGACGCCCATGCGGCGGCTTGCGCCGAGACGACCACCGCCAGCGTGACAACGAGGGAGGACGGGAGCGACGGGAGCATGAAAAAGGCGCGTATCCAGCGCGCAGTTTACAGGGAAACCCCCTTCACAGGCGCGACGAGGCCATAAAACGGTCGGCGCGGGGCTTTAGATCCTGCGCCGCTCCTCTATGCTAGGCCGTCGCCACGATGTCTCTCATCAGCCGCCTTTCAGAGTGGGTCTCGTTCGACACCCAGAATCCCTCCGGTCGCGAGCGCCCGATGGTCGAGGCGCTCGGCGCCCAGCTGGCGGCGCTGGGAGCCAGCGCCGTGGACGTCATCGACGTCGGCGCGCACGCCATGGTCTACGCGCGCTTCGGGGCCGCGCGCCCGCGCCTGCTGGTGAACGCCCACCTCGACACCGTGCCCGCCAACAGCGGCTATTCGCGCTCGCCGTTCACCGCCGTCGAGCGGGACGGACGCCTCTACGGCCTCGGCACCTCCGACACCAAGGGCGCCATCGCCGCCATCCTGGAAGCGCTGGCGCTGGCGCGCGACGCCGGCCGGGCGCCGCAGGGCGTGGGCGTACTGTTCTCGGGCGACGAGGAGCGGTCGGGTACCTGCATGCGGCGCTTCCTGGCGACGCCGTCGCTCGCCGACGGGTTGACCCACGCCATCGTCTGCGAGCCGACGGGTGGGGCGGTGGGGTGGCGGCATCGGGGCATCGGCGCCGCCGAGGCCTCCGCCGTGTCGCCAGGGGGGCACTCATCCCGCGTCGATCACCTCCCCAATCCGATCGCCATCCTGGCGCGTGCCGCCGTCGCGCTCGACGACATGGGACGGCGCTACCGCGACCAGGGCCCGGCCGGCTTCGAGGGGCTGTGCCTGAACATCGCTTCGCTCGACGGAGGGCTGGCCTTCAACATCATCCCCACCCGGGCCACGCTGCGCGTTTCGTTGCGTCCCGCCCCGGGGAGCGATCTGCAGGCGCTGCTGTCCGAGGCGGAGCGGGTGGCGCGCGCCGCGGCCGCGCCGCACGAGCTCACCTGGTCGGTGGCGAACGAGAACCCGTCGTTCCAGACCCGCGATCCCGCGTCCTTCATCCCCCTGGTCGGCGAGGGGGCGCGCCAGCCCGTCGATCTCGCCTTCTGGACCGAGGCGGCGCTGCTGTCGGCGGCCGGCATCGACGCGGTCGTGTTCGGCCCGGGGCGTATCGAACAGGCGCACGCCGCCGACGAGTTCGTGGCCATCGCCGAGCTGGAAGCGGCACGCGACACCTTCGTGAAGCTGTTCACCGCCGAACGCCCGGAGGGCGCGCCCCGATGATGGAGACCGGGATCATCACGCGCTTTCTGGAGAGCGTCGGCCAGAAAGCGGACGTCGACCTCTACCTGAAGCTGTTTCGCGCCCAGAAGAAGGAGAGCTTCGCCCTCATCTGCGCCAGCGCGCGCATCGTCAAGACGGCGCTCGATCCGTTTCACTTCGATCTGCGCATCCTGGCCGGCCTGGGGCTCACCCCCGTCGTCGCCGTGGGGCTGTTCGAGCCGCGCGACGCGGACAAGCAGGCCGCGCGGGTCCACGAGTGGCTGCTGGAGGACGACGTCCGCGCCCAGATCGTTCCGCTGGCGCAGACGCTGTCACCGGCGATGGTCGAGGTGGTGCGGGAGACCGTGCACATGAACACCATCCCGCTGCTGTCGCTCGAGCCGGCGCGTGAGGCATCGCTGGAGGCGCGCTTCGCCCTGCTGCGTGACCTCGTCACCGGGCTCGAGACGCGCAAGGTGGTGTTCCTGTCGACGAGCGCCGGCCTCGAACGCGAGGGGGCGCCGCCCATCTCGGTGGTGAACCTGTCGACCGACTACGAGCGGCTGCTGGGCGCGAATGTCCTGACCCGTCAGCACGGCTCGTTGCTGCGACAAGGAAAGCAGCTGCTCGATCAAACGCCCCACCGCATGACGGCCACCGTGGTGAACCCGTTGCAGCTGCTGCGTGAGCTTTTCACGGTGAACGGCGCCGGCACGCTGATTCGCAAGGGCTCGAAGGTCGAGAAGCACAGTGACTTCACCTCGCTCGATCGGGCGCGGTTGCAGCTGCTGATCGAATCGGCGTTCGGCCGCCTGCTGAACGCCGGCGCGCTCGACCAGGGCATCGAGCGCATCTACGTCGAGGAGAACTACCTGGGCGCGGCGCTGCTGTCGCAGACCGAGGTGGGCGCCTATCTGACGAAGTTCGCCGTCGACCGTCAGGCCCAGGGCGAAGGCATCGGTGGCGACCTGTGGTCGGTGATGATCCGCGACTACCCCAGCTTCTTCTGGCGCGCCCGCGCCACCAACCCCATCGTCTCCTGGTACCTGAAGAACTGCGACGGCGTGGCGCGCTTCCCCGACTGGCACGTCTTCTGGCGCGGCCTCCCCGTGGAGAAGATCGAGCCCGCGATCCGGTACGCCCTGGGCGCCCCGGTCGATTTCGCGAGCTAGCGTTCGTCTGGTCTAGGCTTGCGAGCCGTAGACGACGTCCAGCGGACAGATCGCCTTCACGCGCTTGACGGCGTCGAGCACGCTGGTGATGGCGAGCTTCAGCGTCGCGTCGGTGACCTGGTCGGTGGGGATCTCCGCCTGCACGAAGACGTGCTGATCCCTCAGCGCGACCTTGGCCAGCGTCAGGTTGGCGTTCAGGCGAAGCAGCTCAAGCGGCCGCTTGGCCTGGCCGCCGACCACGTCGCCGACGACGCAGGTGACGCCGGCCGTGAAGGGGCCGACGAAGAGCGTCAGCACGACGTTGTTGGGAGTTCCCATCGGCACATGCCAGAGACTCTCCCCGGACTCAGCGCGGACGTGGGTGTACTCCATCCCCAGGCCCTGGAGCGCGACCGCCATCAGACCTTCTGCCGATATTTCGTTGGTCATACGCCCGTCTTCGGTAGACGCGGCTCTTACCTTTAGGCCTCCCCCCGCCTAGGTCCCTCCGATGGGCTCATTGCACTCCAGGCGCACGATGTCCTCCAGCGTCTCCCGCCGCGAGATCATGGTGGCGCGGCCGTCGTCCCAGAACAGCTCGGGGGCGCGACCGAGCGAGACGTAATTCGAGCGCATCGATGCCCCGTAGGCGCCGGCGTCGTGAAGCACCAGCAGATCGCCGACGTCGGGCCGGCCGAAAGACCGGGGAACGAGCAGCTCGCGGTCGTCGCGCGTGAAGACGTCCCCGCTCTCGCACAGGGGCCCCGCCACCACGAACGGCTCGGGGTCGCGGGAGGCGCCCGCCCCCACGATCGAGATGTGGTGATACGAGCCGTACATGGCCGGCCGGACCAGATCGGCAAACCCCGCGTCCACCATCACGAACTCGTGCCCGGAGCCCCGCTCGTTGGCGCGCGTCCGCTTCAGGTCCTTCACGCGCGCCACCAGGATGGCCATCCCCGCCACGCCGTAGCGTCCCGGCTCGACCTCGACGCGGATGCGGCGGCCCAGCAGCGCGGCGAAACGCTTCGCCGCGTCCAGCAGCACCGGACGATACCAGGCTAGATCGTACGCCTCGGCCTCGGGACGATAGGGGTGGGGAATCCCGCCGCCCAGGTTGACCGCCTCGAGGTCCGGATAGCGCGGCAAGATCTCGGCGAACGCGTCGACCAGCTTGCGCATGTTGGCGTCGAACTCGCGGATCTGCGGGCCGGTCCCCACGTGCGCGTGCAGCGACACGATGGGCAGCCGCGCCGCCGCGGCCCGACGGGACACCTCGGCCAGGTCGTCGGGCCAGATGCCGTGCTTCGACGACGGGCCCCCGGTGTCGCACGACTGCACGTGGCCATGCCCGAAGCCGGGATTGATCCGCACGGCGATGGGGCCGCGATACCCCGCGCCCTGCAGCTCGTCGATCATTCCCGGCGAGCCGATGTTCGGCAGCACGCGATGCTCGAGCAGCGCCGTGAGCGCGTTGTCTCGGAACACGTCGGCGGTCAGCATCACCACGGGCGGCTCGGCCCCCATGGCGAAGCCGGCGCGGCGCGCCCGCAGCACCTCGTTGCCGCTGACCGCGTCGATCCAGCATCCGGACTCGCGCACCGCCTCGAGCACCTTCCACGACGAGTTGGCCTTCATCGCATAGCGCGCTTGAAGGTCTGGCCCTTCGGTCAACATTTTGAGGGCAGCGAGCCGCTCGCGCAGGATCTGGCCATCGTAGAGGAAGAACGGCGTTCCGATCTGATCGGCCAGCCGCTCCAGGGGGTATCGCGCAAGCGATTGCTTGGGAAAGTCCATGAGAGGAAGAAGATATATATCAGTTCTTTTTCGACCAGCGCGGAGCGTCGGAAAGCCACTTCAGGATGGGGTCTCCACTGGTTTGGTGCATCGAGGTGTAGCCTGGTGTAGACTGAGATCCTACATTCGAACTTGGACAGGAGAGGGTTCATGCGAAGCGCGCTGCGGCTGATGCCGCTTTTGGTGGTGACGGCGGTGGTCGGATACAAGCTGGGGAGCTCGGGCGAGTCTCCAGTGGTCACCGCCACGGCCGAAGCGGCGACGCCCCAGACGAACGCATGCGGGTGCTACCGCGATTCCGCGGGGGCCTGCTACTGCGGCAAGAAGGGCGGCAAGTGTGCCTGCCCGGGCGAGTGCGAGCCGCAGGGTTGCGAGGAGAAGCGGGCCAAGGAGATGGACAAGGAAGTCGCGGCCGAGGCCAAGCGCGCGCGCGAGGCCGAGAAGAAGCAAGAAGACGAGCAGGCGGAGAGGGACCGCAAGGCCGCCCTGCCGCCGCCCGGAGACGATGACGACGGCGATGACAAGCCGGACAGCGCCGACAAGAAGCCCGCCAGCGATTCCGCTTCGGCGCGCACGGATGACGACGACGAGGACGACGACAAGGGCGCCAAGAAGAAGAAGAGCAAGGCCAAGGGCGCGAAGAGCAAGCACGGCAACAACGACAAGTCGGACAAGAACGACAAGGGCGGCGGCCTCGAAGGCTGAGGTGAGACCGCGCCGAAAAGGCGCGGTTCCGGGTGCGTTCGTCTAGAGTGCCGGGGGTGACGGCCAAGGCTGTTCTTTTTGCCCTCCTGGTGCTGCTGTGCCTGTTTTTCGCCGTGCGATGGTTCGTCCTCGAGCGCCGGCGACCGCACGGGGCCGGGGAGTCGTCGCGCTGGATGCCGACGGGCGCTCACATCGCCATCGGCTTCGTGACGAACTTCTTCGACATGCTGGGCATCGGATCGTTCGCGACCACGACGTCCCTGTTCAAGTTCTCGCGCACCGTCGACGACGACGACATCCCAGGAACGCTCAACGTCGGCCACACTTTCCCTACCCTGGCCGAGGCGCTGATCTCGATCGCGCTCGTCACCGTCGAGATGAAGACCCTGGTGACGATGATCGCGGCGTCGGTGGCGGGTGCGTACCTGGGGGCCGGCGTGGTGGCGCGCTGGCCCAAGCGAAACATCCAGCTCGGCATGGGCGTGCTGCTGTTCATCGCGGCGAGCATCATCGCCATCCGTCAGCTCTCCTTGATCTCCGGCGGCACGGCCATCGGCGTCGAGGGCGCCAAGCTCGGCGTCGCGGTTGCGGGGAACTTCGTGCTCGGCGCGTTGATGACCCTGGGCATCGGCCTGTTCGCCCCGTGCATGATCCTGATCAGCGTGCTGGGGATGGATCCCAAGACGGCCTTCCCCATCATGATGGGCTCCTGCGCGTTCCTGATGCCGGTGGCCAGCCTGCGCTTCGTGGGCTCGTCCCGCTACGACCTGCGGGCGTCGTTGGGGCTGACCTTGGGGGGCGTTCCGGCCGTGCTGATCGCCGCCTACATCGTCAAATCCCTGAATCTCAGGACGATGCAGTGGCTGGTCGTCGTCGTCGTCGTCTACACCGCCGTAGCGATGTTGCGCTCGGCGGCCCGTTCTCGCGGCACCCGCCAGCCCTGAGAACCTAGCCCGCGGGATCGACGGGGGGATGCCGCAGGTGGGACTTTCGCCGCCCGTAGCCCGCGTACAGCGCCAGGCCCAGCACCAGCCACACGCCGAGACGTGCCCAGTTGGTCCAGCCCAGACCCACGATCATGGCGCCGCAGACGATCATCCCCAGGATGGGCACCAGCGGCACCAGCGGCGTCTTGAACTCCCGAGGCAGCCCGGGGCTGCGCACCCGCAGGATCCAGACGCCGATGCAGACGAGCACGAACGCGAACAGCGTCCCGATGCTCGTCATGTCGCCGACGACGTCGCCGGGGATGAACGCCGCGAACGCCCCCACGAAGAAGAACAGGATCAGGTTCGACTTGTACGGCGTGCCGAACCGCGGGTGCACGTCCGAGAAGACCTTGGGCAGCAGGCCGTCGCGGCTCATCGTGAAGAACACCCGCGACTGCCCCAGCAACATCACCAGGATCACCGACGAGAACCCGGCCAGGATCGCCACGGTGACCAGCTTGGCCAGCCACAGGTGGCCGGTCATGTACGTGGTGATGGCGTAGGCGACCGAGGCTTCACGCCCCTGGGTGCGAAAGTCGTTCACCGTCGCCACGCCGGTCAGCACGTGCGCGAACAGGATGTAGAGCACCGTGCAGATCACAAGCGAGCCGAGGATTCCGATCGGCATGTCGCGCTTCGGATTCTTGGCCTCCTGCGCCGCCGTAGACACCGCATCGAAGCCCACGAACGCGAAGAAGACCACGCCGCCCGCGCCCAGGATCCCCATCAATCCCCCGAAGTGGTGGGATACCCCCTGGCTGTCGACGAACGTCGAGTTCGGGGGGATGTACGGCACGTGGTTCGCCGGGTTGATGTAGCCCCAGCCGAGGACGATGAACAGGATGACGATGGCCACCTTGGCGATGACGATCACCCCGTTCACGAACGCCGATTCCTTGATTCCCCGCACGAGCAGCAAGCTGAGCACCAGCACGATGAACAGCGCCGGCACGTTCATCGCGCCGTGCGCCACCACGGCGCCGCTCGCGTCCTTCAGCACCTCGAAGGGGGAATGGCACCAGGCGTACGGGATCTGAACGCCGAAGTATTCGAGGAACTTGTTGAGGTACTCGCTCCAGGCGATGCCGACGGTGGCGGCGCCGATCGCGTACTCCAGCACCAGATCCCAGCCGATGATCCAGGCCACCAGCTCGCCCATCGTCGCGTAGGAATAGGTGTAGGCGCTGCCGGCGATGGGGATCATCGACGCGAACTCGGCGTAGCAGAGCCCCGCGAAGGCACAGCCGACGGCCGCCACGATGAAGCCGATGGTCACCGCCGGACCGGCGTTGTTCGCGGCGGCGGCGGCGGTGCGCACGAACAGGCCCGCCCCGATGATGGCGCCTATCCCCAAGGTGATCAGCGCGAAAGGCCCCAGGGTCCGCTTCAGGCCCGTCGCGTGATCGGCCTCGGCCCGCAGTTTCTCGATGGACTTTGTCGCGAAGATTCCGCCGGGCATCCCGTGGCCGCCTTTCCGTTGCCTTGCCCGTGGCTACGGCAAGGAAAGGCTCAATCTATCACCGTCGTCGTTTTCGACTGAGCGGAGATTTGGCCGGGGGCGGCTCCGCCGCGGCGATGACCGCGGGAATGTTGACCCGGCAGCGCAGCATGCGCCCCGGCAAGGTCGCCGACATCCGCCAGTGGTGCATCTCTTTCACCACGCAGGCGCCGGCCTCCTCGTTCAGCACCGAGTCGGCCGCCAGACCCACCGACCCGACGACGCCGTTGGGCTCGATGTAGAACAGGGCCGAGCCACCGTTCTCGGTCAGCGGGCCACACGGGGCCAGCGAGTGAATCAGCGTCGCGACGTCGTGATCGACCTTCAAGCTGTCGTCGAGATCCTGGACCTGCATCTCGTGCGTCGAGCGGAATTCGACCGGGTATTCGAAGGTCGTCGCCTTGTTGCCGAGCGGCGGCGGGAACTTCACATGTCGGCCCAGCTCGACCAGGCAGCGTTCGACGTCGTAGTTCCCGAGATCGGTGGCCACCACCAGCACGTCGCTGGGCGCGCCGTCGCCTCCCACCATGAACCGCAAGGTGACCTTGCCGCCCGCGTAGCGCTGGGCGTGCCCCGCCCGCTGGTAGCAGTTCCGCACGTCGTCCATGTGCCCGGCCATCGTGTCCTCGATGTCGGCGCCCTCGTACACGCCCACTTCGTTCTCCACGCCCATCTGCCCCGCGCCCGTCGAGCCGTCGAACGACTTCTCCGACACCTTGGCCCGATGACGCTTCCCCGGATGATCCGTGGCCACCGTCCCCACCCCCTTCGACGCACAACCGAACGCAAACGAGCCCAGGCAAGTCAGGAGGACGGCGTGTCTCATGGGTACTTCCTTCCAACGGCAAAAACGGCCCCACGCTGAACCCCAACCGTCGCCCCGAGCGAAACTTGGATCCAAACCGCCCACCTGAAAGCCGCCCCACCCACCACGCAGACGCTTCGCACACCTCCCCCGTCAACGGGCGCGCGCCCACCAATCACATCGCGCGTCGCAAGCTCCCCATCCCTCGCCAGGTCCCCACCGTCGCGAGGTCCCCATCAATCCGCGTCGAGTGTGGTCGGGCTCCGCCCGAACAAACTCATCGCGTGGGGGTTTGGGGACCCCGTTCGAGGGTCCCCATCAAAATTAATAGGCCGGCTGGAAGTGGTAGACGTACTGCATCGTTCCCCCGTGCTCCAGGGTGGGGTACTCGAAGCTCTTGAGCTTCTCGATCAGGCAGTCGTGGACTTCCTTGTCGTTCAACGTCGAGTTGACGATCTTCACGTCGGACGCCGTACCTGACGGCTCGATCGTCACCAGCACGGCGACCGAGCCCTTGAAGGCGCGATCGTGCTTCTCGTTCAGCACGTCGCTGTAGCACTTCAGCGTGGAAGGATCGCGCTGCTCGAGCAGCAGCTGAATCTCCGCCTGCTTGTCGGGTGAAATGCCACCCTGCACCGCCGCCTGTTCCTGCGGGTGAACGACGCGGATGCGCTCCTCGCCCGGCTCCCCACTGGTGGCGCATCCCGCGCCGGCAAGCACCGCCGGACCGCTGATCATCACCAGCGCCAATGCTCGAACGAGTCCCTGCCGTGTCACTGTCATGGGGGAAGCCCTCCTGGCCGCGAACCATATAGTTCCGGTCTGCCACCGGCAAGTACGAACGCGTCGCGCGCCCGGTCAAGCCTCCAGGGCGTGGCGCGCGATCAGCATGCGCTGGATCTCGCTCGTCCCCTCGTAGATCTCGGTGATCTTCGCGTCGCGATAGTGCCGCTCCACCGGGAAGTCCGCCAGGTAGCCGTAACCGCCGAACACCTGCACGGCCTCCTTGGCCACCCGGTTCGCCACCTCCGACGCCAGCAGCTTCGCCATCGACGCCTCGGCGGTGTAGCGCCCGCCGGCGTCCTTCTTCGCGGCGGCCCGCCAGATCATCAGGCGGGCGGCGTCGATCTCGGTGCACATGTCGGCCAGCTTGAACTGGATCGCCTGATGGTGCGCGATCGGTTGCCCGAAGGTCTCCCGCTGCATCGCGTAGCGCGTCGCCTCCTCGAACGCCGCGCGGGCGATGCCCAGCGCCTGCGCCGCGATGCCGATGCGCCCGCCGTCGAGCGCCGACAGCGCGATCTTGTAGCCGCCGCCCACGGTCCCCAGCAGCGCGTCCTCGGGCACGGCGCAGTCGGAGAGAAACATCTGCGCCGAAGGGGCGCCCCGAATTCCCAGCTTTTGATCAGGCGGACCGAAGTTGAGGCCCGGCGTCGTCGTCTCCACCAGGAACGCCGAGAGCCCCTTCGCCCCCGCCTCGGGATCGGTCGAGGCGAGCACGATCGCGAGATCGGCGACGGGACCGTTGGTGATGAAATTCTTGGTCCCGTTCAGGATCCAGCGCCCGCGCTCGCGGCGCGCCGTCGTCCGCAGCGCCCGCGCGTCAGAGCCTGCGTCGGGCTCGGACAGCGCGAAGCAGCCCAGCTTCCGCCCCGACGCGACCTCGGGCAACCAGGCCTTCTTCTGCGCCTCGGTGCCGTGCGCGGCGATGGGCGCGCACACCAGCGAGTTGTTGACCGACATGATGACGCCGGTCGAGGCGCAGCCGCGCGAGATCTCCTCCATCGCCAGCGCGTAGCTGACGGCGTCCATGCCAGCCCCGCCCCAGTCCTGCGGCACCATGACGCCCATCAACCCCAACGTCCCCAGCTTGGCGACGATCTCGGCCGGATAGCGGTGCTCGCGATCGATGGCGGCCGCCTGGGGCAAGATCTCGCGGGTCGCGAAGTCGCGCGCCGACTGGCGAATCATGTTCTGTTCGGGGGACAGCTCTAGGTCCATCGGCGCCTCGCTTTGGTCATCGACCTTGCCATACAGGCGGCCCGGCGGCCTTGTCCAGCTTGTCCCGTTCGAGAAAGGCCCGCATCCCCGCTTTCAGATCAGCGGTGGAGAACAGCGCCGCGAACAGATCGGCCTCGATGGCGAGCGCCTCGTCGGTGGCCAGCTCGGCCCCTTCGTGCAGGGCGCGCTTGGCGGATGCCACCGCCAGCGGCGCGCGCGTGCTGATCACGCCCGCCACCCGCCGTGCCTCGGCCAGCAGGGCCGCCGGCTCGAACACGCGGTTGACGAGCCCGATGCGTGCCGCCTCGTTCGCGTCGATGGTGTCGGCGGTGAACAGCAGCTCGCGGGCCCGCGCCCCGCCGATCCGGCGCGCCAGGCGAACCGTGCCGCCAAAACCGGGGATCGCCCCCAGCCGTCCTTCCGTCAATCCGAACCTGGCATTCGACGACGCGTAGATGAAATCGCAAGCCAGCGCCAGCTCGCAGCCTCCGCCCAGGGCGAAGCCATTCACCGCCGCGATCACCGGCACCGCCAGCGTGTCGATGGCCACTCCCACGCGATGGCCCAGCCGCGAGAACCCGTGGGCCTCGACCGCCGACATCGTGGCCAGCGCCGCCACGTCGGCCCCCGCGACGAAGGCGCGGTCGCCCGCGCCGGTGACGATGACGGCCCGCAGGGCGGGCGCGCTCGCGCAGGCCTCGAACGCCGCCAGCAGCGCCTGCATGGTGGGCACGTCGATGGCGTTCAGCGCGCGTGGCCGATCGACGGTCACGATCCGGATGACGTCGGGACGACCATCGGGGCCCGGCTCGTCGGTCACCCGCACCGTCACCTCGCTCATGACCGGACCCCCGCGGCTGCCGTCGGATAGCTACGAAACCCGCGCCCCGCCTTGCGCCCCAGCCAGCCCGCCGCCACGTATTGCCGCAGCAGCGGACAGGGGCGGTACTTGGGATCGCCGAGCTCGCGATGCAACACCTCGAGGATCGAGAGCGTCGTGTCGAGTCCGATCAGATCCATCAGCGAGAACGGCCCCATGGGGTGGTTCAGGCCCAAGGTCACCGCCACGTCGATGTCCTCGACCGTGCCGATCCCCTCGAACAGCGCGAAGCAGGCCTCGTTCAGCATCGGCATGAGGATACGATTGACGATGAACCCCGGCACGTCGCGCGACACCACGGTGGTCTTCCCCAGCCGCTCGGCCAGCGCTCGGGTCGCCTGGTAGGTGTCGTCCGCCGTCGGCAGGCCGCGCGTGATCTCGACGAGCTTCATCAGCGGCGGCGGATTCATGAAGTGCATCCCGATGACCCGCCCCGGGCGCATGACGGCCCCGGCGATGGCGGTGATGCTGATCGACGAGGTGTTGGTGGCGAGGATGACGCCAGGGCGGCAGTCCCGATCGAGCGCCTTGAAGATCTCGCGCTTCACCTCGAAGCTCTCGGGCGCCGCCTCGACCACGAAGTCGACCGACTGGAGATCGCCGTACAGATCGGCGGGCCGGATGCGACCCAGCGTCGCTTCGCGCGCCGCCGCCTCGATCTTCCCCTTGTCGACCAGCGTCGCCAGCTGCGCCGCGATCACCGCTTTTCCACGGTCGGCGAGCTCGCGGCTGGCGTCGGCCAGCACCACGTCCAGCCCGTGCGCCGCCGCGAGCTGGGCGATGCCGCGCCCCATCTGACCGGCGCCGATGACGCCCAGCCGCTCCACGTCCATCACGGCCGTTCCACGGCGAGCGCGATCCCCTCGCCGCCTCCGATGCACAACGACGCCACCCCACGCTTGCCGCCCCGCGCGGCGAGCGCCGCCAGCAACGTCACCAGCACGCGGGCGCCGCTGGCGCCGATCGGGTGGCCCAGCGACACGGCGCCCCCCCAGACGTTCACCTTCTGCGGATCGAGGCCCAGCGCCCGGTTGTTCGCCAGCGAGACGACGGCGAAGGCCTCGTTGATCTCCCACAGATCGACGTCGTCGGTGCGCCAGCCGACCTTCGTCATCAGCCGCTCGATGGCGCCGGTGGGCGCGGTGGTGAACCACTCCGGCGCCTGCGCGAACGTGGCCGAGCCGACGATCCGGGCCATGGGGGTCAGCCCGCGCACGCGCGCCGTCTCCTCCGCGCACAGCAGCAGCGCCGCCGCCCCATCGTTGATGGACGAGGCGTTCCCGGCGGTGATCGTCCCGTCCTTCTGAAACGCGGGCCGCAGCGCGGGGAGCTTCGCGATGTCGCCGCGGCGCGGCTCCTCGTCGTCGCTGACGAGCCTGGGGGGGCCTTTCTTCTGCGCGAGCTCCACCGGGACGATCTCCCCCTTGAAGCGCCCTTGCGCCTGGGCCTCCAGCGCGCGCCGGTACGACTCGGCGGCGAACGCGTCCTGGTCCTCGCGCGTGATCTTCTTTTCCCGCGCGCACAGCTCGGCGCAGTCGCCCATGTGGACGTTGCCATAGACGTCCCACAGGCCATCCTGGATCAGCGAATCGATGACCTGGGCATGCCCGAGGCGATAGCCTTCGCGCGCCTTCGGGAGCAGGTACGGGGCGTTGCTCATCGACTCCATGCCGCCGGCCACCACCACGTCGTGCTCGCCGACGGCGATGGCATTCGCGCCGAACACCACCGCCTTCAGGCCCGAGCCGCAAACCTTGTTGACGGTGACCGCGCCGACGGAGCTCGGGATGCCCGCCTTGAGGCTGGCCTGCCGCGCCGGTGCCTGTCCCTGCCCCGCGGGCAGCACGCACCCCATGTAGACCTCGCCGACCAGCTCGGGCGCGAGGCCGCCCCGTTCGAGCGCCGCGCGGATCGCCAGGCCGCCGAGCTGCGGCGCGGGGAGCGTCGCCAGGTCGCCCTGAAACGAGCCGATGGGGGTCCGGGCGGTCGCGGCGATGACGACATTCCTCATCTTGCCGATTGTAGCGCGACCTTGCACCTGAACCGAGTTTGCGGACCGAGCCCGGGCCGAGGCGACTTTTTTTGGACTATGTAATCAGTTAGATTACCTTATCCTACATGAGCTCTGGCCGTGCCTTCATGCTCGTCCTCCTCCTCGTCGGCTCCGCTTCGACGACTGGCTGTGGCCATCATTCGATTCCGGCGACGCAGCTTCCCGGCTGGGTCTTCGACCCGGGCCACAGCGAGCATCCCCGACCGCGCGAGGGGATCCGCGGTCGCAGCGAATCCTCCGATTTCGTCGTGGCGGCGCTGCAGGGCGCTGGCCTGCGCTTCGGCACCGACGGGACGGTCCGCTCGCTCTGGCAGTATCTGCGCACGTCGCACCCCTCGGTGGCCCCCACCGCCGTCAAACCGGGCGATGTCCTGCTGTTCCGGGTCGCTCCGCTCAGCAACGCCGAGGAGAACGCCTGCGACGTGCCGGACGGGGCGGGCATCGTCTCGGAGGTCGACGGCTCGGGCCGGATCGGCTTCGTGGAGGCTCGAAACGGTCGAAAGCTGCTCAGCTACGTCGATCCGCTGCACCCGCGCACCCGACGCGACGACGGGGGCCAGGTGCGGAACAGCTTCCTCAGGGTGGCCCGCGCGGGCGATCCGCTGGAGAGCCCGCTGCTCGCAGGCGAGATGCTGTGCGCGGTCGCGCGGCCCTTCAGTTGACCTGTGCCCCGAAAAAGTGACCAGAAATGGCGGGGTGGTTGACACTCATCCTGTGGGCAGAACCCTGGTGCGAGGGGGCGGCAACGTGATTGGCCCCGGGTGCCAACTGAGTTGACACGTCCCGCTCTCAAGCCCCGGTTCCGCTTCGTTTTCCGATGGTCCCGCTCTTGCTCTTCGATTCTACCTACGCCGCATACCCGCCAGATGACGAATCAAGTACGATCGGTTGCCAGGGAACACCCGGATCCCTATAATCGGCCGGTTTTTGCCCCCGCCCCGGATTGTTCCGCTCGTTGATGAGGAGGATCCCCATGAACCGTCTGCTCTCCCAGGTGCCCCGGATGCCGCGTTGGATGCCGCGCTGGCGCCATCTTCGTTGGGTCGCCTGCGCCGCCGTCGTTCCGGCGCTCTGGGCCTGTAATGCGCGGCGCCTCGCCACGCCGACTCCCATTCCGTCCGTGGTCGACTCACGATCTTTCAAGCAGTCGGTCAACCACAAGCTCGACCTGCTGGTCATGGTCGACGACTCGTCGTCCATGGCGCCTCTGCAGACGAAGCTGTCCGCACAGCTGCCAACCTTCCTCGACACGTTGAAGGACAGCACGACTGGCCAATATCCAGATTTGCATGTCGCCGTCGTGTCGTCGTCCTTCGGCGGCGGCAACTGGGGCAACGTCAACCAGTGCGCTTCCCATGCTCATGCGGGGGACGACGAGGCCAAGTTTCAGCAGGGGCCCGGCGGCGCCGGCGCCGGAAACTGCGCGATGTTGAACTCGGGCGAGACGTACCTGGTCAACGGTGACGGCACCTCGGCCAACCCGGCTAACTTCACCGGTACCATCGGTGCAGCCTTCCAGTGCATGGCCCTCCTCGGGGACACCGGGTGCGGCTTCGAGAGCCAGTTCGAATCGGTCTATTACGCGCTCGTCAAAGCGAGCATGCCCAAGGGGACGGGGGACGGTCAAGATCCCGACAACGGCGGTTTCCTCCGGCCGGACGCTGTCTTGGCCGTCGTCATGTTGACGAACGAGGACGACTGCTCCGTCGCCTACAACTCCCTGCTGCTCGATCCGGGCATCAACTCGGCGATGGACCCATCGGGGCTAGGCGCGCTGCAGTCCTACCGCTGCAACGAGTTCGGTCACGTCTGCGACGATCCGGATGGTGGTCCGAACAAGGTGCCTCCTCCGCACGGCTTCGACCTGACCATGAATCCCCCGATGCAGAACCTGGCCACCGGAAGCTACCGGACCCCCGCGGGTCCTGGCGCCGGAGGCGGGGTGACGCTGAAGAACTGCGTCTCCGAGGAGGGCATGGGGAAGACCGAGAGCATCCCCTACCCCCCTATGGCCTCCGCCGATCTTGTCGGAAAGCCGGACCAAACGAGCGGCCACCTGTTTCCCAAGGTGTCCGATCTTCATAATCTCCTTCTTCAGCTGAAGCCGAACAACACGGACGACATCCTGGTGGCCGCCATCGCGGGACCGGTTGCGGCCGACAATGGGGACTCGCTTTACCGCGTGTTCGCCCAGGCGAACCCGGCGGCGGGTGGCGAGCTGGACCCTGTCATCGATCACTCTTGCTCGCAGATGACGAGCGGCGATCCCGAGTACGCCGACCCCGCCGTACGCGTGAAGCAATGGATCGACGGCTTTGGCGCCAACGGCATCTTCTACCCGATCTGCGCCGACACCTTCTCGAAGGCGATAACGGGCATCGCGGACAAGATCCACGAGAAGCTGGGCGCCTCCTGCGTCAGCACCATGATCGCCGCGGATCCCGATGATCCGAACAAGCACAACTGCACGGTCACGCAGAAGACGACCGACTCGACGACCAACAAGGTATCGTCGATGACGATCCCCGAGTGTGACAGCTCGAACACCTTCCCCTGCTACAAGCTGACCTTCGGCAGCGGGACCTGTAAGGACCCCACCGCGAGCACCCTGTTCGCCGTCTGCAACGATGCGAGCTGCATGGCGGCGAGCGCATCATCCGACATGAAGGACGCCGCGATCTCCTGCGCCGTCATGTAACAAGGAGGCGGCCTGACGGCCGCGCCTGACGAATGGAAAAAACGCCGGCGACCCCGGCGTTTTTTTTTGCCCGCGC
>DASYCK010000082.1:0-57528 GCA_036500205.1 Polyangia bacterium | reverse complement strand
CCCGGGCGAGCGGAGGCGTGACCGGTTCGGGTGGCAAGGGCAGCGGCGGAACCACCGGAACCGGCGGAGCCGTTACCGGGTCGGGGGGACGGCTCGGATCGGGGGGGAGCGCCGCCGGGGGAGCCGGTCCCGGGGGCTCCGTGGGATCGGGAGGCTCGTCGACGCCCGTCTGCACCAGCGGCAAGACCTGGACGAGTGGAAATGGACCAGATATGCGGCCCGGAAACGACTGCAAGAGCTGTCACTCGTTCACCATCGCCGGCACCGTCTACCCGACGGCCCACGAACCGAACAATTGCGATGGTACTGCGGCCGGAGGCCTGAAGGTGGTCATCACCGGCGCCGACGGCACCACGATGACGCTGACCCCCAGCGCGACCTCGGGGAACTTCTACAGCAGCACGCAGGTCAAGACCCCGTTCACCGCCAAGGTCACCAGCTCGGCCGGCGCGTCGCGCGCGATGGTCGCCAGCCAGACCGCGGGTAACTGCAACTCCTGTCACACCCCCACGGGCGCCAACAGCGCGCCCGGTCGGATCATGGCGCCTTAGCCGGGGCGGACCAGGGGGCACGCGTGCTCGTCGGGTGGCACGTCATCGACGCGCGTGCTGGCCGGACCGGCCGTCGCCGAGCCGGTTCGATCGACCTCGACCAGCTTCTCGGGGCCGTCGCTTCCCGTATTGACGATGGCCGCGAAACCACGCGGGCTGGTCGCGACGATGTGAGGGGCGACGGAGGCCGCATCGCCATCCGGTAACGGCAAGGAGGCATCGAGAGCTACCGCTCCGCTGTCGTCGAGCTCGACGATGCGCCAGCGGGGAACGCCGTCCAGTTTGTCCGTCACGCGGACGACGCCGCCGTGAGCGGTGGGAGTGACCAGGAGGTGATCCCAGAGCATGTCCTCGGCCGTCGTCATGATCGTCAGCGCCCGCCCGACCAGGCGTCCGTCCGCGCCGACCAGGCCGGCGACCGGCTGCGTCCCCTCGACGGCCAGCACGCTGGCGGAGATCTCCATCGCCGGGAAGAGCGTTCCACTGGCGCTGAACAGGAGCAACTGATCGCCCGGAGAGGTCTTTCCTGCGACACCCAGGCCGAGCCCGGAAGGCGCCGACGCTTCGATCGTCGTCACCGCACCCGGCACACCCGCTCCGGTGGCGTAGGCGAAAGAGAGCGAGGGGTCGGGCCCGTCGTCGTGGCCGCCACGAGCACGAAGCCGTCACCGGCACGGCTGACGCCGACCTGCGGGTCTTGCACCAGCGCAGAGTGACCGAGAAGGAGCTGCTGCGCGATTCCACAATCGGTGAACGGAGGTTGTGTGGTACCTCCGGCGCCAGCACCGCCGCCGGTGCCGCCCGTAGTTCCGTGAGAGGGACCCACTGCGCCGCCGCAGCCGAGGAGGCCGCCCGACAGGACGATCGCGCTGAACAGAAGCGAAGGACCAAGCTGGCCGTGGATCCATCGGGACCCGCGGCCAGGTTACGAAAACCCCGACGCTACTTGCAGACGTACGTCGTGACGGTCGTACCGGCGAACGAAGCCGTGAAGCTGCCGCCCGTCACCGGGACCGCGGTCCCGGCCGCGAGGTTGGCGCTCGCCGACGTCACGTACGGCGTGCACGACGCGGGCGCCGTCCCGCCGGTGATGGCGATCGGCACGCTGGCCGCCGCGGTGCCTTTGTTGATGGCCACGACGACGGTGCCGTCCGTACCCGTGAACGCCGAGAGGAGGAGGTTTGTGTTGGAGTTCCCCGCGACCTCCACCATGGTGTACCCCGGCCGCACGAACTTGCTGTAATTGCCGAGCGTGTAGCAGCGCTTGGTCAACGCCGTCGAGCCCTTGAGGACCAGACCTTCGTTGTCGTTGCTACCGCTCGCCTGGTACCACCAATGGAGCCAGGCCGAAGCCTCGCCGACGACGAGCGCCGAGTGAATCCACCCTGCGACCGCGATGCCGTTCGCGATGTCGCTGCTCGGCCCCTGCTCCGGCCAGTACATCACGCCGGACACCTCCGTCTCCCACACTTCCTTGCTCCGCTTGCCACCGTCGACATCGGACGGCCAAGGCTCCGCCTTCTGCGTGTCGTACTCGTGCGTCCCTATGATGTCGATCAAGGGCCACGCCGTCGCATCCTTGGCCAGCCAGTGCCCGTAGTCGTAGCCGTTCCCCATGGCGCAGGTGCTGGCGCAACCGGTCGTGCCCGCCGTGTTTCCAAAGCAGCCACATTTCAGCGGGTCCGAGCTGTTCGGATGGCCCGAAACGGTCGAGCCCGTGGCCGACATGTTGCTCCAGAGGTGGATCCACTCCGAGGCCTCGGGCGCCAGGACCTTGACCCCCGCGGTCTTCAGCTTCGGTGCCAACACATTGACGAAAGCCACCATCTCGTTTGCCGTGAACACCATCGAATCGTAGTCGCCGTTGCAGGGCGGACCGATGGAGGCACCACACGACCCGAAGTCGGGCTCGTTCGCGACCCCCATGGCGTAGACACCGTTGTTCTTCGCAAAGGTGGCTATCTTCGTCGACCATGAGTCGTAGCAGCTGGTGAGCAGGTGCCCCCCCTTCTGCGTGTTGTTGTTGTCTTTGCACTCCTTGGGCGCTGTCCAGGGCGACGCAATGACCTTCGCGTTGTAGCTCTTCGCGGGGACACTGCCCGAGAGGCTCCCATCCGAGTTCATGGCGACGCGAACGATCGACAGCCCGAGCCCGGCGCCCGTCGTGCTGAAGAACGTGTCCCAGGGAGGGGTCGCGCTGCTCAGCGCGGTGTTGAGGCCGAAGCCCTCGATCATCTGGTGGGTCGCGTCGAGCTTCACCGTCACGCCACCACCCGAGCTACCGGCCGTGCCAGCGCCGCCCGAGCCGGTCGAACCGCCGGCTGGACCACCGCCGGAGCCCATGGCCCCGCCGGCCGCGCCGCCAGAGCTGGTCTTGCCGCCCGAGGCGGTCGCGCCGCCATTCTGCGTTCCACCGCTGCCCATGGAACCGCCGCTCGCGGCGCCCCCAGAGCTCGAGGTCTGCCCCCCCGAGCCCGAGCTGCTGCCACCCGAGCCCGACGTGCTTCCCCCCGAACCGCTGCCGCCCGAGCTGGAGCTGTTACCGCCCGAGCCGCTGCCGCCCGACCCGCTGCCGCCCGACCCGCTGCCGCCCGACCCGCGGCCGCCCGACCCGCGGCCGCCCGACCCGCTGCCGCCCGACCCCTTCGAGTTGTCGGGGTTGCTCGCCGAGCAAGCAGACAGGAGGAACGCGACACAGGCGCTGGCGGTGATTGATGCTCGTGCTCTGTTCATGGCGCTGACCCTTTCGCGACGACCGAGGGAGCCGCTGTCATCGGGTCCCCAACGTGTTGCTGGCGCACCGCGCCTACCGTGGACGACCCCGGCGGCAGTCTACCCGGAATGACCGGAGAGAGAATCGCGTTTTGCTCCGCCCGCGCGAAGGCCCGGGGACGGCCTCGCGGCCGCGCCTCCCGGGTGGTGTCCGCCGAACGGCGGCGCCTATTTGTGGAAGGTGGTCAGGTTGGCCTGAATCGCTTCGTCGGTCGCGTCGGAGGTCTGGGCCGCGATGATGGCGCCTTCTGAAAACGCGCCCGTGCCCATCGCCGAGCCGTCGCCCCCTTCGCCCAGCGAGACTCCGCCCTGCTGCTGGAGGGGAACGTACGAGGTCGGGTTCTTTCGCGGCGTCATCGGTCCGGCCGAAAACCGGCCGACAGGTCACGTCGACCGACGGCGAGGCCTCATGTATCATGTCCCCGAGAGGCATCTACCTTGAGCGACCAGAACGGCAACAAGACCAGAGAGCAGCTGCTCGGCGAGATCGAGGCGCTCAAGCAGGAGCTGGAGCGCCGAGACGACAAGCCGGCTGCCTCGGCGCCGATCTTCGCGGCCCCTCTCACCCGCCGTGAGTCGCTGGTCAGCTGGGTCGCCCCGGTGATCCTGTCGTTGCCGGTGGTCACGGGAGTGGGAATGGTCTTGAAGCCGGGCATCGCTCACGCGGTTACCCGGGCTCCCACCTCGTCTCGCCCCAGCCCCACCCTTCGGGCCACGACGGCGCCCACGGCCACTGCCACTGCCACTGCCGCACCGACCGTTGCTCCCACCAGAGCCGGCCAATGCATCGTTCCCCCCCCCTCGGCGGGCTCACCGACCGCATCGCCGACCCTGGGAATGGGAGCGGCGCCGGACTCCCGCCCCAGCAACATGGGCTACGTGCCTCTCGGAAGCGCGCGCGCTGCTTCGCGCCGCCACCTCGCTCTGTAGTCCGTGACGGGGACGCGGTGAGCATCGCGCAGCAACATGCCCGGCGTCCACCGCCCGGGTCGACGTCGCGTCCCCGACGGCACCCCGGGTTCGCCGCCTTTCCGGTGGCCAACGAGCTGGTCCTGTTGGCGCCCGGCGGAGAGGTCGCGCACGCGCTGAGCGAGACCGCCGCCGGCGTGTGGAACCTGTGCGACGGTGAACATACCCCCCTCGACATGTTGACGGCGTTGCGCGCCCGGTACGAAGGACAGAACGTGGAGATCCTGGCCGACATCACCTCGGCGCTGCTCCGGTTTCATCATCTCGGTGCCCTCGACCTGGCGCTGCCTTCCCTGGCCGAGCCGGCCCCCCTGACGGAGCCGAAGTCTCGGGTGCGCTTCGTCTTCGGGATCGAAGACAAGCCCTACTTCCACTGGCAGCTGGCGATCCTCTTCGAATCCCTGGTGGGCCAGCTGGAGAGCGGATGGGACATCACGGTGGTGGTGTGCAACGACCATCGGGAATTCTCCGCCGCGCTGGCCCGCCTGATCGCGGTCTACGGCGTGCGCGCCCTCACCGGGGCAAATCATGCGCACAGCCACACCATCGACTTCGCGGCGGGGGTTGGCGGATACGTGGCGTTGAACCGGGTCGAGGCGCTGAAGGCGATCGCCGCGCACGTGGAGGCCGACGACCTGATCTGTCTCATGGACACCGACCTGTTCCTGTACGGCGACCTGCGCCCCGAGCTGTTCCCCGCCGGAGACGCGGTGGCCTCCAACGCCATTATCAACGACCGGCTGTTTCTGGGCCGGGGCAGCGAGGAGCACGGCATCGACCTGCAGAAGCTGCTCGGCGCGCTCGGGTGCGACGAGGAGCTGAAGCGTGGCGGCGTGACCGTCTTCATGCGGGGCGCCACCCTCCGCAACGACAAGGTGATCAAGGACTGTTTCCGCTTCGCCCAGATCATCTACCTGCTGGGCAAGGCGGCCGGCCTCCCGGAGCACAACCTGTGGATGGCGGAGATGGCGTGCTTCGCCATGGCCCTCACCGCCAACCGGATCGACTACGAGTTGCTCGACGTCCCGCAGTTCGCCGTGCCGGATCCGCAGCAGGCCACGCTGCCCGAGGGCTCGTTCTTCCACTACTACGCGGACATCAACGACGGACAGGGGGGCCCCTTCTTCGGGTCGGAGTGGAACAAGCAGCTGTTCTTGCAGCGAGATTTCCTCGCCGAGAATCTGGAGAGCTTTCGGCGCAACGCCCAGAGCGAGCTCGAGCGCCGCTTCCTCGACCTGTCGCTCGCCGCCCGAAGGAGACTGCTTGAGCGCCCCTCGAACTGACGCCCCCGCCCTGATCCCGGCGTTCGAAGCCCCGGAATACCTGCGCAAGAAGTGCCGCGACATGCAGGCCGAGGCGCCCAACCTGGGCCTGGGATACAAGAAGGTGCGACTGCCGTCGCAGGTCCATGAACGGTTGCTCGCTCACTTCCGCACGAACATCGAACGATTCCGCGGCGAGGGGCCCGTCGATGAGCTCAGGACCTCCGCGCAGCAGACCATCCCCTCCCTCATGTTCGAGGACGCGTCGTTCAATGCGCAGCTCGCCGAAGAGCTGAGACCGCTTCATGAAGAATGGGCCCGCATGCCCTTGCTGCTCTCGTACTGCTACGGCATCCGCTGCTATCAGCGGGGGACCTTCCTGTACCAGCATGTCGACAGGCAGCCACACTTCGTCAGCTCGACCATCTGCGTGGATCACGCGCTCGACGCCCCCTGGCCGCTCACCATCGTCGACCTCGACGGCCGGGTCGGCCAGATCGACATGGAGCCGGGGGAGCTCGTCTTCTACGAGGGGACCCGGCTGGCCCATGGTCGCCCCTACCCGCTGAACGGGGATTTCTACGCGGGGATCTTCGTCCACTATTACCCGGCCAGCGGCGCGCCGACGGCCGCGGGGGGGTAGATGCGGTATCTCCACTACACGAACTACCAGTCCGGCCACTCCGGTCTGTCGAACGGCATCATGTCGATCGAGGTCGGCGTGGTGCTCGCGCATCTGACCAACCGCCTGCTCGTGCTCGAAGGGAACGTCTCTCCGCCGGCCAACATCGTCACGTACGACGGTCGAGTCAGCAATCTGAAGCCCAGCCGGATCACCGATCTGGTGGACCTGCCGGTGCCGTGGCTGGATCTCGAGGCGGTCGACCTGCAGGGGCTGGAGAGCCTCGACCTCACCGAGCTGTCGCTGGCGGATTTCGCGTTCTATTTCCCGCCGACCCTGGATCTTGCCAGCAGCGACGCCACGAGCTTCGCCCGCGATCGCGACCACTGGTTGACGGTGACGGGCGCGCACGAGCAGGTGCCGGTGCTCCGTCTCACCGAGAAGCCACGGGCCGGCGGCGCCACGGACGGCCATCGCAACAACCTTTGCTTCTACAGCTACCTGTTCTACCTGAACGATGAAACGCGCCGCTCCGTCTACCGCCTCCTGCAGCGGATGCAGGCCAAGCGCCCCTTCGCCGAGCTGGCGCGGCGGGTGGCGCGTGACCTCGGCCCCTTCAATGCGGTGCACCTGCGACGCGGCGATTTCAAGGTCACCTACGGCGTGACCACGCTGAACCGAAAGCCCGCCGAGGCCATCGAGGCGATGGACCAGCTCTTCGAGCGCAAGGACCCGCTCGTCATCGTGACCGACGAGCGGGACGACCCCTTCTTCCTCGAGCTGAAGCGCGCCTATCCCCGCCATCATTTCATCGACTGGCACATCCTCGACCACTACGGCGCGGAGTTCGCCGCCCTCCCCCAGAACGACAGCCTCAGCCTCGCCTATCTCTCCCAGCTGGTCGCGGGCGAGGCGAAGGAGTTCATCGGCACGATGACCAGCACGTTCACGGGCCTGATCCAGCGCTACCGGGGAAATGGCGGCAAGCAGGAGGCCTTTCGCTACCTCTGGAACGAGCTGCCGGAGCCGGCGGACGACATCGAACGCGGTCGACATGCCATCAGCGATTGCGTCCCTCTCGACCGGGGTCAGATGATCGAGCAGTTCGCGGGACCGTACTCCTGGAACCGGGTCAGCCCGTTGCTGAGCCCGGCCTGGATGCGGGAGTGGCCGGAGAGCTTCCTCTTGCCGGAGACCATCGCCACCGGCGCCCTGCCCAGCAGGCCCGTCGGCGGAGGGGGCGCGGCCATCTCGCCCCTCGCGGCCCCCGCCATCGTCCCGGTCATTCACGTCACCTTCGAGAATCTCCAGGTCGCCGTGTGGTCCAAGGATGCGGCGCTGCTGAAGCGGCTGGCGCCGACCCTGGGAACGGAGCCGGGGACCCAGGGCCGCAACGTCATCGACAACATCGAGCTGTCCATGACCGGTGCCTCCGCCTGCATCGAGCTGCGAGGACGGGCCGAGAAGACGTTCTCCGACAAGGCGCAGCTCCTGGCGACGCTCAAGCGGACCATCGCCGCGATCTTCGCCTCGGCCCGGCACAGTTACGCCTGGCTCTCCGCCGCCGCCTACGCCAAGGGGGGACGCGGGCTGTTGATCGCCGGCGACACCGGCGATCCCGGCGACGCGTTCCGCGACACGCTCCGCGACAATGGCTGGACCCTGCTCGACGGCGAGCTGGTGGCGATCCGGCTCGAGGATCTCGCGATCGTTCCCCTGGGGGCATGCGCGCAGACCGCTCCATCACCCCCGCCAGAGGGATCGCCGGAGCGGGTGGCGACGGCCTTCGAGAACCTGGTGATCGCCAGGAAGGCGCCCTTGCACGCGCGTGACGTCTCCTTCGCGCCGCTGTCCCCGGCCGCGGCGGTGGCCGCCCTCATCGGCGCGTCGCTGGACTTCCGGGTGGACCAGCACCGGGCCATGGAGCTGCTTTGCCGCGTGATCGAGAACCGCCGCGCCGCTCAGCTCAGGTTCAGCCGCCCGGATGAGGCCGCGCGGTTGATCTCGCGCTGGGCCGACGGGCTCCTGGAGGTAGCCGCATGATGGAGACGTCCCGCGACATCAAACTGAAAATCTCCCTTCGCGATGGGCACGAGCAAACGGTGACCCTGCGTGAGGACGCGCCGGAGTTGCTGACCCTGTTCTCCGCGCTGTCCAATCCTCAGGCGGCGAGCCAGTTCGTCCAGCTACCCCTGGAGGGGGGGCGGGTGGCCTGTTCATTCCACACGTCGCAGCTGGTCTCGATCGTCAGCGAGCCGCCCGTCGTGCTGAAGCTCGATGCCCCACCGCCGCCAGGATTGCCGACGGCGGCCAGCGCGGTTCGCCCCACCCAGCTGCAGCGCCCCCGCTTCGTGGTGATCGACGACTTCCTGAGCGCGCCGGAGCATGACGAGCTGCTCGCCTATGCGCTCCTCTCCGAGGCGGAGTTCCAGAAGGGCACCGTCACCACCTACGAGCCCCATCTCCGGCAGAATCTGGTCATCTTGAACTTCGGTGAGTCGGTTCATAGTCGCCTGCTGCAGAACCGCTTGCTCACCTGGTTCCCGCTCCTGGCCAAGACCTTGGGCATGCCGCTGTTCCCGCTGGCGCCCCTCGAATCACACCTGACGGCGGCCACCGACGGCTATTATTTCAAGACCCACTCCGACGAGGCGCCGGAGATCCCCCGGGTGCTCTCTTGCCTCTACTACCTTCACCGCGAGCCCCGGGGTTTCGCCGGCGGGGAGCTGCGGCTCTATGATCGCATCGACGAGGGGGAAGGGCGGCGCCCCGCCGACACCTTCACCGCCGTGATCCCGCGCGCCAACCGTCTGGTGGTCTTCCCCAGCGACGAGTTCCACGAGGCGATGCCGGTGCGCTGTCCGTCGAAGACGTTCGCGGACAGTCGGTTCGCGGTCACCACCTGGCTGCACCGCGCGCCGCAGGTCGACCCGGCGGCCACCTTCGGATGGGGCCATCTTCATTGTGGCGTGGTGGCGCCGCAGTTCGCCCTCGGAGAGAAAAAAGGAAGTCGGGCATGATCCATACGATCTTCTGTTCGGCGGCCAGCCAGGCCGAGCGCCCCTGGCAGACGGAGCTGCTGGGCTACTCTTGGGGTCGGGCGCGGCAGCCGGGAGAGCTGGTGCACCTGGCGGCGAGAGGGGCGGAGACGGCCCGATGCCACCCGCAGGCGCGGATCATGGAGACCCGGAGCTGGTCACCGCATCCCTACACGGGGGACGTCTACCCGCCCTACCAGAAGGCGGCCGCCCTGATGGAGTGGCTGTTCGTGGACGGGAACGAAGGGACGGTCCTGCTGCTCGAACCGACCTCCGTGTTCCGGGCGCCGCTGTCGAATGAGGTGAGGCCCGGGCAGGCGAGGGCCGCGCCGTGGAGGGACCTCCCCCGCGGAGACGGTCCCTTCGGGCTGGGGCCCGGCTTCGAGTTCCTGTCGGCGTTCTGCGTGGACCGCGCCCTCGAGCTGCCGGCCGTCAGGCTGCCGCTGCTGATCCACTCCAGCGAGCTGCGCAAGCTCGCGCCCCGCTGGCTCGAGCTGATGAGCATCATTCGCGCCGAGACGGCCGGCCAGCCGCACGGCCCCCGGCCAGACGCGGACGAGCTCGCCTACGTGATCGCCGCCGCGGAGGCGGGCATTCCCCACGCGATCGCGGATCTCGGCGCCAGCACCGGCCGCGCCGAGGCGCTGGAGGCTCCGCCGAGCGGTGCCCCCATCCTCGACTACCGGCGGAGCATTCGGGCGCTCGACGGAACGGTGGCCTGGGACGCGGGCAGCTATCGAGACGGCACACCCGTTCAGCCCGAAGCGGTGACGCCCGGCCTCGAGCGAGAGTTCCTGCGTCTGTTCGCGGACCTTCTGGAACGGCGGGCGCAAGGGCTGGAGCTGTCGCAGCTCAGGCCGCATCGCCAGCAGGGGGTGCGCGAGGGGAAGATCCTGGGCTCGATGTTCCTGGAGATCCCCGGACGCGAGGACACGGTGTCGCTGAACTCCTCGGGGGCCGCCATCTGGGAGATCTGCGACGGCACGCGGAGCCTGGCGGAGATCAACCGCGAGCTGGAGACACGCTTCGAGATGCCGCCGGGGAGCCTGCGCCCCGACGTGGAGGTGGTGATCAAGCGCCTGGAGGGCATCGGCGCGCTCAGACTCGAATCCGCATGACCATCCCTGTCGCCAAGGACCGGCAGATCTTCATCTCGATCGCGTCGTATCGAGATGTCTACCTTCCCTTCACCATCGACTCGGCGCTGACCAACGCCGTGCACGCGGACCGCCTGGTGTTCGGCGTGTGCTGGCAAGCCGACCCGAGCGAGAACCTGGAGCGCTTCCTGGGCGATCCGCGGTTCCGCATCCGCAAGTATCCCCATACCGCCAGCCTGGGGTACGGGTGGGCGCGGGCCGAGGTCCAGAAGCTGTACGACGGGGAGAGGTACCACCTGCTCATCGACTCTCACACGGCGTTCGCGCCCGGATGGGACGAGAACCTGATCGGACAGCTCGAGAGCAAGCCTGGCAAGAAGCCGCTCCTCACCACCAGCTCGCCCCCGTTCGGCTTCGACGGGGAAAAGCAGGTGGTCTTCCCCTGGGCGGGGACGGACGAGGACGGCGTCCCCCTGATGACCTGCAACATCATCCGTCCGGAGGGCTGGCTGGACATCCAGATGTCCAGCGAACGAAAGTCCCAGCGTCACCAGCGGAGCGCCTTCGTCTGCTGCAACTTCGCCTTCACGCATGGCGACTGGATCCTCGACGTCCCCGAGGATCCAGCCATGATCAACGCGGGCCACGAAGGGCCGCTGTCGCTGCGCACCTTCACGCACGGCTACGACATCTACCTGCCGGACGAGCTCCAGGTCTGGCACCTCGACTACAAGAACTACCCGGACGGCTACCGGCACCAGGTCTGGGAGGTCAAGAGCTCCTCGTGGCAGGCGGAACGGACCGACCTGATGGTCAGCCGCCTGCAGACCCTCGTCTACGGGAAGGGCGATCTCGCCACCCTGGGCCGCTACGGACCAGGCCGCGAGCGCAGCATCGCCGACTGGGGAGAGGCCGCGGGCCTCGACCTGACCTTGTGATCGCTCAGGTCCGGGGCCGAGGGGCGTCTGGTCCCGCCGCGACCGCGTCCGTCCTGCCGGCGGCCACCTGGGCGCTGATCCAGCGGTAGGTCCGTTCCAGGCCAGCCCGGAGCTCCGCGCGCGGCGCCCACCCCAGCCGAGCCGCGATCAACCGGTTGTCGGACGTCCGTCCTCGCACGCCCAGCGGACCGGCCACGTTCCGGATGGACAGGGGCTTCTGCGCGACCTCCATGATCATCAGGGCGAGCTGGTTGATGGTGACCAGCTGCTCGGACCCGATGTTCACCGGCTCGGCGCAGTCGGAGCGCATGAGGCGCACCACCCCTTCCAGGCATTCGTCGATGTACAGGAAGGACCGGGTCTGCAGGCCGTCACCCCAGATCTCGATCTCGCCCTGCCGTGGCGCCACGGCAATCTTTCTGCACAGGGCCGCGGGAGCCTTCTCGCGACCGTCGTTCCAGGAGCCCTCGGGACCGAAGATGTTGTGGAAGCGCGCGATGCGCACCGCCAGCCCATGATTTCGCGCAAAGGCGAGATAGAGGCGCTCGGCGAACAGCTTTTCCCAGCCGTACTCGCTGTCCGGATCGGCCGGATAGACCGTGTCCTCGCGGCAGTTGGGACCGTCGGGATGCAGCTGGTTGCGCAGCGGGTAGACGCAGGCCGAGGACGCGTAGAGGATCTTTCCCACCCCGGCCCCGGTGCTGGCGTGAAGGACGTTGAGGTTGATCTGGGCCGAGTTGCGCATGATGTCGGCGTCATTCTCGCCGGTGGAAATGAAGCCCGCGCCGCCCATGTCGGCCGCCAGCTGGTACACCTCCTCGAAGCCACCCTCCAGCGCATCCTCACAGACCCTGGCGTCGCGCAGGTCACCGACCGTGAAGTGATCGGCCGCGCTGGGGGCATAACGGGCCCTCTGCGAATCGACGGCGCGCACCCAGAATCCCTCATCCTTCAGCCGCTTCGCGAGATGGCCGCCGATGAATCCGCCTCCGCCCAGCACCAGAGCCCTCTTCACGGGCGTCGGCTCCCCGTCGCCCGTGACTCGTGCGGCGCGAAGAAGCGGCGGTGGAAGTTTTCCATGTCCCACATGCGGCGCGAATTGAAGTGAAAGTGATAGGAGGGTTCGTTCGGCACCTGGCTGTAGGACGGCGCCGTCACGAAGTCCATGCTGCCGTGGCCATAGGGCATCACGAAGGTCTGATTGTCGGTCGGTCGCGTGGCGGCCACGATGCGGCGGGAGATCTCGGCCAGGGGCTCGGGGCAGTGCCGGGTGGCGATGAAATGCCCGATGACCACGTCGTCGGGCATGACGTCGGGATAGTCCGAGATTATCTTCTCGTCGTTCTCGCCGAGGTCGGCGGCGAGATCTCGGGAGAGCAGGAACGAAGCGCCGGAGAGGAACGGGTAGCCGCTCTCGCCGTGCACGTGCAGGACGCCGTGATAGACGCCGGTGGGGGGCAGCGCACTCACGTACCGCTTCAGCCTCTCGACGTCGACATAGCTGCAGGCGCACACCGTGTAAACGAAGTCGTAGGCCCGCAGCTTCGCCAGATGCCGAAACGCGTGAAGTCGCTTTCGCAGAATGCAGTCGGGCTGGCCTTCCCGGATATCGGTGGACCCACAGAGGAGGATGTCGCCCGATTCCCAGACTTCACCGTCCCGCAGCGCGGGGCGAGCGCGACAGATGAGGTGCTCGACATCCACCATCGGCTGGTCGGCCTTCGCGTACTGACCGCCATACACATAGAAGATGTCGACGTTGGCGACCGAGCGCGAGGCCCAGGTCGCTCGGATGATATCGATGCACCGCTGATAGACGGTGAGCAGACAGCCGAGCACCAGGATGGCGATTCGCGGTTCGGCGGCCTCCAGGCGGCCTCGGTTCTCGGCGGCTGGCTGCTGCGGAATCATGATTCGACGCTCGCCCACACGATGGGGCGTCAACCGTACCGCGCGGTGTGTAGCTTGGGTAGTGGGCAAGGGTGCGAAGCGTGAGGAGGGGTGCGTCAGCTCGGTGAATTTCTTGAGAATTTTTTTGTAAAGCCTACCTATCGCACCCGGATCTGCCGAGGGGTCCGACGATGGTAACTCTGTCCAGCGTCCTGTGGCCGGCGATCAAGCGGTGCGCCCGTTCATCGGCCCCCCTCGCGCTTTGCCTGCTCGTGTCGATGTCCGCCTGCAATTCGCCCGCACCGGCGGTCGTCGCGAAGCACAGCGCGCTGTTTGGCGGACCCTGCGCCGCGACCCCCGACTGCGGCGGCGGCAATCAAGTCTGCTCCGCCTCCACCTGCGTCTGCGACAATGGCTACTACTACGACGTCCCCGGCTCGGCCTGCGTGGCCTGCGACACGAGCTGCGCCACCTGCTCGGGGGCCGGGGCCGACAAGTGCACTAGCTGCGGCGGCACCCGGCAGCTGGCGGCAGCCGTGGGAGACGCCTGCACCGCCACCGATCAGTGCGCGCTGCTCTCGCTGGCCAACGCCAGCAGCGGCAGCTGTTCGGGCGGCGTCTGCGTCCTCGCCACCTGTCAGGTCGGCTTCTACGACCTGAACGGGACATCGTGCGAGGCGTGTACGGCCATCGCCGGCTGCCAGAGCGGCCTCAATTGCACCACCGCCAGCGACCAGCAGTGCGGCGCCTGCACCGCCGGCAACCTGCTGGTGAACGACACCGCCGACAGCTGCGTGACCTGCGGCAGCTGCGGCCCCGGAACCTTCCAGACCGCCGCCTGCGCCGGCTCCACCGACACCACCTGCGCCACCTGCGGCAGCTGCGGCCCCGGATCGTTCGTGAGCGCGGCCTGCACCGCCACCGCCGACACCACCTGCTCCGCCTGCAGCAGCTGCGGCCCAGGAACGTTCGTGAGCGCCACCTGCACCGCCACCACCGACACCACCTGCTCCGCCTGCGGCAGCTGCGGCTCGGGAACGTTCGCGAGCGCGGCCTGCACCGCCACCACCGACACCACCTGCTCCACCTGCAGCAGCTGCGGCCCAGGAACGTTCGTGAGCGCGGCCTGCACGGCCACCACCGACACCGTCTGCTCCGCCTGCAGCGCCATCGCAGGCTGCACCTCGGGATTGATCTGCAGCAGCGCCAGCGATCAGCAGTGCTCCACCTGCGGCGCCGGCCTGCACCTGATCGATGGCAGCGCGGACAGCTGCGTGGCTTGTTCCAGCGCCTGCGGCGCCGGGACGTACGAAACCACCGCCTGCACCAGCAGCACCGACCGCGTCTGCAGCTCGTGCACCGCCATCGCCGGCTGCATCGCCGGCCTGACCTGCACCAGCGCCAGCGATCAACAGTGCATCGCCTGCGCTGGCGGCACCCACCTTGTCAACGGCGTCGCCGATAGCTGCACCGCTTGCGGCGCCGCTTGCGGGGCGGGAAGCTACGAAAGCACCGCCTGCACCAGCAGCACCGACCGCGTCTGCAGCTCGTGCACCGCCATCGCCGGCTGCACCGCCGGCCTGACCTGCACCAACGCCAGCGATCAGCAGTGCACCGCCTGCGCCGGCGGCACCCACCTGGTCAACGGCACCGCTGACAGCTGCACCGCGTGCACCGCCGCCTGCGGCGCCGGGACCTACGAAAGCACCGCCTGCACCAGCAGCACCGACCGCGTTTGCAGCTCGTGCACCGTCATCGCCGGCTGCACCGCCGGCCTGACCTGCACCAGCGCCAGCAATCAACAGTGCACCGCCTGCGCCGGTGGCACCCACCTGGTAAACGGCACCGCCGACAGCTGCAGCGCCTGCGCCGCCGCTTGCGGCGCCGGGACCTACGAAAGCACCGCCTGCACCAGCAGCACCGACCGCGTTTGCAGCTCGTGCACCGCCATCGCCGGCTGCACCGCCGGCCTGACCTGCACCAGCGTCAGCGATCAGCAGTGCACCACCTGCGCCAGCGGCACCCACCTGGTCAACGGCGTCGCCGACAGCTGCACCGCCTGCGCCGCCGCTTGCGGCGCCGGGACCTACGAAACCACCGCCTGCACCAGCGGCACCGACCGCGTCTGCGGCTCGTGCACCGCCATCGCCGGCTGCACCACCGGGCTGACCTGCACCAGCGCCAGCGATCAACAGTGCGTCGCCTGTGCCAGCGGCACACACCTGGTCAACGGCACCATCGACAGCTGCAGCGCCTGCGCCGCCGCTTGCGGCGCCGGGACCTACGAAAGCACCGCCTGCACCAGCAGCACCGACCGCGTTTGCAGCTCGTGCACCGCCATCGCCGGCTGCACCACCGGGCTGACCTGCACCAGCGCCAGCGATCAGCAGTGCGCCGCCTGCGCCAGCGGCAACCACCTGGCCAACGGCACCGCCGACAGCTGCACCGCCTGCACCCCTGCTTGCGGCGCCGGGACCTACGAAACCATCGCTTGTACCAGCAGCACCGACCGCGTCTGCGGCTCCTGCACCGCCATCGCCGGCTGCACCGCCGGGCTGACCTGCACCAGCGCCAGCGATCAGCAGTGCACCGCCTGCGCCAGCGGGAGCCATCTGGTCGACGGCGCCGTCGACAGCTGCCCCGCCTGCACCCCTGCTTGCGGCGCGGGAACCTACGAAACCACCGCTTGCACCAGCGGCGCCGATCGCGTCTGCACCACGTGCGGTGGCATTGCCGGGTGCGCGTCCGGTCTGACCTGCACCGCGGCTGGAAACTCGCAGTGCAACACCTGCAGCGCCGGTCGGTACAAGGTTCCGGGCTCGCCGGACAGCTGTCTCACCTGTGGTCCGGTAACGAACTGCGCCGGCGGCGTCACCTGCACCAATGCGACCGACCAGACCTGCGCGCAATGCAGCGCTGGCTACTACGTGAAGAACGGCGCCTGCGTCGCCTGCGGCGACTCCTGCCCGTCGGGGCAGTACATCGCTGCCGCCTGCTCGGCGTCCGCCGATCGGGTCTGCCAGGATTGCGCTCCCATCGCCGGGTGCCGGGCGGGGCAGCTCACCTGCTCGGACGGCACCAATCAACAGTGCGCGAGCTGCGATTCCGGCACCCGCCTCGTCAACGACACCGCCGACAGCTGCCCTTCCTGCACTGCCGTCACCGAGTGCGCCTCCACGGTGACCTGCACCACCGCCTCCGATTCGCAGTGCTCGATGTGCGGCGTGGGCGGCTTCTTCGAAGGCACGCAATGCCAGAGCTGCTCGGGCAATTGCCCCGCGCGCAGATACGAGAGCACCGCCTGCCTGGCCACCGCCGATCGGATCTGCACGAGCTGCGCGGCAACCTGCGCCACCTGCAACGGCCCGAGCGCCCGCGAGTGCACCAGCTGTCCCGACGGGAGCTACCTCGACGCCGGCCACGCCTGCGTGACCTGTTCGGCCTGCCAACCGGGCACGCGCCTGGCGACCGCCTGCACCGCGACGGCGGATACCGTGTGCGCCGCCTGCGGCCCCGGCACCACCTCGAGCACCACGAACGCCGGCGACTGCACCCTGTGCGCGGGCGGAACCTTCGCCGCCACGGCATCGTCGGTCACCTGCTCGGCGTGCGCCGTCGGCACCTATTCCGCCGCGGGCGCCAGCGGCTGCTCCGCTTGCGTGCCAGGAACCACCTCCAGCTCGACGCCGGGCACCAGCTGCACGAGCTGCGGCGCTGGAACCTACGCCGATGACAGCGCCGCCACCTGCCTGGTTTGCCCGGCGGGCACTTCCTCTCAGGCGGGCCAGGCCGCATGCACCGCCTGCCCGGCCGGACGCTTCTCCAGCGCCCCCGCGGCCGCCGACTGCGACGACTGCCCGGCGGGGACCTTTGCCAGCACGGCTGGCGCCACGTCCTGCACCCCTTGCCCGGCGGGCTATGCCTCCGGCGCGGCCGCCTCGTCCTGCGTCGCCTGCGGCGCCGGATCGTTCTCCCTGGGTGGTCGGGCCAGCTGCGCCGCCTGCGGCGATTGCAACGATGGCGATGCCTGCACCTCCGACTCGTGTGACCCGGAATCGGGGGTCTGCCGGCACCTCGATACCTGCGTGACACCCGATGCCGGAGCCGGCGGCGCACCCGGTACGGCCGGGGCCGGTGGCGCCCGTGGTACCGGGGCCGGCGGCGCCGCCGGTGGTGGAGACGCGAGCGTTCCGGATGCGGGGGACGGCGGTAAAGTCGATGGTGGCGGCAGCAAGGGCGGCGGCGGTGGCTGCGCGTACGGCGCTGGCGGAAGGCTCAATCCCGGCGACGCCGGATGGGCCCTGGTGCTCCTGGCGCTCGCGCTGCGGCGGCGAGACTCACGGAGGAACGATCAGTGCCCATGACTGCCGCGACGGGTGGTCCGCCGACGAATTCGAAGTCGAGGACCAGCCGGGGGGCCGCCGGTCACCTCCTGTAGCGCTCGGGAGGAACCGCGTAGTCGTACAGGTTCTCGACGAAATCATTGAAGCAGTGGGCCTTCGGCGCGCCGAGACAGAGATAGAACTCGGCGGCGAGCCGGTCATCCCGGTGCTGCGCCCAGTATTGCCGAGCGTCGGGGAGCCGCTTGACGTACGCGCTGGTGGCCCACCAGAAGTTGCCGCTGTAGTGGCTGTTCTCCGTCTGCAGCTCCACGCCGCACGTCTCGTGGTCTCGCAAGACGGTCACGCAATCCCGCCACCGCTCCAGATTGAAGTACTCCATGTAGTGGCGCCAGGCATTGACGGCCCCGTGCTCCGGGGCTCCGACGTACGAGGCACCCTTGGTGTGAAGGTAGTAGCAGAGAAACGGCGGCGAGCCGGCCCTCGCCTCGCCCCAGACCCGGGACAGGGTGGGGAACTCGTAGTCCTCGATCCGCTCGGTGACGAACAGCTCGAACTTGCCGTCACGCAGGGTCGGGATGCTCCGCTCCAGCTCGTGCTCCCTTCCCTTGCCCCCGACGAACCCGACCACGATCTTCGCGCTCGCATCGTGAAGACCGGACTGCTTCAACGTCCCGTACTGCTCGGCGACGATGCGGTCCCAATCCCCCACCGCTCCGATGTGCCAGAAGCCGATGATCTTCTTGTCCGGCTCCGCGCGGACCACCGGCGTGATCCAGGGAAGAACCTTCTTGCCGCCGGTTGCCGTCATGCCCCGCCGACAGCCACCAGCCCCGAGGTCTGGGCCTGCTCGAACGTGACACAACGAGACCAGTCGGCGTCCGAATGTATCGTCACGGGGTCGGGGTTCGCGCCCGAGAAGACATCGGGGTGGGCCCGCTTGTGGCGGAAGTCGAACCCCGCGTAGATCTCGTAGTCGTGCAGCGAGCGGAGGTGGCCCAGGCTGTAGGGGCCGAACGCGTGCCCCTCTCCGCCGTAGATCAGCCGCCGCAAGCGCTCCAGCGCCGTCGAGCTGCGGCGCGCGATCACGTCGTCGCCATGCTCCCAGTGGCGGCGGGGCGGGGCATGGCGATGCAGCATGTGCCACGCCACCACCTCGCTCGGGAGAAAGAGGTCGTAGCCCCAGGTGTAGCTGCGAACGGTGACGTTGAATTCCTCGCCCCAGTAGTAGTGATCGGGGTCCTGGGGCACCTCGACGTTCCATTGCCCGCGGCTGAAGGCGAAGTTCCCGTTCACGAAGCGGGTCCGCCCGGGCCGCTGCTGGTTGGGCGCGCCGAAGTCGAACCAGGGCGCCCACCCGCCGGCTTCGTCCCAGCCGCTCACCCGGGTGGTCGGCACTCCCATCTGGAAGTCGCGCTGCAGCTGCCCATCGTCGTCGTAGTGGAACAGCGGCGCGTTCATGGTGATGATCGGCTTCGCGGCGGGCAACGCCTCCAGCATCTCGATGAGGCGCGCGTCCCAGTCCGGCTCGAACTTGGTGTGCGAATCGACCTGCAGCGTGTAGGCCTCTCCGCGCCAGAGCGATTGCGCGAGGTTGCGAGCCCAGGGCCCCCCCTGACTCTCCTGCACCGTGTGCTCGACGAAGCGGAAGCGCGCGTCGGCCCTGAACCGTTCGACGTCGATGGGCTGCTGGGGATCGTGCTGCCAGCAGATCCCGAAGCGCAGGCGCGCGGGCCATCGCGCCATCGCGCTGCAATCCTCGAGCGTGCGTGGCAACTCCGGGTCGGCGTAGGAGGCGATCGCCACGAAGATCTCCGGCGAGCTCACTGCATCACGCGTCGCACGGCGCGCAGCGCTTCGGCGATGACGTCATCCATGTCGTAGTACTTGTACTCGGCCAGCCGGCCGCCGAACAGCACCTTGGGCTCGCGCGCGGCGAGCGTCTGATACCTCGCCAGCAATTCGAGATCATCCGACATGCGTACGGGATAGAACGGCTTGAGCGGGTCGAAGTACGAATACTCCCTGATGATGACGGTTTGCTTCTCGTTGAACTTGCGCTCGCGATGGAAATGCTTCGGCTCGACGATCCTGGTGTACGGGACGTCGAGATCGGCGAAGTTCATGACGCTGGTCCCCTGGTAGTCCGGCATCGCCAGGGACTCCGTCTCGAACCGCACCGATCCCCAGCGCAGTCTTCCGTGACAGCAGTCGAAGTATTCGTCGACCGGACCGGTGTAGACCAGGGTCCGGCAGCGCCCCAGCCAGCGCTCCTTGTCGCCGGCGAAGTCGGTGTCCAGCTCGACCGGGACATCCTTCAGCAGCTCCTCGAAGATCGCGGTGTACCCGCGCAGCGGCATCCCCTGGTAGAGGTCGTCGTAGTACGAGTCATAGTAGGAGTTTCTGACGGGAAGCCGCGTGATGAGGTCGGCCGGCAGCTTGGTCAGGTCAGCATGCCACTGCTTGGTGGAGTAGCCCTTGAAGAAGGCCTGGTACAGCTCGGGGCCGACCAGGGAGATGGCCTTCTCCTCGAAGTTTCGCGGATGCGGGTTGACGGGTGTGCGCTCCCGCAAGAAGGCGGTCACCTCCGACGGCTTCAGGTTGACCCCGTAGAAGGCGTTGATGGTGCCCAGGTTGATCGGCAAGGTGTAGACCCGGTTCTCGTGGGTGGTCAGGGGCCGATGCTGATAGCGGTTGAACTCCGTGAAGCGATGCAGATAGTTCCAGATCTCCACGGAGTTCGTGTGGAAGATATGGGGACCGTAGCCCGGCACGGTGATGCCGCTGTCCTCGAATTCATACGTGTAGCAGTTGCCGCCGATGTGACCACGCTTCTCCAGCACCAGCACGCTCTTCCCGGCGTCCTTGACCTCGCGAGCGAACACGGAGCCGAACAGCCCGGCCCCGACCACGATGTAGTCGTAGATCATCTCCGCCCCGTCCTCACGGCGCCGTCCACCGTTCGGCCCGCTCTCGCGCCTCCGAGAAGCCCCTCGCCGTCTGAGAGAGGGTGCGCGCCGGCTCCGCCGCGACAAACAGCTCACTCTCCTCCACCAGATGCAGCCGGTAGCCTCGCTCTTCCAGAAAGCGCGCCCGCGCCTCGCCATCCTGGGTGGGGTCGAAGAAGCACTGGCGGAAGCTCGGCGACGTGAACAGCAGGTCGATGTTGAGGACCCCGTAGGTGAAGACGAGGCCGCGCCGGAAGTGGGGGTCGAGGGCCAGCAGGGGTTTCCTGTCCACCGGCAGCGTCCTGAGCGTCGTGATCAACCTCGCCACCGCGTCGGCCTGCAGCCCCTCCCGAGATGACAGCGTGTACTTCTCGCCGCGGTAGCGGCGGCTCCCGCTGTTGACGAAAACCCGCTCCGCGCATTCATGCTCGGACAGCCGCGCCACGAACGGCTCCATCTCCTCGAAGCGGTCGTACTGGTGCACCGCGTAGGAGACGTTGCCGTCATCGTCCAGGACCCACCCTTCGTGATCACGATAGAGCCTCAGCCTTCCGTCGTCGCCGCGCGGGATGAAGGCGATGCGCGCCTCTTCCTCGGCGGTGACGGGCCTGACCTGTCGCAGCAGGTCCAGCTCGGTGAAGCCACAGTTGTTGACCAGGCTCTCCCCTGCCCGCTCGATCTTGATGCGGCCACACTGAAGGAGACGTCCGGTGTGCCCGAGGTAGTTCAGGGTCCCCTGGTCCGCGAAGTCGAAGTTCTGGGAGGTGGTCACCTCGGTGAAGGCGGCCAGCAGCTTCATGACCGCGCTCTTTCGCCCCAGGATGGCACCGGAGTTCAAGATCACCTCATCGGCGATGGCATCCGCTGCCTCCTCGCCGAACGGTTCGGCCACCCAGTCACGGTTCATCCCGTTGGGATGGTTCCCGATCGTGAGCAGCTGAAATTCCGACATCAGATAGAGGTCGCAGTCCTGCATGAAGCGCTGAACGTCGAGGAACGGATCACGCTGAAAGTAGGCGTCCCGAAAATCCATCATCAGCGCGTAGCGAAAATCAGGGAGCCGCAACCACTGCGCATACTGCGCGAAGCGGTATCCGTTGACGACCTTGCCGGGCGGGTCGATGTCAGGGACGACGAAGTAGTTGACCGAGTTGTCCAGCAGGTATCTCTTGACGGGGTCGTACTGGGGACCATCCGAGATGCCCAGAAACACCGGGCAGGTGGCGCCGGTCCTGCGCAGGGTGGAGATGAAGGGACGGTACTGGTCGACGTCGGTGTAACCGGTGGCGATCGATACGATGATGTCGAGCTCGGGGCTCGCCTCTCGCCACCCCGTCGCCCGGACGTCCGGGCGCTCCAGCAGGCGGATGATCTCGTCGACCCGATCGACGGACCGGTGATGGTTGATGACGAAGTCCCGGCCTTGCCCCGCGATCCTCCGCCGCTCCTCGTCGTCATTCAGGTAGTGAATGATCCGTCTTTCGAGGAGCTCCATCCCTTCGTCGGTCAGGTCGTAGAAGATCAGGTGCTCGCCGTCGATCAGCGGGTGGGCGAGCGGGGTGTACATCCTGTCGACGAAGACCAAGGCCCCGGAGGCCAGGGCCTCCCACAGTCGCGCGTCGCCCTCCCACGGATCCGGGTTGGCATGCAGGATCACCTTGCTGTCGAACAGGCACCGCTTGTATCTCGGGTCGATGCGCGAGCGTCCCACCGGACCGCACTCCGTGACCGTGCCGAGCTGCATGGAGAGAGCGCCGTGGGTGGCGGCCAATCGCCTGGCGAACTTCAACAGCCTTCCCCGGGCCATCGTGAAGTAGGGCGTGGAGAGCACCCCGTCGTCGAACAGACAGGAGACATCGAGCCCCCTCTTTCCGTCATGGCCGGCGGGAGGGGTGCCCATGTCGTTCACCACGCCGTACGCGGTCGGATGGACGGGCAGGTCGCCGTAGCTCATGAGCCGTCCGTTCTCCCGGTCCACGCAGCTTCGCTTGAGGTAGAGCCGCCAGCGAAAATCGTCGGCGTCGAGGAGCGTCTCGGGATCGTCGGCGTAGTCGAGCAGGATGGACTTCTGCTTGTACCGGTCCTTGAGGGCGCGAAAGCGCGGGTGGAAGGGCTGATGATCGACCAGGTGGTTCTGACAGAAGATCAGATAGTCCGCGGCCTCGGGATCGTCGACCAGCGTCACCTGCGGATGCGCCAGGAGGCCTTCGTGGGTCAGCCGCATCTCGTTGCTCGCCGACTCGGGATCATCGAACAGGGAGAAGTACATCTTGTACTTCACTCCCCGGGAGGGCTCCGCCCGCTTGACGAGGTCGGTCATGATCGCGATCTCTCTCTCGCAGTCGCCGCTGAAGGGGGCGTTGGCGTCCACGAAGTCCTTGTTGGCATGGATCACGTGGACGCTGCAGACGTCGTTCTCGAGGATCAGCGTCTGGGTCACCGGGAGGTCCGCGTCGCGCACCTTGACCGGAATGAAGAACAGGCAAGAAATGTTGGCGTAGCGGTCAGCCAGGAACTCGCTGAACCGGTTGAATTCGTCGAGCAGCTCCGCCTTCTGTCGCTCGTAGTCGCGCAACCCCAGGACCGGATGGATGTAGAGGCAGACCTTCCTCACCTTCTCGAGGAGCAGCCCGCGGAGCCGCCGAATCTTCCGGGTGAAGCTCTGATAGTCCCCGGGCGACGAGAGGTCGTGGTGGGTGAACGCGAGCTGCAGGTGGTAGGTGGAAGCGCCGGTAAGAGCCTTGGCCGACGCGAACCCCGCGGCCTCTTCGTAGTAGCGATTCACGCACGGTGATTCGGTCAGGATCTCCTCCACCACCCCGTCGATGATATTGACGGTGGCGGTCTCGACCCTGACGTAGTTGTCGATGTTCAGAAACGCCGCGAAGTCGGTCTCGAGACAGTCCCGGATCACGCCCAGCTTGGAGATCAGTCCATCGAAGGGGAGCGAAGCGCTGGCCAGTCCACACCGATCCAGGATCGCGGAGGCCGAACAGCGGTGACCGAAGGCGAAAAATCGCGTGGCGGTCGGCGACATCAGAGAGGCCTCGCGGTCGGGGGGCGCCCCCTAACCCGGAGATGCGTCGGCCACGCTCCGGTCACGACCAGCTACTCCTCCAAGCCCAGGTCGTACTTCAGGCAAAACTGGTCCTCCCGGGAATAGATGTAGTAGCCATCGGCCTTGCCGTCGCCGTCCACGATGACCTCCCTGGTCTTGCCCGACATGGCTCCGGCCTTCGCCTTGACCGCCATGCCTGCCTCGGGCACGTTGTGCTCCCGTATGTAGCTGTTCCAGCGCTCCTTATCGGCAACTTCGATCTTCTTTCTCGCGTCGGTCGCATGCCGAAGGATGGCCAGGAACTGCTGGTACGGGATTTCGATGATGCGCGGTTGACCCATGGTGGTTCCCTTGACGGTTCCCCCGATGGTCGGGGCACCAGGGACTTATACCCTCCTGGTGGAGGCGGTGGACAGAAAGAGGCCGGTTTTCCCGCTGCGTCAACGGGTGGCGGGCGCCGTTTCGCTTCCGCCGGGGCTGGTTCCGGTCCCTCCCCGAACCGGCTGGACGACGGCAGCGACGGCGAACTGCCAGGACCAGGACAAAGGACTCGAAGCGAGGGGTGGAGCCCTGGGCCCCGAGCGCCACCGTGGCGAATGACCAAGGTGATACGAGGAGGTCCCCATGAACCCTACCCAACGGAACAAGGTCCCCTCTCCCCGAACGGGCTCGTCACGCGGAAAGCCCGACCCCGAGCTCCCTGATGACCGCGACACCGCCGAAGAGGTCATCCACGAGTCACGGACGTCTCAGGATCGGGATCACACCATCCGACGCGGCGACAACACGACCGGTGTGACCAAGGAATTCCCTACCTAGCCGCCGGCAGCCCGGCGACCGATCTCCGGCGAGCTCGGTCGCGGGCCTGGCCCCTGTCTCACTGGCGGATGATCTCGATGCCCTCGACCGTCGCGTTGTCGGTGACGGTCGTCGTCTTGATGACGATCTGCCCCGCCGAGGTGGCCGTGGCCGTGAAGTCACGCAGGGTCGCCTTGAAGGCGGCGCCCGTCGCCGCGAAGATGTCGAAGTTCGTCAGCACGGTCGTGCCGTTGATCGCGACGTTGAAGACCCGCTTCCCGCTTGCCGTCTGGAACAGCTCGGCGAAGTGCAGCCGCACCGTGTACTTCGCCGAGGCGACGAGACTCGGGATCGTGTACGTGACGTTCCCGTACCGCTCGTTCTGGTACACCGTCTGAGGGGCGGCGTTGGCCAGACCGGTCGTGTTGATGGTGTTCGTGACCGTACGCGCCGTACCGCCGCTGAAGAACTGATCCGCGGTGAACGGCGAGACGGCGCTGCCGCCGCAGTTGATGCGGTAGACCGTGGTCGCTGCCGCCGTCACCGTGACGCTGCCGGTGCCGCTGACACTGCTGCTGGCGGCGGTGACGGTGAAGGGGCCGCCCGCGGTCGTGCCGGCCGTGAACAGACCGGTGGCGTTGATGGTCCCTCCCCCACCGACGGTCCAGGTGAAGGACGGCTGGGTGGTCAGGTTGGTCACGAACTGGTCGCGCGCGGTCGCGGTGAATTGCTGCGTCGCGGAGGCCACCACGGTGGCGCTGGTCGGGGACACCACGATGCTCGTCACCGTCTGATTGACCGTGACGGTGACGGCGCTGGTGACCGTCAGGCTGCCCTGGTCCTTGACCGTCACCTGGAACGCATAGCTGCCTGCCTTGGTGAACGTCGCGGTGCTGGCCTTCGCCGCATTCGTTCCGTTGGCGCTGAACGCCACCGCCGCCGGCGGGGTTCCCGTCGTGGCCCACGTGTAGACCAGATTCGCTTCCCCGGCGTCATCGGCGCCGAGCACCGACAGCACCGTCGTGGTCCCCGTCGCGGGGCTGGGGCTGGCCGCCGCCGCGGTGGCGATCGTCGGTGCGACGTTGGGGACGAACACCGAGACGGTCGCCGTGCCGCTGACGCCGTTGGCCGCCGACACGGTGAAGGGACCGCCCGCGGTCGCGCCGGCCGTGAACAGGCCGGTCGAGTCGATGGCGCCTCCGCCACTGACGTTCCACGTGAACGACGGCTGCGCGGCCAGGTTGGCCCCGAACTGATCGCGTCCGGTCGCGGTGAACTGCTGCGTCGCGGATGCGGCGACCGACGCGCTGGCCGGGGACACCACGATGCTCGTCAACGTCTGACCGACGGTGACGGTGACGCCGCTCGTGGCCGTCAGGTTTCCCTGGTCCTTGACCGTCACCAGGAACGCATAGCTGCCTGCCTTGGTGAACGTCGCCCCGATGGACTTCGCCGCGTTCGTACCGTTGGCCGTGAAGGTGACGGCTGCCGGCGGGGTCCCCATCGTGGCCCACGTGTAGCTCAGGTTCGGCTCCCCGGCATCGTCGGCGCCGAGCACCGACAGCACGGTCGTGGTTCCCGTCGCGGGATTGGGACTGGCCGCCGCCGCGGCGGCAATCGTCGGTGCGGCGTTGGGGACGACGACCGAGACGCTGGCCGTCCCGCTGACGCTGCCGCTGGTGGCCGACACGGAGAACGGACCGCCGGCGCTGGTGCCGGCCGTGAACAGACCGGTCGAGCTGATTGTTCCTCCACCACTCACGGCCCAGGTCAATGACGGCTGAGCCGTCAGGCTGGTTCCAAACTGGTCGCGCGCCGTGGCGGTGAACTGCTGCGTCGCGGATGGCGCGACCGTCGCGGTCACCGGCGCGAGGACGATGCTGGTCAACGTCTGGTTGACGGTGATCGTCACCGTGCTGGTCGCCGTCAGGCCCGCCTGATCCTTGACGGTCAACTGGATGGAGTAAGGGCCCTGCGCGGTGAAGGTGGCGGTCGCCGCCTTGGCCGCGTTGGTGCCGTTGGCGCTGAAGGTGACCGCGGCGGGGGGCGTACCCAGTGTGGCCCAGGTGTAGGTGAGATTCGCTTCTCCCCCATCGTCGGCGCCGAGCACCGAGAGCGCCGTGGTGGCGCCTGTGACGGGGTTGGGGTTCGCGGCGGCGGCCGTCGCGATCGTCGGCGGCGTGTTCGGCGTGTTCGGAATGATCTCGATGCCCTCGATCGTCGCGTTGTCCGTGACGGTCGTGAAGGCGACAACGATCTGCCCCGAGGCGTTCGCCGTCGCCGTGAAGTCACGCACCACGGCCTTGAACGCGGCGCCCGCGGCCGCGAAGATGTCGAAATTCGTCAGCGCGGCCGCCCCGTTGATCGCGACGTTGAAGACCCGCTTGCCGGTCGCCGTCTGGAACAGCTCGGCGAAGTGTAGACGAACCGTGTACTGCGCCGAGGCCGTCAGGCTGGGGAACGTGTACGTCGAAGCGCCGTATCGTTCCGTCTGGTACACCGCCGCGGGCGCGGCGTTCGTCACGCCGGTCGTGGTGATGGTGTTCGTCACGGTACGCGTGGTGCCGCCGCTGAAGAATTGATCGGCGCCGAAGGGCGAAACGGCGCTGGTGCTGCCCGTGTCGATCTGATACTTGGGCGCGACCGTGCAGGCCGCGTTCGCGCAGCAGAGCCCGCTGACGCAGAAGCCCGAGGCGCATTCGCTCGGGCTGGCGCAGGTCTGGCCCGTGGTCTTGTCGTCACGCGCGCCCGCCTGCACCCAGCCACACAGCGCCGCGACCGCCGGTGCGTTCCGGACCACGAGGTCGGTCGGCATGAAGGCGACGACGCCCGGGGGCGTGGTCGGCCGGCCGAACCACGCCAGCGGTGACTGCTCGGGGTCGGCCAGCGGCGAGGCGCTGGCGTTCGCCGGCGTGATCTTCCCGGCGTTGACCAACCCGGCGTAGCAGCTGTCCTTGTCGGCCCCGCAGGTGAACCCGCCGAAGGCCGAGCCGTGACACTCGGAGCAGTGGCCGGCCGTGGCGCCGGTCGTCGTGCCCGCGAAGTACGTGTTGTAGACGTACGTCCAGGTGGTCGGCTGCGCAGCGCCGCCATCCACCGTCGCGCAGGTCAGGGTGGGAGGCGGTCCCGCGTCGACCACGCCCCCGTCGGTCGCGCTGCCGCCCGCGCCACCGCTCCCCGCGGAGCCTCCGGCCCCGCCGGCGCCGCCCGAATTCAACAGACCGTAGACGGCCACCTCACCCCCGCTGGTGGGCGCCGCGCCCAGCGTTCCGACATAGACATGGCCATTGGCGATGGTCGGCGCGATGTACTTGGGCGCGTTCGCCAGCTTGTCGGCCGTCACCATGGTCGAATCCCACAGCTTCGTCGCCAGGTTCTCGGCGTTGAAGGCGTAGAGGGCGCCGCCGACGGGGTTGTTCGAGTTGAAGCCACCGCCGCCCGTGCTGCCGAGCGCGCGCGTCGCCCAGACGATGCCGGTGCCCGCCGTGGAGCCGTTCGCCGACAGCGACAGCTGGCCACCCTGCGAGTCGCCGCCGGAAGCGACGTCCACCGAGCGGCTCGTCGCCGTCGTGGCGAAGAGGTTCGTCGTGCGGTTGAACGCGAACGCGCCCACCGTCGAGCCGCCCGGCCAGACGTACAGACGCGGGCCCGCGGGGCTCTCCCACCACACCGGTCCGCCGACGATCTGGCCGTTGGTGCTGGAGCCCGAGAAGCGCTGAGCGATCTGCGTGTCGGGCGGCGTGCCCGCCACGAAGTGCCCCATCGAGTCGCCCGTCGTGTTGACCATGTACAAGATGCCGTTCTTGCCGCCGGCGATCAGCAAGGACGTCCCCGGGATCAGCAGCGGTCCCGAGCTGCCGATGTCGGTGTCCGCGGTATCGAGCGACGCCACGTCCGACGGCATGAACCACGAACCGACCGCGGGCGTCCCGGTGACACCGACATTGGTCAGCTTGATGAAAGCGTTCGCGAGCTGCGTGCCCGTCGTGTTGGTGGTTCCCGCCTTGCCGTCGCCGCTGACCATGTAAAGGTTGCCGGAGGCGTCGACCGGAAATCCGCCGCCGCCCTGCCACAGGCCGCCGTGCCCCGTGTTGGGATTGGTCATGTAAGGCGTGAGCGGGCGGATCGGCGACGACGTCGTGTCGAAGCGCAGCACCCAGCCGTGGTAGTTGTTCTGGTCGCAGTGGGACGCGAACCCGACCGTCAACACGCCCTGGGACAAGGTCAACGCGACCCGGTTCTGGTGCTTGATCGGATCGAAGACGATCTTGCCGCTGCTCATGCCGTCGCCCGAGCCGGTCACCGACAGCGGCTGTCCGCTGGCGTCGAGGCCCATGTCGATCGGGCTGCCGGCCTTGTCCGCGCCGGTGGTCATGTCCAGCGCGTGCAGCATGTACTTGAAGGTGCCGCTGACGTTGCGCTTCGCCGTAAGATAGATGGTGTTCGTCGACGGATCGATGACCGGCGTGCTGCTGATCCCGATGAGCGGTTGCGTGTTCACGCAGGTCGACGCCGACATCCACGGCGTCTCGATGGTGATGCGCGACCACAGCAGATCCCACGGGCTGTCGGCGTTGAACGCGTAGATGTTGTTCGCCTCGGTGGCGAGGTAGACGACGTTCTTGCTCGCGATCGCCTGCGCCACGTACAGCGGCTGCGCATAGACCTGCCCGACCACCGGGTAGGAATGCAGCTTGCCGAAGCTGCCGGTATGGACGTTCGAGGTGGTGAGGATCGTCTCGTTCAGGTTCGCGCCCGTGCGTGAGAGGTCGTTGTGCTGAGTCAGCACGCCTGTTCCCGGCGCGAGGCTGCTCTCGGTCGATGCGACGGGGGATTCCGTCGTCGTCTCCTGGAAGCAGCCCGACAGCGCGACCCCGGCCAGGATCAGCAACGCCGCCTTTCGCGCGCCCCCCTCCGCCACGAACCCCCGACACACGAACCCCTTGATCATCGCCCCGTTAGTCTTCACGCATGCTCCTTAAGGTTTTCTAGGTCCAGGCGGCCAGGCGTCCGAATCGCTCGATAACGACGCCCGTCGTTGAGTGATTGTCTCCCAAGAGCCCTCAACGTTCAATGGCATTCTTTTGCGTGTAAATATTCGTAATTATTATCTATTTTAAATTACACCTGATCTACGACATGTCGGAGGCATTACAACTGAGAGTAGATCCGTTCGATCCGGTCCGACGTTGCCATGTAAGAGCGGTGCGTACCTTTCGGGCGTGATACCTGGCAGGCGGCCGTCGTAACGGCGGTTGCCTGCCCGCTACCCGACCGGAACGGGCGTGTACGTCGCCGTCTGACACCATCTCGACGATTGTCTTTGCCCTTACAGGCCGTGAGGAGCTCGTAAGACCCTCTTCGTGGTCGGCACGAGTCGTGAAGACATCACTGGATCATGCGATCGTCGATCGGACTGCTGGCAGGGCTTCTCATCGTCGTTCCGTGCGCGGCCCAGGCCGCTTCCCTCCAGAAGCCCACGCATCGACCGTCGATGACGACCTCGCGTTGCGGAAGGCACGTGGTCCAGTTCGTGACCGGCTCCGTACGCGTCGATGACGAGGTCGTGGCGTCGGGGGCAAGCGGAGTCGAGATCGCCATCGCGCCGAGCTGGAGGCACGACTGCAGGTCGGTCGCCTGGGTCGAGCGGAGGGGGACCGATCGTCAACTGGTGGTGATTCCGACGGTTGGGCGTGGGGGGCAGTCGCTGCACTGGGTGCTCCCGCCCGCCGCCGAAGATGATCATATCTTCTGGGTCGGTCGCAGCCGCATTTCCGTCGGCCCAGTGCTGTTGAAACCGCGCGCGATCGCGAGCTGGTCGTAAACTCGCGGGGATCGCCCCGAGGTCGCCAAAAGCACAGCGCGGGGTGGGGCGCTGGTCCGGCGGCGCGCGTCTGATCTATCCTTCTCCCTCCGCGATGGCGTGCCCCCGATCGACGTTCTTTCGCTTCGACGACCGGGGATTCGATCATCGACCTGACCACACGACCACCGGCTGGCGCGCCTACACCGCCACGCCCGTGCCCGGCTTCTTCGCCACCAACGGCGCGGTGGGGGCATCTCCGCCCCATTTCCGCCCGATGAACGTCGAGCGCGGCCGTTCGGGCGCTAGGTCGCTGGCGCGGTCACGCGGGCTCGTTCGATCGCGTTCACCAGCTCGGTCGCGCCGTACGGCTTCGCCAGGAAGCCCTGGAACTCGCCGCGCGGCAGCCTCCGCTCGACGGCGACGTCGAGATAGCCGGACGAGATGACGACGGGAACGCGCGAGCCCGCGGCGCGCAGCCGATGCAGCACCTCGGCGCCGTCGAGATCGGGCATCGTCATGTCCAGGATGACGACATCGGCGACGCCCGGCCCCGCGGCCAGCAACGCCAGCGCCGCTCGGCCGTCGGCCGCCTCCACGACCGTGTAGCCGCGCAGCTCGAGCGATCGACGCAGCTGACTTCGCACGATCGGTTCATCATCGACGACGAGCACCCGACAGGGGCTGGTGGAGACGGGGTGGCTGACGGCACCGCGGGTGGCCGGGGCCTCCCCGTCGCTCTCGGGCAGCAAGATGGAGAAGCGGCTGCCGTGGCCCAGCTCGCTCTCCACGAGCACCGCGCCGCCGTGCGCCCGCACGATGCCGAGGCAGGCCGCCAACCCGAGGCCGTGGCCACGCACCTTCGTCGAAAAGAACGGCTCGAAGACGCGGCCGCGTGTCGTCTCGTCCATGCCGGCGCCCGTGTCCTCGACCTCGACGAGTACCCATCGGCCCGGCCCCACGATCGCGCCCTGGGCTTGATCCCATCGTGAGTCGACCGCGCCCACGCGCTTCACGCGCACAGTGACCTGCCCGGGCTGCTCGCCCAGGGCGTCCGAGGCGTTGGTGAGCAGGTTCATGACCACCTGGCTCAACGTCACCGGATCGCCGGTGACGAGGCTCGCCTCCTCGACGAACAGGTCGAGCCGCGCTTTCTTCGACAGCGTCGCGTCCAGCAGCGCCCTCAGCTCGCGCACCAGCTGACCGACGTCGACAGGCTCGCGCCTGCCCAGGTCCCGCTGCCCCGCATAGGCGAGCATCTGCCGCGTGAGCGCCGCCGCCCGCTGGGCCGCCGTGATGATGGCGTTCGCGAGCTCCCGGTCCGTGGTCGTCCTGGCTCGCTCCAGCATCAGCTCGGCGTTGCCGAGGACGCCGGCGAGCAGGTTGTTGAAGTCGTGGGCGATTCCGCCGGCGAGGACGCCGAGGCTATCGAGCCGCTGGGACCGCTGGACCTGTTGTTCCAGCTGGCGCCGCTCGGCCTCCAGACGCTGCGCGCCTCGCATGTCGCGCACGCCCGCCACCCGCACGGGCTGGCCGTTCAGCGTGCCGGACACCACCAGGGCCAGCGTGGGCACCAGATTCCCCGCCGCGTCGATGGCTGTGACGTCGATGAACCCGAGGCGGTTCTCGCTCACCATCTGCCGCGCGGCCGGTACGGCCGACGGCGCCATGAAGTCGAACACGTTGTGGCCGATCAGCTCGGCGGCCGAACGGCCCAGCACGCGATCGGAGGCGCCGCGCACGTCGATGATGACGCCCTCGCGGCTGAAGATCGTCATGTCGAACGCCGCTTCGGCGAGCTCTCGAAATCGGGCCTCGCTCTCCCGCAGCATGGCGTTCGTTCGTTCCCGCTCGGTCACGTCGCGAATGGCGCCGATGCGCACCGGCCGCCCGCCCAGCCGCCCCTGCTTCGACAGCACCTCGGACCGGAACCGCGAGCCGTCCTTGCGGACCCCCGTCACCAGATATTCGCCCTGGAAGCCGTCGCGCATGTGCGCGAGCACGCCGGGGACGTCCTCGGGAGCGACGCACATGCGCAAGATGTCGCCGCTCAGGAGCTCGTGACGCTCGTAGCCGTGCATCTCGCACAGCCGATCGTTGACCTCCACGATCTTGCCGTCGACGTGGACGAGCAGCCCCTCGAAGGAGGCCGCCGACAGCAGCTCCGTTCGCTCCCGCAAGCGCAGCTGCTCGTCGCCGATCTCCGCGAGCAGCGCCGCGAGCGCGCTTCGCGTCTCCGCCCGACCACCCATCGCGAGCGCCTCGTCCACGCGCACGAGCCAGCCCGGGTCATGGGGAGGGGGAGCCGCCACGGGGCCATGGTAGCGCGTCCGCGGCGCTACGAAAGCAGGACGGTCGACGACGGGCGGTTACCGGCACGCGCACCTGACACCAGCCCGCAGGCCCCGTGTCGACGTCGCCCTCCCGCGCTTCCGTCGCAATTCCAGACGGCAGGCATTCCGCAGATCCCAAATTGTAACGAGTTACGCGTACGACGGGGCCTCACGTATGCGCGAGCGTTCTGGGAGGACAGAAACCGTGCGTCTCACCGGGACTACAGGCCCCCGGGCCGTTGGGAACGGAAGTTGCTACCCCTCCCCTCGTCGGAACAACGACGGAGGCACGAGATGGAAAGCAACACACGAGGGTCGGACATCGGTATCCCGCCAGGCGAGAAGTTGAGTGGGGAGGACCGCGTGTTCAAGCCCTCGCAACTCTCGTTCATCCTGCTCTGCCTGGCATCCCTGGTCCTCGTTTCGTCCTCGTGCTCTCCCGCGGCGGGAGACGGGCAATCCGAGGGCGAAGGTTCGATTCGCCTGGGGCTCACGGTGGCTTCCGGGATGGCCGGTCAGACGGCCACCTACTCGGTCAGCGGTCCCGATGGATTCCTTCGAAGCGGAACTCTCGAGGTCTCGTCCAGCGCCGCGCCGCTCGTCATCCCCGGCGTCCCCGCGGGCGCCGGCTACATCGTGCGTCTCGACGGGGCGGACGGGACCGCCTGCGCGGGGGCGTCAGCGCCATTCTTCGTGACGCCGAAGACGATGACCGCCACGATGATTCACCTCGCGTGCGGACAGTCCGATACGACCGGTACCTTCCTCATGCACGGACGAATGAATACGTGTCCGTCGGTCGATGGCGTGACGGCGACGCCCGCCTCGGCGACGGTCGGGGCCGCCGTGCAGCTCGTCGGCACCGCCCATGACACGGATGGTGGCCCCAGGCCGCTGTCCTACGCGTGGTCAGCCACCTCCGGCAGCTTCGCCGATGGCTCGACCGCGAGCCCGAGCTACACCTGCGCCGCGCCAGGAACGGCCACGGTGACCCTCACCGTGGCCGACGGCGATCCGGCGTGCGCCACCAGCGCGAGCATCCTCGTCACCTGTTCCGCGGCGACGCCGACGGCGGCCGGCGTCGATCGAAACTGGGCCAACTGGCCCGTTCCGCCCGTGGGCAGCGGCCCGGTCGACACCGACCCGGTCACCGGGCTCATGTGGGCCATCTCCTCGATCGGGGGCTCGGTGGATCGCGCCGACGCGAGCAACTACTGCGTCGGGATCGGCGAGCGCGGGCACGGTGACTGGCGCTTGCCGACGGAGATCGAGCTGCTCTCGGTCGTCGATTTCACCGTCACCGGAGGGGTGTTTCACCAGCCCTTCTACTCGTCTCCCGTCTACACTGCGACACCTGTCGAGGGATCTTCGGGCGATTCCTGGAGCGTCGGCTGGTACAACGGCAGCCCGGCACCCAGCAGCCCGGACCAAGGCCCCGTCCTCTGCGTACGCAGTGATGACCAGGCGGGGGGCTCCAGTTCGGGACACTTCACGTATGCCGACGGTTCGGGCGTCGTGGCGGACAATGGGACGAAGCTTCTCTGGCAGCGCACCGCGCCCGCCCAGACGTTCTCACTCGCCGACGCGCGAACGTACTGCGCCAGCGCCGCGGTCAGTGATGCCCTGGGCGGCACGGGGTGGCGGCTCCCCAATGTCAAGGAGCTGTGGACGCTCGTCGATTTCGTTCACGCGGCCCCCCCGGTGACGGATCAGGCCGCCTTCCCCGGCACGGCGGCGGACTTCTTCTGGACCACGACCGAGTACGCGGATGGTCCCTCTTCCGGTCCGACCTCCGCCTGGGCCATCGACTTCTCCTTGGGAGAGGGATCGCCCCAGCTGTTCGAGGGAACGCACCACGTCCGCTGCGTCCGCTGATCAGTCGTCCACAGCCGGTACCAGCGACAGCTCGCGAGGCGGCTCGGCGAGCGAGACCAGGCGCAGGAGGCGAAGTGCGGCCCGATCGCGGCGTGCCGCCAGCGGCGTGATTCCGCGCGCCAGCAGCGTCGTCGCGCTCGCCTCGGACAGCGGGATCTCACCGACCGGCGTCAGGCGCGTCTCGCCGTCGTCGTCGTAGGTGTGCGAGGGCAGGTCCTCCAGCTCGGCCGCCGCATCGAAGCTGGCGCTCCAGCCACCTTCGCGAAACGCCGCGGCCAGGAGCAGCGCGACGGCGAAGGCACCGCTGCCCCACAGGCGGCCCTCGATCGGTGACCGGGTGGCCGCCACCGCGAGCTCCTCGAAGGCGAAGGTTTCGGCGCGCTCCGTCTTCGCGCCGTAAGGAAGCCGCGCCAGCACACGTGGTAGCACCACGCCAATGGACCCCGCCAGCGGGCTGGTCCGCAACGCGCTCCAGAACGCGCCGACGTCACCGAACGGAGAATGCCAGTGAGCGGGGTCCGCGGCGTCCGCCGCCGAAGCGCAACCAACCAGGGCGACGCTGGCGTCGGCCAGCAGCACCGCGCCCGCGCGGCCGGCGAGCGCCCCCAGGGTCGCCAGCAGCTGCAGCTCGGCGACGTCGCGTCCCAGCTCGAAGGCTGTCGCCATCACCGACCAGCCGCGCCCGTCGCCGGCCAGCAGGCGATGCGGCTCGCTCTGTTCCAGCTTTCCAGCGGCCGCCGCGAACCCGTCCATCAGATCCTGCGCGCACGCGTCGAAGAAGGCGATCTGCAGCGTCTCGTCGGTGTCGATGGCCCGCGCGATCCGCTCGGCGCCACGCCACGTCACCTCCAGCGCGTGAATCCCAGGCGACGCCAGCACGGCCCGCATCAGCGCCGTCAGGGCCTCGTCCACCATCGCCAGGAGCATTCCGCGCCGCGCGCTGACGTCGCGTGACAGATGCGGGCGGACGGCGCGCTCCAGGATCTCGTGGACCGCGCTGGTGGGCGTCCCCGCGGGGGACGAGCCCGCTGCCGGCGACGCCTTGCCCAGCAGCCGCTCGATGGCCGACGCCGCGGACTCCCCTTCGCCCGCCGGCCCCGCAGCGGCAGCCGCGCCCGGCACCGCGGTGCCGGTCACCGCCGCGATCCACGCCTCGGCCCCGGCGAACGTCTCGTCGCTGGGGGACGGCGCCGCCAGCTCGCGCCGCAGGGATCGCGCCGTCTCGAACAGCGCCAGACGCGCGAACAGCCGGTCGGGATGCAGATCCTCGACGTTGCCGAAGCGCACCTCCTCCTCGGCGAAGCCGGACAGCGCCACGAGCGCCGACGCGTCGAACGTCGCGAACGCGCGGTCCAGATTGCCCGCGTCGACGATGACCGGTCGCTTCAGCGGCGCCGCCGCCTCGCCGCGCGCACGCCGCGCCCCCCTGCCGCTGAAATCCCCGATCAGCAGCAGCCGAAACGGCGCCTCGTCATCTCGACGCCCCGGCGGACGCCCCCCCTTGCCACCGAAGCTGAAATCGAACTCCATCCGTCCGCCCATGTCCGTCTCCTGCCGTCTCGGGGTTTTCAGGGCTCCGGCCGAGCGGGCCGAAGCGGCAGCGTGAGAATCGCACCGCCGATGCGCTCTTGCCAGAAGGCGCGCTCATCGGCGCGATGGGTGACCATCAGCACCGTGCTCTTCCGCTGCGTGCACAGCGACTCGACGAGGTCGAGGGCGCGGGCGCGGTTCTCGACGTCGAGCCCGGAGGTGGGCTCGTCCATCACCACCAGCGGCGGTACCTTGATGGCCGCGCGCGCGATCAGCACCAGCCGCTGCTGGCCGAACGAGAGCTCGCGGAACGCCGCGCTGGGCGCCAGGCCCAGCCCGAGCCAGGCCAGCCAGGCCAGCGACCGTTCGCGATCGAGGGGCCCGGGCTTCTGGTAGACGCCGATGCTGTCGTACAGGCCGCTCAGCAGGACCTCCTCCACGCTGCCCCCCACCCGGTAGTCGCGATGCAGCCGCGCCGACACGAGCCCGACGTTCTTCTTGATGTCCCACACCGTCTCGCCGCTGCCGCGGCGCCGCCCGAACAGCTGCAGATCATTGCTGTAGGCCTGCGGGTGATCGCCGGTGATCATCTCCAGCAGGCTCGACTTGCCCGAGCCGTTGGGCCCCTCGATCAACGTGTGCTGCCCGGTGCGTACGGTGAAGTCGAGCTGCTCGAAGACGACCTGCTCGCCGTAGCGCACGTTGCCGCCCGCCAGCTGCACGAGCGCCACGTCGGGCGCGAGCGACGCGTACCAGCTTCCCAGATGGACGGGCGGTGGCGCGCGCCGGGGCGTCTGCTCGGCAGCGCGCGCCAGGAACGCCTGGGGCGTCCCCTGGAAGCTCAGCTTCCGCTCGGAGATGACCGCCACCTGCCGCAGCGCCTCGGGCGGAAACGGCAGCTCGCGGGCGCCGAAGGTCCCCACCACGAGCACCGGAAGACGCTCCGCCACCTGAACGATGGCCTGCCCCAGCTCCGCGCAGGCGGCCCGATCGAGCCCATCGAAAGGATCGTCGAGGATCAGCAGCGAGGGGCCGCCGAGCACGGCTTGCAGCAGCAAGACCTTCCGTGCCTCGCCGGTGGAGAGGAGCCGATAGCCGCGCTTCACCAGCGCCTCGAGCCGGAACGCCGCGAACAGCGGATGAGCGCGGCCCCCGTCACCCAGCAACTGGCCCGCGGTGCTGCTGGTGTCGGCGCCCTGCTTGAAGTTGCTCTCGTCCGCCGCCAGCTGCGCCTCGTAGAACGCCTGCTGCGACTCGGCCGACAGCAGCCGCGCCCCCACCACGCGCGCCTGGAGAGCGCGCGCGGCGGTCGATTTGCCCGAGCCGTTGGGGCCGGTGAGGAGGGTCAGCCCCGGTCCGGAGAGCGGGAGCTCGAAGAGGGAAGCGGAGCGGTCAGCCGCCAACGGAGATCTGCTTCATCGCCGTCATGTGGCCGCGCAACGTGGCGCCGACCTTCTCGACCGGGTGGCTCTCGATGGCCTGATTGACGGCGAGCAGCCGGCGGTTGTCCACCTGCTGGCTGCCCGGCGCGAAGGCCTTGCCGATCACGTCGGTCGACTGCTTGCCCATGAACTCCTTCAGCAGCGGCACGGCGGCGTGGCTGAACAGGTAGCAGCCGTACTCGGCCGTGTCGCTGATGACCTTGTTCATCTCGTACAGCTTCTTGCGCGAGATCAGGTTGGCGATGAGGGGCACCTCGTGGAGCGACTCGTAGTAGGCCGACTCGGGCTTCATGCCCACCTCGACCATGCACTCGAAGGCCAGCTCGACGCCGGCCTTTACCATGGCGACCATCAGCACCGCGTGATCGAAGTACTCCTGCTCGCCGATCTTGTTCGGGCCAGCGGGGGTCTGTTCAAACGCCGTGTCACTCGTTGCGGCGCGCCAGCCCAGCAGGTTCACGTCGCCCGCGTCCCAGTCCTTCATCATGGTGGTGCTGAAGGCGCCCGTGATGATGTCGTCCTGGTGCTTCTTGTACAGCTTGCGCATCATGCCGCGCAGCTCGTCGGCCAGCTCGAAGGCCTTGATCTTCGCCGGGTTGCTCAGACGATCCATCATCAACGACAGGCCGCCCTGCTTTAGCGCCTCGGTGATGGTCTCCCAGCCGAACTGAACCAGCTTGCTGGCGTAGCCGCGCTCGATGCCCTGGGCCACCATGCGGTCGAAGCAGAGGATCGATCCGGTCTGCAGCATGCCGCACAGGATGGTCTGCTCGCCCATCAGATCGCTCTTCACCTCGGCGATGAAGCTCGACTCGAGCACCCCGGCACGATCGCCCCCGGTCGCCGCCGCGTAGGCCTTTGCGATCTCCAGGCCGTCGCCGTTGGGATCGTTCTCCTGGTGCACCGCGATCAGGGTCGGCACGCCGAAGCCCCGCTTGTACTCCTCGCGCACCTCGGTGCCGGGGCACTTGGGGGCCACCATGACGACCGTGAGGTCCTTGCGGATCTGCTGACCCTCCTCGACGATGTTGAAGCCGTGGCTGTAGGCGAGGCAGGCCCCCTTCTTCATCAGAGGCATCACCTTCTGGACCACGTCGGCGTGCTGCTTGTCGGGCGCCAGGTTGCACACCAGGTCGGCGGTCGGGATGAGCTGCTCGTAGGTGCCCACCTTGAAGCCGTTGCTGGTGGCGTTGGTGAAGCTGACCCGCTTCTGCTCGATGGCGTCCGCGCGCAGCGCGTAGGTGATGTCCAGCCCCGAGTCGCGCATGTTGAGCCCCTGGTTCAGGCCCTGCGCGCCACAGCCGACGATGACCACCTTCTTGCCCCGCAGCTTCTCGACGCCGTTGAACTCGCCGCGGTCCATGAAGCGGCAGCGGCCGAGCTGATCCAGTTTCTGCGCCATCGTGAGGGTATTGAAGTAGTTCTGTCGAGACATGGTGTTTTCCTCGGGTGTTGTGACGCCAGGGGGCATCGCCTGGCGGAAGTTATAGATCGCCGACGGCGCCCCGCCAACGTTTCACTCGCGCCTATTATCGGCAGTCTGTGTTGCAAAAACTGCAACACGTGGCGAGCCGACTTCCGAAGCCGCGTAGACTCCTTTGATGACGATCGGCGAGGCGACGACGGGGGCGAGCTCACGCGGCGGCTCCAGCGGCGGAGGACCGGTGGGGCGCGTCCCTGCCCGCCCGCCCTGGCGAGACTTCGGGCGCCTGTTCCGGCTCTTCAACAACGATATCCTGGGGGGGATGACGGACGTCGCCCGTCGTTACGGCGGGTTCGTGCGGACGCGGCTGCCGTTGCACATCTACTTCGTTGCCGAGCCCGCCTGCATCGAGGAGATCCTGGTCAAGAAGGCCGACCTGTTCCGCAAGGAGCGAACGAGCCGGCTGCTCTCGCGTGTCGTCGGGAACGGTCTGCTCGTCAACGAAGGGGAGTCCTGGCGGCGCCAGCGACGGCTGCTGCAACCGGCCTTTCACCACCAGCAGCTGCAGTCCTACGCCACGTTGATGGTCGCGGCCATCGAGCGCGCCGCCATCGGCTGGCAGGCGGGACAGGTGCGCAACGTGCACGAGGACATGATGGGCGTGACCCTGGAGATCGCGGCCGAGGCGCTGTTCGGCGCCGACCTCTCCGCCGATGCGGGCGACATCGGCCACGCCATCTCCGACCTGATGGAAGAGTTCGGGCGCGTGGTGGGGCTGGCGGCGCGCTTCCAGCCGCCGGTCTGGGTCCCCACCCGCCTCAACCGCCGCCTGCGCGCCTCGACCCGACGAATCGACGAGGTGATCCTGCGCATCATCGAGGCGCGGCGGAAGAGCGGCGCCGAGCGCGAGGATCTTCTGTCCCTGCTGATCCGAGCCCGCGACGAGGAGGGGGGCCAGATGACGGACGCGCAGGTGCGCGACGAGGCGGTGACCCTGTTCCTGGCGGGGCACGAGACCACGGCGTTGACCCTGACCTACGCGCTGTATCTGCTGGCCACCAATCCCCACTGCCAGACGCTCATCTCGGACGAACTGGCCCGGGTGCTGGGCGATCGCGCGCCGGTGCTGGGAGATCTGGAGCACCTCGGCTACACCGAGGGCGTGGTGATGGAGTCGATGCGCCTCTATCCGCCCGCCTGGGCGGTGGGGCGGCAGGCGGTCGCCCCGGTCGAGATCGGTGGTTACCAGTTTCCGAAGGGCGCGGACTTCTTGATGTCGCCCTGGGTGGTGCACCGCGATCCGAAGCTGTTCGACAGACCCGACAGCTTCGAGCCGGCGCGCTGGAGCGACGGGCTGGCCGGCCGTCTGCCTCGCTTCGCATACTTCCCCTTCGGCGGCGGCCCACGCGTCTGCATCGGCAACCGCTTCGCGATGATGGAAGCGAAGCTGGTCCTGGCGCGCGTGCTCCAGCGGTTTCGCTTCGAGGCGACGCCCGAGACCGAGGTGACCCTGCTCCCCAGCGTGACCTTGCGCCCGCGCCACGGCGTCCGCCTGCGGCTTGCAGCCCGAGGCGCGTGAGGGCGTGAAAAGCCTCGCCCACGGATGGCTCTCGAGCCCTACACGATCACGGGAGCGTCCTTCCTGCCGCGTCGGCCGCCGGCCAGGTGATCACGTCTCCGCTTTCAAGATCGCGTTGCCGTCCTCATCGGCGATGTAGACGCTGGTGGCGTCCAGCGGCGATGGCGGAAGGCCATCCCACCCCGCCCACCAGGGTGCTCGCTCCACCGCCGCCGACCGGCACCTTCATCACCCTGCCGGCCAGGAGGTTGGCCGAGGCCACGTTTGTCCCGTCGGTGGCCAGCGCCGTTGGTTCGTTTCCCAGGCCGTCGAACAGCAACTGGGTCGGGCCTCCGTACTTCGGCACCTTGTACAGCTTGCCCTCACCCGTATTGAAGTAGACGTTGCCGGCAACGAAGCGCGCCTGATTCGCGACGGCCTGGGGGCGCTCCGCGCGGGCAAGCCGGCTCGAGCGCTCGCGCTGTTCGAAGCGCACGCCATCTTCTATCCCCACGGAGCCCTGGTCGCGGAGCGTGACATGGAACGTGCGCTCGCGCTCGCCGACCTCGGTCGCGATGAAGAGGCGCGCGCGGCGGCCGAAGATTTCCTGCGCGCCAACCCGAGCTCGCCCCTGGCCGCGCGCCTGCGCAAGCGCTTCCCTGCGCTCGGTCTACGATAGCAGCAATCAGCGATCGGGCGTCAGCATCACGGCGATCTCCGACGGGGCCACGAGCGGCAGGCAGCCGCCGACCCCGGAGACGACATCGTCGACGGTCGCCGCCACGAATCCGGGAGCGGACACGATGAACACGAAGGCCTCGAGAACATGAGCGCGCCCTCCCCCAAACGAAGTTACGCAGGGTTCGTTCGGATGGCAGTGGAAGGCGCCGGCGTGACGTAGCGCCGGAAGTTCCCCTTCTCGGTTCCACAGTCGGGACAGCGCCAGTCGCCCGGGATGTCCGCGAAGACGGTCCCGGCGCCCAGACCAGGCGCCCCCTTCGACTCCTCGTAGATGTAGTAGCAACCGCGGCAGATGAACGCGACCTGTTCGGGCGCCGGCGGGACGAAGGCCGCCGCCCGTCGCGGCGACGCCGCTCCCTGGGGGACGACGACCCGATCGCCCACCGCCACCTGGCCACCGTTGCGCGCGATCAGGTAGACACCGAGGTCCTTGTGCCCGTACGCCGCGCGCAGCGCGGCCGGCAGGTCGAGGTCCCGCGCCCCCGTCTCTGGATTGACATTGACGGCGCCGCAACGGCCGTTGCGGCGATCTACTTGAAACGTCACGCCACCGAGCGCCAGGTCGCCCCCGATCCAGTCGAACTCTTCCCAGGGGGGGACGCCCTCGAGGTAGAAGTTCGCCCGGAATCGCAGCGGATGAACGGGGTAGCCGAGCCGTTGCTCCAGGCTACGCACGGTGGCGAGGTTGATGCACGAGATGACGTTCTCGGGCTTGTCCATGAAGTGCCCGTCGCGCGATTGCACCAGGGTGGGTGCCGAGGCCAACCCGGGAACCTGCCGCGAGAAGAACGCCTCCACCGCCCGACATCCCTCGGTCTCTCGCAGGTTCACGTCGAGCATCGGCGCGGCGGCGTCGCCGGCACCGGCGCGCCTCACCGTCAGCTGCATCGTCTCGACGTCGAGATGGGTTCGCACGCACGCGAGCGCGTCCTCCAGCATCAACATCAAGAACAGCCCCTTCTTCGCCCAGCGCGCGGCGCTGGTGACGGGGGCGGACCCCGGCCGGGTCAGCGCGAACACCCGATCGAACGGGAACGGCCTCCCCTCCTCGAGCACCACGCCCGTCAATGATTGAGGGCTGAGCCCCTTGATGGGATAGCGATAGATGCTGTGAACGACCGGCACCGGGAACGACGAAAGCCAGGATAAAAGCCGCTTTCCCGACCCGTCAATCGTTCAATGATTTCGTTTCTGTCAACGCCGCGCGGAGGGCTGGCGGGTCTGGCGCGGCAGCGCGCGCCGGCCTCGGACCTCAGGCCTGTGATTGCCCCTGCCCTTGCCCGAGCAGCGGTGCGGCGCCCTCGCGGACCCGCACCGTCACGTGCATCTTGGGCTGCAGGTTCGAGGGCCCCAGGAAGCTGCCGGCCACCGGCGGCACGGTCTCGGGATGGTGAGCCACCGCGACGGCGATGTGCGCGGAGCCGACGATGGTGCCGGCCGTCGGATCGAAGCCCTTCCACCCCGCTCCAGGCAGATAGACCTCGGCCCAGGCGTGGGTCGAACCGTCTCCCACGTCGGCGTACGAGGCGTTGTACCCGGTCACGAAACGGCTGGCCAGGCCGAGGTGACGGCAGCTCTCCGTGAAGAACGCCGCGAGGTCACGACACGAGCCGCTCCCGTTGGCGAGGGTGGCGCGAGGCGCCTGCACCCCCGGCTGCTCGCGCGCCTGGTACCGAAATCGGTCGCGGATCGCGTGGTTCAGCCGATCGAGCAAGAGGAAGGTGTCGATCGGCCCCGAGGCGAGCGAGACGCCGCCGAGCCAGCTCATGACGGCGGCGCGATCTTCGGGCCAGGTGGGCGCGCAAAACGGCGCCAGGTCGAGGAGATCGTGCGCGCGATACTGGAATGGATGCTTCACCGCGAAGTCCTCGACCAGGAAGTCGAGGGGGGCGTCTTCGTAGTGCTCGATCTGGATGCTGCTGGCAATTCGCAACGCGTCCGCTGGGGCGGAGAAGGTGACGACCGCCACCGAGTTGTCGAGCACGTCACGCTGCCATCGGAGGCCGAACGCGGGCGAGATATCCAGCTTCGAGGCGACGATGCGAAGATTGTGATTCTCGCGCGGTCGGAGGCGCAGCTGGTGCGGCAGCAGGGTCACGGTCGCGCCAAAGCGGTACTCGGTGACGTGATCGATGCTGAGGCGCCTCATGAACCGCGGGGTTCACCTTAGCAAACATCGACAAACATCGGGGATCATCAGACGATCCGGCACGCCTCGTCGAACGTCAGGCGCGGGTTGCGCGGGTGGAGCTGCGCGGGATCGCCGTAGCCGAGGTTGATGAGCAACGTGGCCCTCCAGGGGAGATCCTCGAAGAATGCCTCGTCGACCTTGGCCTTGTCGAAGCCCCCCATGGGACCGCAGTCCAGGCCCAAGGCCCGCGCCGCCAGGATGAAGTATCCCGCCTGCAGCGAGGCGTTCTGCAACAGCAGGCTGTCGCGGGCCGCCGCCGGCAAGCCCCCCAGGATGGTCCCCATCTCGGGCCGGGCCGGAAACAGCTTCGGCATCTGCTCGTAGAAGTGCTCGTCGTAAGCGACGATCGCCGTGACCGGCGCGGACATCGTCTTGTCGACGTTGCCGGGCGCCAGCGCCGGGCGAAGCTTGTCCTTGCCAGCGCCGCTCGTCACGAAGACGATCCGCGCCGGCTGACTGTTCGCCGAGGTCGGCGGCATGCGGCCGAGCGCGTAGAGCTGCCGCAACGTCGCTTCGTCCACGGGGCGGTCGAGCCAGCCGTTGTAGGTGCGCGCCTCCAGAAACACCCGGTCGAGAAAACGAGCGTCCACCGGCGGCTCATCCAGGCCGCGGAACAGCGGGCCGGAGGCGGTTGGATTCGTGGTGACGGAGACCTGAGCTGAATTCCGCGTGTCCATGCCCTGAACATGAAGCACGAGCCGACATGCAACAAGATGCGATCAATGGTCATGATTTGCTATCTTTTGATCCATATGACCGATCCCGTGGAAACTGCTGAGCTAATGGCCTTCGCCAGGACGGTCGAGGCCAGATCACTGTCGCGCGCCGCGGTCGAGCTGGGGATCCCCCGCGCTACCTTGGGGCGCCGGCTGGCCCGCCTGGAGCAGCGCCTCGATGCGCGGCTGCTGCGGCGCACCACCCGCAGCCTGGTGCTCACGGACGCGGGCGAGGCCCTGTACCCGCACGCCCGCATCGCCCTGGACGCGGTCAGCCACGCCGAGGCCAGCGTGCGCCGCATCGACGACGTCGTCCGGGGTGAGCTGCGCGTGTCGGTACCGCCCATCATGAGCCCCGGCTTTCGCGCCATGCTGACCGGCTTCGCCGTCCGGTATCCCGAGGTGCGCCTGCAAGTGAGCTTCTCCACGCAGCTCGTCGACCTGCAGCGCGGCGACTATGACCTGGCCGTTCGCGCCGGCAGCGCCGCGCTTCAGCCCGGCCTGGTGGCGCGAACTTTCGCGCGCGATCCCGTCATCGCGGTGGCGTCCCCGCGCTATCTGGCGGAACGGGGCGTCCCACGCACCCGCCGCGATCTACGCGCGCACCGCTGTCTGATGGGGTTCGCCCGGGGCGAGGTGCCGCAGACCTACTGGCCGCTCGCCGGGGGCGGTCAGGTGCACGTGACCGGCGCCTTCTTCTCGAACGAGCTCACGCTCCTCACCGATGCCGCGGTGATGGGCCTGGGCATCGCGATGTTGCCGCTGATGCTGGCCGGGCCGTTCCTGGAACGTGGCGAGCTGACGCACGTCCTCCCCAAGACGCTCGGCGCCGAGAGCCGCATCGCGGTCGTGCATGTCGAACGCGAGTTCGTGCCGGCTCCCGTGCGAGCGTTCATCGACGCCCTCATCGCCTGGGCGCCCTCCGAATTCACGAAGGGACGCCCCCCGCCGCCTTTCCCTACAGGTTGACGAAGTCGAACGCGGGCGGGTTGATCCCGCACTCCCCGCCGCCCGCCACCACGCCGCCGTTGGCGTTGACGACGAACTTCGCGCGCGTGGTCGCAGAGATGACCAGCGGCGAGCCCAGCTTGATGCCGTTGCCGTCGCCGGGCGCCACGGGATGCACGAAGGCGCTGTTCCCCAGGCTGGCGGCGCTGTCCGTGGTCAGATACATGTAGACCGTGTTGTCCACCGAGCCGGCGTTGCTGCCGTCGCCGAGGCAGGTGATGGGCGCGTTGTCGAGGTCGGTCGCCAGATCGGACGTGTTGCAGACGCCGCCCGTGTACTCGGTCCCCGCCACGCAGGTGCTGTCGGTGGTCTTGGGGGTGTGCTTGATGATCGAGGACATCTTGATGATCACGCAATTGTAGGTTCCGTCGTCCAGATCCCCGCCGCCCAAGGTCGGGCCGCTCAAGAAATCGACGAACGTTCCGGACGTGTTCGAGAAGATCTGGATCGGATCGGTGCACTGGGCGCTGAGCGACGCGTAGGCGGCGTACACCTTCACCTTGAGAGAGCTGGGATCTCCCCCGCCCGGTTTCGGCTCGGAGAACGCCGTTCGGGAAAGGAGGCCGAGAGCGAGGCAGAGCATCGTAAGTCTTTTCATGGTCCTGATTTCCTCTGGGTAAGGGTCGCCGCTTACGAGCCGGCGCCGACGATGGTGAACTTGAGGGTGGCCGGACCGGACGCTCCACCAGCGCCACCGCCGCCGTTCCCGCTGACGCTGCCGCCGTTCCCGCCGCTCGCGCCGATGGTTCCGCCGCTGCCGCTGCTCCCCCCGACCGCGCCGACGCTGCCCGCGACCCCGCTGTTGCCGCCCACCGCGCCCACGCTTCCGCCGCTGCCGCTGGTGCCGTTGCTGCTGTTTCCACAGCCCGAAAGGCCGGCGCCAGCCAGCAAGCCGACCAGGGGGGCCAATAACAGAATCTTCGACTTGATCATCGATCTTCCTTTCGGGCTGAATGTGGGCTCAGGTCGCGGGAATTTGCGACTGATTCAGCTTCGGTTGATCGGCGAGAACCTTGACCCCGAGCGTCGTTTCGCCCTCCCTCCAGGCAGTTGCTCGGAGGGGTCCTACGGCGTGTAGGTCAGCGTCGCGATCGAGCGCGACGGGAGCGACAGGCTGCCGTCACTCTCCAGCGCGACGACGGCGGCACGTTCGCTGTCTCCCGAGGTGCGGTGGACGGTGAGCGTTCCGAACGCGAAGGCGCCCGGGCTCACCGTCACGAAGTGGTCCCTGGCGTCGGTGTTGAGCAGCACCAGGGTGAGGCTGGCGCCGTCGGGGCTCACGAACGCCGAGGCCCGGAGCGAGGAGCCGGTGGACGTGGCGTCGACCCGCACCCAGCCGGGATCCGTCCAGCGCGCGAAGTGCTCGAGGGCGTAGTAGGTGTCGTTGATCGTGTAGGGCGAACCCGGGGATGGACTGGAGATCGACACCAATCCGGTCTGCGGCGTCGCATCGTTCCAGGTCAGCTCCCAGTAAATGTAGGCCGACGCGTTCTCCACCGTCAGCGCGTTGCTCATCAACCAGGCGGTCTCGAACATCGTCGGCGCGTTGGGCGAGTACTCGGTCATGAACCCGGGCAACGCGGTGCTCGCGACCGAGCTGGCGACGGCTCTCATCGCCCCGCTGAATGAGTCCGGGTTGGGATTGTCTGCCGTGGCGCCGTACATGTGATGGGCGATCCCCCCCACCTGGGCCAGGTTCATGCCGGCCAGGTATCTCTGGACGATGCCGTCGCCGAACCCCGTCGTCTCGGGACCGAGGATCGTGGGGGGGGCGGCAAGGTCCGACGCTTGAACCGCGCCATGGACGGCATCCAGCGCCTGACCGTAGCCGGCGGCCGGGATCCCCTCCGTCCTGGCGCCCTCGGTGGCGCCGAACACGCAGGTCTCCCAGCCACTGTTGAAGTAATCGGGCTCGTTCTGAATGCTGATGTAGTCTGGGGTGACGCCCTGGGCCGCGTAGGCTTGCAGCGAGCGCACCCACCAGTCCGCGAAGTCGGAATAGGCGTACGCGCCACCGTTCTGGAGCAGCGTACCGACCGCGCTGGCCGTGGACGCGCTTCCATACGCCGGCCGGGTCATGCCGTTGCTCTTCAGGTAGGCGGGCGGCGTCCAGGACGACATCAGGATCTTCGGCGGGGTTCCCCCGCGCGCGGCGGTCGCCTTCTGGACGATCTGCACCTGGGCCCGGTCGCTGAACGGGGTGGTGAGGGTGGCGTTGGTGCGATCCTGGTTCTGGTACCAGTTCGCGATCCGCAAGATGTCCAGCCCGGAGTCGACGAACAGGACCTGGTAGATGTCGTCGTTCTGGCCCGCCAGCAGAAAGGGCTGGTAGGCGACGGCGGCGCCGAACCCCACCAACGTCTGGTGTGGCACCGTCGTGTCGACCGCGACCGAGAGGTCGAGAGGATCTTCATGACTGCCGCAGCCGCCCACCACCAGCGCGGCGCACAGGAGGCCCTGGCGCAGCCTCCGCGATCGATCCCGACGACAATTCATCGGGCGGCACGCTAGCACGAGCGTGTCGGCGCGGCCGACGCACGGCCATGCGCGTCGAGTGATGGACCCCACGGACGGCGGCCCCTCGCTGCTGCGAAAGACGCCACGGCAGATGCGATTCCCCCGGTACGCGCTCGCTGGAAAAACGGTGCCTCCCGGTCTGGCGCCCGCCTTGATCGTCGGGCAGCCTAGGGTGTAATAATTCGGCGGTTTTCCGAACCTGTCCGTCACCATCCGCCTCCCCCCCTGCACGAGGACATGACCATGAGGACGCTGTCGCGCTCCACGCTCGCCGTTGCCATTCTCGCGAGCCTCTTCGGCTGTTCGAAGAAGCAGAACGGTGACGTGACCGTCACCTGGTCGGACACCAAGCAGAGCATCGACGGATTCGGCGCCTCCTCGGCGTTCTTCGGCGGCACCATCACCAACGATCAGGCCGACCAGCTCTTCGACGCCAAGAAGGGGATCGGGCTCTCCCTGCTGCGCACCATGATCGGGGTTCCGGACGACACCATGGACGACGGCTCAGAGCCGACCGACAACACCAAGCCGGTGGCCACCGCGCCCGAGCTGGCGACGGCGCAGCAAGCCGCCTCGCGCGGCGTGCGAATCTGGGCCGCCGCCTGGACGCCCCCTCCCATCTGGAAGACGACCAACAACAAGCGGGGCTCCGATCCCACGAACGGCTACACCTCCAACAAGCTGCAGACGTCGCACTACCAGGACTTCGCGAACTATCTGGCCGACTTCGTCGACCTGATGTCCGCCGCCAACGTCCCGATCTTCGGCCTGTCGCCGGCGAACGAGCCCGACTACGTGCCGACCTGGGACGGCGCCCAGTGGAGCCCGGACGAGCTGACCACCTTCATCGGCCAGAACCTGGGCCCGACGTTCGCCCAGCGCGCCGCCTCGGTGAAGATCCTCGCCCCCGAGACCGCCAGTTTCCCCAGCTGCGCGAAGTACGTGCCGCCGCTGATGGCCGACTCGGCCGCCAAGAGCTACGTGTCCATCGTGGCCACGCACCCCTACTCGGCGGGCGATCTGAGCTTCAACCTGCCGCAGCAGAACGGAAAGCAGTTCTGGGAGACGGAGTGGTCGCAGGAGAACTCGAAGGGTGACACGCCCGATCCCGGCATGACCAGCGCCATCGACATGGCGAAGCACATTCACGATCACATGGTGACCACCGGCATGAACGCCTGGAACTGGTGGGCCATCTACATCAACAAGGACGGCCTCAACGACAACACGCGGCTGAACCCCGCCTTCATCCAGCCGGACGGTGATCTGTCGGGCGCTCCCTACATGTTCAAGCGCGGATTCGCGTTCGGGAACTGGTCCAAGTTCGTGCGCCCGGGCTTCCAGCGCATCGGCGCCACCGACCATCCGACGGGCAACGTCCTCATCGAGGCGTATCGCGACTCGTCCCACCTCGCCGTCATCGCGGTCAACACCGGCTCGACCAAGGTGACCCAGAAGTTCAAGATCGAAGGGGCCTCGTTCGGCACCCTCACCCCGTGGGTCACCTCCAACGGCGACTCGCTCGCCTCCAAGTCCACCATCGATGGGGGCGACGGCTTCAGCTACGATCTGCCAGCCAACAGCGTCGTCACCTTCGTGAACTGGGACGCCAACAACGAGACGCCCGGCCTGACCATCCCGAACGCGGACGGCGGGACGGACAGCAGCGGCTCGGGTGGCTCGACCGGCAGCGGCGGGACGAGCGGCGGGAGCGGTGGCGCGACCGGCTCCGGCGGGCTCGACTGCAACAACGCGGTGGTCCCGGCGAACGTCGACAACGGCGGCGTCACGGACTTCTCGGATTGGAAGGGCTCCACCGGCAAGTGGGGAAGCACCTCGGGCCTGTACGGCGCGATCTACTCCTACCAGGGCCCGAACGGCTCGACGATGAGCGCCAACGTCGACACCGCCAACAAGGACTTCCACATCACGGGCTCCGTGACGATGGGCGACTACGGCGGCGCCGGGCTCGGCTTCTACACCTGCGCCACGGTGGCCTCCTTCTCGCAGGTTCAGTTCACCTTGGCCGGCTCATCGCCGGGCTGCGACCTCGAGCTGCAGCTCAAGACGTTCGATCAGCAGCCCACCTCGCAGACGCCCGCCGGCGGTTGCGACATGGACGCCGGGAGCTGTTACAACTTCCCCGTCCTGAAGCAGATCGCGGTCCCCTCCTCCACGGCCACCACCGTGACGGCGAACCTCAGCGACTTCACGAACTGGTCCTCGACGACCGCGGGTCAGGTGGTGGGCATGCAGTGGCAGTTCACCGGCACGAACATCCCCACCAGCGACCCCGACGCCGCCACCTCCGACTCCGACCCGGACGCCGGTGCCACCTCCGACGCCGCGGTGGGCTGCCCCATCGACGTGACCGTCACCAACATCAAGTTCCTGCCCTGACGTGAAACGGGTCTGGACGCGATGCCAGCCGGCGTCGAGTCTAGACCTTCACGAGATGCTCGAGGCGGGCGACGGTCTTCGGACCGATGCCGCGAACGCGGACCAGCTCGGCGACCGACGAGAACGGCCGCTCCTTGATGATCTCCTTCGCCAGCTTGAGGTTGAGCCCCTTGATGCCGGCCAGCTCCTCGAGGCTGCCCGTCTGGAGCGACACCGGCGCGTCGTCCGTCCCCGTTCGCGCCGCCGCGATCGGCGAGGCGGCCTTCGCGTCCTCGTCCTCCTGGGGGCGCGGGGGCACCAGACGCAACCTCTCGGTGGGGCGAAGCGGCGGCAAGGGGGCCGCCGGCGCCAGCTCCCGTTCGTAGCGGTTCACGAAGTCACGGCGATCGCGCGTGACGTAGCCGTGAGCGAAGGTCCATTCGCCCAGCAGCAACACCAGCTGGAAGCGACCCGCCGGCGGCTCGGTGAAAGCGACCCGCCGCTCGATCTCCGGCAGGTCGGCCTGCCCCGCCAGGCAACCCAGCTCGGCCGCGGCCAGCCGCACCGCCTCCGTCGCCGGTCCGGACTCGGGAAAGGCCCACAGCTCCAGCGACAGCGTGCCGCTCAGATTGTCGCGCGCGCGCGGGTTGCGGATGCCGTCGGCCTGAAGCACGACCTCCTCTCCCTGCACGTGATAGCCGACAGTGCCGCTGAAACAGGGCGCCTGGAAGCTCTGCCGTTCGGGGTAGTTGGCGAAGGCGTGAACAGCCGCCGGGGCATCCTGGCCCTGCTCGACCAGGGCCAGCATCATCGCGTAGGCCCGCCCCTGCGGGGGAAACTTGGCGGCGGCGCGCGCGTCCACCTGATGCACGTACGGGCCGATGGGCGTCGGCAGCTCCAGCGCGAGGGGAGCGATCTTGATCCCGGTCAGCGGTCCCGACCGGTAAGGCTCCTCGGTGGCCCAGAGCTCGAGCGTCCATTCCCCTCCCGCGTGCTGGGGAGGGATCTGGAGCTCGGCGTTGATGACGACGTGGTCGCCGTCCAGCTGATAGCCGTGCCTGGGGCCGATGGTGATCGGTTGAGCATGCCGCCGCGAAGTTTGGGGTGAGTTCAAGCGCGCTTGTCCTATCGCTGAGGGGTGAGGTTTCGACCGAGCGGATCTCGGCAGATTCGCCGTCAGCTTGCGCCCTGCGGCATCAATAAAAGGGGGGCGCCCCCAAAACGCAAAATTCTCATCGGCGCCCGTCGCCCCCCCCGGAGTGTGTGAAAGTGAGCGACGCCGCGAGCAGGCGCCCGCGCCGCGGGTAAGCTACGGCTGCCCCGCCCAAGCAACGCAACCCCAGACCGACACGGAGGATCAGTGGCATCGAACGTCTTGCGGATCGCAACCCTCGTGGTGCTGGCCACCGCCGCCGCCTGCGGCAGCTCGTCCTCGGTCAATCCAGGCGGTACGGGAGGCGTCAGCCCCTGGGGCGGTCAGGGTGGTGACGCTGGCGCGGGGGGCGACACCAGCGGGACGGGGGGCTGGCCCGGTCCCCAGGTGACGGGCGGCCCCTGGATCCCCTCGCAGGCCTGCTTCGATCAAGCCTCCGCGCTCGCCGCGATGCTGACGCCCGCGCAGTTCTTCGGGCAGATGACCCAGGTCGACAGCGCCGGTCTCACCGTCACGGAGGCCACCTCGGCCCTGCTCGGCTCGGTCCTCAGCGGTGGCAGCTCGGATCCGGCGAGCGGCAACAAGATCTCCGACTGGTCGGCGCTGGTCTCGTCCTACCTGAACATCGCCTCGACCTTCAGTCCGCACATCGGGCTGCTGTACGGCATCGACGCCGTGCACGGCAACAACAACGTGGTGAACGCGGTGATCTTTCCCCACGACATCGGGATCGGGGCCACGGGCAACCCGGACATCGCCAGGCAAGAGGGACGCATCACCGCGCTCGAGATGCTGGGCGTGGGCATGAACTGGGCGTTCGCGCCCACGGTGGCGGCGGCGCGCGACGAGCGGTGGGGTCGCACCGACGAGTCGTTCGGCGAGTCACCGACGCTGACCAGCCAGATGGGCGCGGCCATGGTGGACGGCCTGCAGAACGGGGGGCTGGGCAGCGCGCAGAGCGTGCTCGGCTGCGCCAAGCACTACGCCGGCGACGGGCTCACCGACGGAGGCAAGAACGCGGGCAACGTCACCGCCTACGACGACGCCACCTTCCGTCAGCTCGCCATCGAGCCCTACCGCGCCTCCATCGCCGGCGGAGTCGGTTCGATCATGGTCAGCTACAGCAGCTATCAGGGGACGAAGATGACGGCCTCGAAGCCGTGGCTGACCGATGTGCTGAAGGGCGAGCTGGGCTTCCAGGGGATCCTGCTGTCCGACTGGGACGCCGTCAGCCAATTGCCGGGCAGCTGGAGCCAGCAGGTGAAGGCCGCCATCAACGCCGGCCTCGACATGGTGATGCTGTCCCACAGCAGCGGCGCCCACCGCGCCGCCGATCTGGCCAACACGCTCAACGCGCTGGTCAACTCGGGCGATATCCCGGTCAGCCGCATCAGGGACGCCGTTCATCGCATCCTCACCGTCAAGTGCGAGATGGGACTGCTCGACGGCGACACCACCATCGATCCCACGCTGACCGCGGCGATCGGCTCGGCGGAGCATCGGGCGGTGGCGCGCGATGCCGTTCGCCAGTCGCTGGTGGTGCTGAAGAACGACGGGATGTTGCCGCTGTCGAAGACGGTGTCGCGTCTTCACGTGACCGGCAGCGGCGCCGATTCGCTGGTCAAGCAGTGCGGCGGGTGGACCATCGGCTGGCAGGGGCTGGGCACGGCCGGCGCGGCGACCGCCACCACCACGGGAACGACGGTGCTGGCGGCCATCAAGAACGCCCTCGGCAGCGGCACGACGACCGTCACAACGTCCGCCGATGGCAGCGGCGCGGCGGGTGCCGATCGCGCCATCGTCGTCGTGGGCGAGGCCCCCTACGCCGAAGGCATGGGCGACTCGACCAACCCGACGCTGACCGCGGCGGACTTCGCCACCATCGCGGCCGTGAAGGCCTCCGGCGTGCCGTTCGTCGTGGTGCTGTTCTCGGGCCGACCGCTGCTCCTCACCGACAGCAAGGGCGTCTCGGCCCTCGACTCGGCCAACGCCTTCATCGCCGCCTGGCTGCCCGGCAGCGAAGGGGATGGCGTTGCCGACGTGCTGTTCGGCGACTACAAGCCGACGGGCAAGCTCAGCTTCACCTGGCCGGCCAGCCTGGCGCAGCTACCGATTCACGATGGCGACGGCCAGACGCCGCTGTTCCCGCTCGGCTACGGCTTGACCTATCCCTGACCGGGCTACGGGATCACTTCGATCTTGCAATCGTGACCGCAGCCGTCGCCGCCGATGGTGTCGCCGTCGTCGCACTCCTCGCCTGCGTCCGTCTGAAGCACCCCGTCGCCACACCGCGGTCCCCGCGCGCAGGCGGCGGTACAGCCGTTGTACCCGCCCACGTTCAGATCGGTGCCGAGATCGCACTCCTCCCCGAACAGGCTATCGAGCTTGGCGTCGCCACAGTATCCGCTGTTCACACAGCCGGGTGAGCAGCCCGGCATGCCGTTCGCGCCGTACAGGGTCAGGTTCACCCCGTCGTCGCACTGCTCCTCTGGCGCGTGAACCATCCCGTCGCCGCAGGTGGGGCCGTGCCGGCAGTCGGCGGTGCAGCCGTTGTAGCCGCCGTCGTTCAGGTCGGCGCCGAGGTCGCACTGCTCGGGCCCGATCACGACGCCATCGCCGCACACGGGGCCGCAGGTGCTGGAGGTGGGCGCGAAGCCGGTGAGCGTCAGCTTGAAGTTCGAGCCGGCGGTGTGCCGCTCGGCGTGGAACAGCGCAATCTCATACAACCCCCCGACCGTCAGCCCCAGGGTCGCCGCGTTCGCGTCGACGTCGAGCGTCCGCTCCTCGGGGGGGTGCAGGCCGCCCAGATCGAGCGCCAGCATGCGATTCACGAAGATCCAGACATCGTCATCGCCGCTGAAGGTCAGCAGCTCGCCGCCGCGGTACTGGAAGAAATAGTGAATCTCGGTGGTGAAGCCGAAGTTGTGCATCTTGCCGTCGTTCACGCCCGACTCGGCGGTGCCGTTGCTCTCCTTGATGGGCGCCGCGGTCCAGCCCTTGCCGTCGATGGGATAGAAGCCGACCTTCATCGAGTCGAACACGTACGAACCATTCGCCAGTCGGGGCAACAACAGCGCCCCCGGAATGTCGATGTTGATGTTCGTGACGTCCCGGTACCACTGATCGAAGTTCGCGCTGGTGGTCAGCTCCTGCCCCATCGGACAGATCGTGGTCCTGGGCGTGGTCACGCAGCGGCCGTCCATGATCGGCTTGCCGGTGGCGGCGAGCGTCGGCTTCACCAGCAGCGGCGTGATGTCGTCGCCCCAGAACGCCTCGAAGTCGGGATGGCGCACGCCCCCGTTGGTGGGGAGGCTGACGAAGTCCCGGTAGATGACCTTCAGGTTGAGCTGAGGCGGCGGATTCGCGGACGAGTCGTTGCAGACGAAGCCGTCCTCCGCCCCGCACGTTGCCGAGCAGCCGTCGCCGTCCTTCGTGTTGCCGTCGTCGCACAGCTCGGGCGCCAGCTTCATCCCGTCACCGCACTTCGAAAAGCACTGACCGGTCGAGCAGTCGGGCTCGAACGTGCAGGTGGCCGAGCAGCCGTCGCCATCGATGGCGTTCCCGTCGTCGCAGGCCTCCGTCCCCTCTTTCTTTCCGTCGCCGCAAACGGTGGCCCGGCACGTCGCGGGCTGGGCGGGGTCCGGCGGCGAGGGGGGCGGCGTGCAGAGGTAACCCGGCTCCACCTGGCAGATCGCCGAGCAGCCGTGGCCGACGTTCGGGGGGTCGCACTGCTCGGCGGCCACCAGCAGGCCGTCTCCACAGTGGGCGGTGCAGAGCTGTCCCGGCTGGACGCAGTCCCAGCCACCCTCGACCTGGCACGTCGACGAGCAGCCGTCACCGTCGTCGACGTTGCCGTCGTCGCAGGTCTCCTTGCCGCCGCGCTTGCCGTCGCCGCACACGACCAGATAGATGCAGGCCATGCCCGGCATCGGGCAGACATAGTCGTTCTCGACGGTGTCGCAGTTCGCCGAGCAGCCATCGCCAGGCAGATCGTTCCCATCATCGCAGGCCTCGCCCAGCCCCGGATCGAGCTTGCCGTTGCCACAGCCGACCACGCAGCTTCCCGCGTCGTCGCAGGCGTCGGGATCGTGAGGACGATCGGGGCCGGCCTCGAACGTGTCGTGCGGTCCCAGCTCGACGACCGACAGATCGATCGCTGGCGCGACGTCCACGGCGGGCGCCGCGGCGTCGGTTCCAACCTCGGGGTTGTGAACGGCGGCACAGCCCGCAGCCAGCAGGACCACCGCGAGGCAGGCCCAGGCTCCGGAGGTTCGCAGCGGCAACTTCGCGGGCGCGGACATGGTCCTCCTCCTTCCGAGCGAGAAAGTTACCACCTTCTCCGACGGACGCAGCTTTCGTGCAGAATGGTAATAACGCAAACCGACACCAGCGCGCCCGCGCCGCGCGACTGGCGTTCCCCGCTGAAGCCCGGTACGTTGACCCCGTCATGGACCCCGTCACGATCGAAAGGAGCCCGATGCGCCTCCGCCCGACCCTCTCGATGGCAGCGTTGATGCTGGGTCTCGCGGCGGGCCACCCCGCCGCGGCCAACCAGGACAAGGCCGGACCGTCGCAGCCCGCGCAGAAGGCACCTGGTGACGGCTTCGTGCTCCACGATTCCGACAGCGCCAGGGACGCGCACGGCGCAAAGCCGGCGAAGCTTCACCCGACGGTGAGGGAGGCCGTCATCAAGTTCTTCGTGGTCGAGAAGGACAAAGGTCCCGTGAAGGGCGTCGTGGTCTCGCTCACCTCCCCCACCAACACGACGTACTATACCGATGAGACGGACGCCGACGGGTACGCCGAGGTGCTGGTGCCGGTGGGGCAGAAGTACGACGTCACCTACCTGAGCCTGGGGCGCCGCGACGTCGCCACCACGGTGACGGTGACGGACGAGCCGAAGCAGAACATCAAGCTGACCCTGCGCTTCAAGCGCCTCCCGCCGCCGCCGCCGTTCGTGCTGACGGGGGTGAACTTCGACACCGCCAAGGCGACCATCCGTCCCGAGTCGTTCGGCCGCCTCGATCTCGTGGTCGACTTCATGAAGCACAAGAAGAGCGCGCGCGTCGAGATCTCCGGCCACACCGACAACGTCGGCAAACCGAAGGCCAACCTGACGCTGTCCGAGAACCGCGCCATGGCCTGCCGCACCTATCTGATCTCCAAGGGGATCGACGGCGGCCGCATCACGGCGGTCGGCTACGGCGACCAGCGCCCGCTCTCCCCGAACGACAGCGACGAGGCCCGGCAGAAGAATCGCCGCATCGAGGTCGTGGAGCTGCCCCCTCCCTCCCCCTGAGGTCCTGCCGTCATGGAGATCGGGCTCTACACCTTCGGCGACATCACCCCCGACCCGGCGACGGGCCGGACGCTCTCCGTGCCGGCCCGCTACGCGGAGATGCTCGCGGCGGCGCGGCTGACGGAGGCGGCCGGGCTCGATCTGTTCGCGGTGGGGGAACACCACCGGCTCGACATGGCCATCTCGTCCCCCGCCGTGCTGCTGGCCGCGATCGGCGCCGTGACGAAGCGTCTCCGTCTGGCCAGCGCCGTCTCGATCCTGCCGACGCTCGATCCGGTGCGGCTGTTCGAGGACTTCGCCACGCTCGATCTCACCTCGGGCGGCCGCGCGGAGCTGATCGTGGGCCGTGGGGCATTCACCGAGTCTTTCCCGATGTTCGGTTACGACGTCGCCGACGCGGACGCGCTGTTCGCCGAACACCTCGACCTCTTGCTGGCGCTCAACCGCTCGGAGCGCGTGAGCTGGCAGGGGCGACATCGCTCGGCGCTCGCCGACGCGCAGATCTCGCCCCGCCCCAGCGCGGGCGCGCTGCCGATCTGGGTGGGCGTCGGTGGCACGCTGGCCAGCGCCGAACGCGCCGGACGCCTCGGGCTCCCCCTCACGCTCGCCAACATCGCCAAGCCGCCCGCCGACCTGGCGCCGCAGGTGCTCGCCTATCGCCAGGCTGGTGCCGCCGCGGGACACCAGCCGGCCAATCTTCGCGTTTCCGTCGCCGCGCATCTGCACGTGACCAAGGATTCCCAGGGGGCACGCGCGGCGTTCTACCCCTACTACTCCTCGTACTTTCAGCATCACGCGCCGAAGACGAGCTACGCCGGAGCCGTGGCCCGCGAGCTGTTCGAGGCGCGCGCCAGCGCCACCGGCGCCCTGTTCGTGGGCAGCCCCCAGGAGATCATCGACAAGATCTCTTACGAGCGCGAGCTGTTCGGCCACGACCGCTTCCTGGCCCAGGTGGACATCGGCGGCTTGCCCTACGGTGAGGTCGCCAAGGTCATCGAGCTGCTGGGAAGCGACGTCCTGCCGGTGCTTCGGCGCGGGTAGTCCCGGACTCGAATCACCCTCCCCTTCCCCGCCGACATCGCGGCGGGGAAAGAGAAGGGAAAGGGCGATCTAGAACTTGATGACCGGCTTCGTTCCGGCGCCGTTCCGGCAACCCTTACCCCAGTTGTCGAGGACGATCTTGGCGTCGAGCCTGTTCACCCACTGATCACCGTTCAGATCGGCGCGGATGGCGAGCTGATTGGGCTGCACGGCCTGGTGATAGTAGACGTCGCTCT
>DASYCK010000081.1:0-35271 GCA_036500205.1 Polyangia bacterium | reverse complement strand
GCTCCGTGCGCTGTTCGTCATCGATGGCAAGCGAACGGTCCGCTTCGCGCACCTCAACCCCCCGGGCATGGCGATGACCCTCCGCGACGCGGTGGCGACCGCCGGTCGTGCCATGCTGTCTCCTCCCCCGGGGCTTCCTCCCCGCACGGGGGCGTCTCGCCGCGAATTCCTGGTGATGAGCCTGGTGGCGGGCTTCGCCGCGGCGGTGGCGGACGGCTGCGCGTCGCTTCCGCCGGCGCGCAATTCGGCCTCGGTTCTCCAGGAAGAGATGGACGTGACGTTGAACATCAACGGTCAGCCCCGGCGGTTGCGGCTCGAGCCGCGGGTCAGCCTGCTCGACGCCCTTCGCGAGAACCTGGGCCTGACAGGGACGAAGAAGGGATGTGATCACGGTCAGTGCGGCGCCTGCACCGTGTTGATCGACGGCCGGCGCATCAATGCCTGTCTGACCTTGGCGGTGATGGCCGAAGGGGCGGCCATCACCACCATCGAAGGGCTGGGAACCCCCGAGGCGCTTCATCCCATGCAAGCGGCCTTCGTGACCGAGGATGCCCTTCAATGTGGCTACTGCACGCCCGGCCAGATCATGAGCGCCATCGGGCTGGTGGCAGAGGGGCACGCCCACGACGAGGACGGCATTCGCGAGTCGATGAGCGGCAACATCTGCCGCTGCGGCGCTTATCCCAACATCGTGACCGCCATCCGGCGCGCGCAGAGGGCGATGACCGAAGCAGGCGAGGCAGAGCCGGGATGAGCGCCCCGTTCAGCTACGTTCGCCTCACGGACAACGCCGACGCCGTGCTGGACACGGCCACGGCTGGGACCCAGCTGATCGCGGGGGGGACCACGCTGATCGACCTGATGCGCCTGGGGGTCATGGCGCCCGCGCGGGTGATCGACATCAATCACCTGCCGCTGACCGCCATCGAGCAGACCGCGCCGGGGAAGCTCTCGATCGGCGCGCTGGCGCGCAACAGCGACACCGCTCAGCACCCGCTGGTGCGCCGGCATTTTCCGGCGCTGTCCGAGGCCCTGCTCTCGGGGGCCTCGCCGCAGCTCCGCAACATGGCGACGACGGGGGGGAACCTCATGCAGCGCACCCGCTGCGCTTATTTTCGAGACGTGGGCGTGGCGGCTTGCAACAAGCGCAACCCCGGCTCGGGCTGCGCCGCCTTCGACGGCCACGCGCGCCAGCACGCCATCCTCGGGGGCAGCCGCGATTGCATCGCCGTCCATCCGTCGGACATGTGCGTGGCGCTGGTGGCGCTCGACGCGGTGGTGCACGTGCGGGGGCGCTACGGCACTGCGGGGGATGGCGTGACCGAGCGTTCGATTCCCATGGCCGACTTTCACCTGCTGCCCGGCGCGACGCCCGAGCGCGAGACCTCCGTGGGGCCGGGAGAGCTGATCACGCACGTGACGTTACCGGTGACCCCGCTCGCGGCCCGGTCAGCTTACGTGAAGGCGCGCGATCGGGCGTCGTTTGCGTTCGCGCTCGCGTCGGCGGCGGTGGCGCTGCAGATCGACGGCGGCAGGATCCACGCGGCGCGGGTGGCGCTGGGGGGCGTGGCCACGAAGCCGTGGCGCAGCGTCGCGGCCGAGGAGGCGCTGGTGGGGCGCGAGGCGACGATGGCCACGTTCGAGAAGGCGGCGACGGCCGCCCTGGCGTCGGCCCAGCCGCGCCCCGACAACCGCTTCAAGGTCCCGCTGGCGTCGGCCACCATCGTTCGCGCCCTGGAACGCGCGCGGGGGCTGGCGTGAGCGCCGTCCCGTACACCAGCCGGGGGATCGATCGCGTCGACGCCCGGGCCAAGGTGACCGGGCGGGCCGTGTATTCCGCCGAGGTGAACGTCGCCAACCTCGCGCACGCCGTGATCGTCGGCAGCACGACGGCGCGGGGGACGATCGCCGCCATCGATGTCGCCAGGGCTCGAGCGGCGCCGGGGGTGCTGTCCGTCATCACGCACGCGAACGCGCCCCGTCTGCCGGGCGTGGCGCCGGCAGGAAAGCGTGAGCTGGGCGACCGCGTCCTGCAGCTGCTCCAGGACGAGCACGTCGTCTACGACGATCAACCGATCGCGGTGGTGGTGGCCGACACGCTCGACCGGGCCCGCCACGCGGCGGAGCTGGTCACCGTGAAATATTCAGACGTCGTCGCCCCGGAGGTGACGTTCGACGCCCACTCGCCGAGCTACGCTCCCCCGAAGGCGAACCGGGACGCCACCGACTCGAACCGGGGTGACGTGGCGGGGGCCCGCGCCAGCGCGGCGGTGGCCATCGAGGCCACGTACACCACGCCCGCCGAGAACCACAACCCGATGGAGATGCATGCCACCATCGCCGTGTGGCGCGGCGCCGACGGGCTGACGCTCTACGATGCGTCCCAGGGGATCTTCGGCGTCCGCAAGAAGGTCGCCCATGTGTTCGGCCTGGACGTGAAGAACGTGCGGGTGCTGTCGCTGTACGTGGGTGGAGGCTTCGGCTGCAAGGGGACACCGTGGTCGCACGTGGTGCTGGCGGCGATGGCGGCGCGCGTGGCGGGGCGCCCGGTCAAGCTGATGCTGACCCGCCAGCAGATGTTCTCGCTGGTCGGTCACCGCCCCCGCACCATTCAACGGGTGCGCCTGGCGGCCGCCAAGGACGGCACCCTGGCATCCGTCGAGCACGACGTGCTCTCGCAGACCTCGCGCTTCGACGAGTTCGTCGAGCCTTCGGCGGTCACGGCGCGCCACCTGTACGCGTGCGCGAACGTGCGCACGTCGCATCGCCTGGTGAAGCTCGACATCTCGACGCCGACGTTCATGCGCGCCCCCGGCGAATCAAGCGGCAGCTTCGCGCTGGAGTCGGCCATGGACGAGCTGTCCTACGCGGTGGGCATCGATCCGCTGGCGCTACGGCTGGCCAACCACGCCGAGCGGGATCTCGACAAGGAGAAGCCCTATTCCAGCAAATCGCTGCGCGCTTGCTACGAACAGGGGGCGCAGGCGTTCGGCTGGGCGAAGCGACCGCGGACCGTGGGCTCGATGCGCGACGGACGGGCGAAGCTGGGGTGGGGGATGGCCACCGCGACGTATCCCTCGAATCAGAGCGCGGCTTCCGCCTGGGCCAGCGTGCGCGCCGACGGCACGGCGCTGGTGAGATCGGGCTCGCAGGACATCGGCACGGGGACGTACACGATCATGTCGCAGATCGCGGCCGATGCGCTGGGGATGCCGCTCGGCCAGGTCCGCTTCGAGCTCGGCGACACCAACTTCCCGGAGACGCCCGTCTCCGGAGGCTCGCAGACGGCGGCCAGTGTCGGGTCGGCGGTGAAGCGGGTCGGGTGGGAGGTGCGTCGCCTGGTGATAGCCACGGCCATCGCCGACGGGGCATCGCCGCTGTTCGGCCAACCCGCCGAGGACATCGACGCCATCGACGGCGTGCTGTCGTCGAAGGGCGAGCCGTCGCGCACCGACACCGTCGTGGCCGTCCTGCGCCGCGCCGGAAAACCAGAGCTCGCCGCGCGCGTCGACGCGAAGAAGAGCGAAGCGCGCGAGAGCTATTCGCTGCATTCGTTCGGCGCGCAGTTCGTCGAGGTGCGGGTCGACGAAGAGCTGGGGATGGTGCGTGTTCAGCGCATGGTGGGCGCCTTCGCGGCGGGAGCGATCTTGAACGCCAAGACGGCGCGCAGTCAGTTCATCGGGGGGATGGTGTGGGGGATCGGCATGGCGCTGCACGAGCACACGGTCCGTGACGCCCGCACCGGGCGCGTGGTCACCCGCGATCTCGCGGATTACCACGTGCCGGTCAACGCCGACACGCCCGCCATCGAGGTGATCATGGTGGCCGAGACCGATCCCCACGTCAGCGACGTGGGGGCCAAGGGGATCGGGGAGATCGGCATCACCGGCGCGGCCGCCGCCATCGCCAACGCCGTGTATCACGCCACCGGCAAGCGGATCCGCGAGCTGCCCATCACCGTCGACAAGCTGGTGGGGGCGTGACGGAGCTGCAGGCGGTCATCGCCGCGGCCCGCGAGCGCCGTGCCGCCGGGCAGCCGTTCTTGATCGCCACCGTGGTGACCGTTCGTGGGTCGTCGTACCGGCGCCCGGGCGCGCGCCTGCTGATCGCGGGCGATCGCTGGATCACGGGCTCGGTCAGCGGGGGGTGTCTGGAAGGAGATCTGTTGCGGCGCGGGTGGTGGCACACCGGCGCGGCGCCGTCGGCGGTCGTCACCTACGACTCGACCGCCGACGAGGAAGATCCCGGCTGGGGCGTGGGGTTCGGATGCAACGGCGTGGTGGACGTGCTGCTGGAAAAGGTCGATGCGGAGACGCGAAATGGCGCCGCCATCGACTGCTTGCTCGACCTCGGCGCGCGCACAGCCCCCTGCGCGGTGGTGACCGTCTTTCGTTCGCCGCTCGCCACCCTCCCCATCGGAAGCCGGTCGGTCGTCGAGCAGGACGGCACCATCGGTGCGACCTCCTGTCCGGCGACGGGCGAGGCAGGACGGGTGGTCGACGCGTTCGTTCGTGAAGCGAGGAAGCTGCTGGGCTCGCGTGCGCTCGCCGAGACGATGACGGTCGGCACGGGTTCGTCGACGGTCGAGGCGCTGATCGAGGTGGTGGTGCCGCCTCCGTCGCTGTTCGTGTGTGGCGGCGGACGGGATGCGGCGCCGGTGGCGGCGCTGGCGCGGCTGCTGGGCTGGAACGTGGCGGTGTACGAGCCGCGTCCGCGCCCGGCGCTGGTGGCGCGCTTCGAGGGCGCGCATCGCCTCATCACGGGGGCGCCCCGGGCGCTGGGCGAAGCGGTCGCGAGAGCGCCCCGCCCGCTGGCCGTGGTGATGTCGCACGACTTTCGCATCGACGGGGACGTGCTGCGGGTGCTGCTGCCGTCGCCGGCCACGCACATCGGTGTCCTCGGTCCCCGGCGGCGCACGGAGAAGCTGCTGGCGACGCTGGTTCAGGAAGGCGTGACGTTGCCGAACGATCTGCGCCGGCGCCTGTTCAGCCCCGTGGGCCTGGCCATCGGCGCCGAGACCCCCGAGGAGATCGCCCTCTCGATCGTCGCCGAGGCGCAGGCGGCGTTGGCGCGAGAGAGCGCCGGCTTCTTGCGCGACCGTTCTGGCCCGGTCCACGCGCTCGCGTCACGGGTGGCCTTCGCGGGCGGCCCCGCGCTCGAGGCAGCCGAATGAGCGGCGGTGACGTGGCGCTGGTGGTGCTGGCGGCGGGTGGCTCGAGCCGGCTGGGACGCCCCAAGCAGCTCGTGCCGTTTCGGGGTCAGCCCTTGCTCAGGGGGATTGCCGAGACTGCGCGCCGCTCCACCGCCTCGCGCGTGGCGGTGGTCCTGGGCGCGCGCGCCCTCGAAATTCTGCCCTGCCTCTCGGACACGGACGTGACGGCGCTGCTCAATTCCCAGTGGCAAGTCGGCGTGGCGACCTCGCTCCGCCGCGGGCTGTTCTGGGCGATGGCCCACGACGCCTCGGCCCTGCTGGTCGTATCGGGGGACCAACCCTATCTCGACACCCTCCACCTGGACAGCCTGATCGCCGCCCATCGCTCGTCCGGGCAGCCGGCCGCATCCGTCTATTCCGGCGTGCGGGGCGTCCCGGCGATCTTTCCCCGTACGCTATTTCCCGACCTGCTCGAGCTCCGCGGGGATCGCGGCGCGGGTGCGCTCCTGCGAGGCTCGCGCGAAGTCGTCGAGATCTCGTGGCCCGCGGGCGCCTTCGATCTGGACGAGCCCGCGGACCTCGCGCGGCTAGCCGCCGGGTAGCTTCAGCGCCCGAAGCTGGCGTCGCGGCCAGGATCGATCTTCTTCTCCTCGCCCGGCGTGGGGGTGTGAAGAACGGACGACCAATCCACCTCGGTGAGATGGCTGGCCACCGTCTTTCCGAGCACCGCCGCCGCACCCGTCATCCCCGCGGTGGAGATCTTCCACAGCGACGAGCGAACCGGATGGGTAGGCGCCTCGGGGGCGAACGCCTCGGCCAACCGCTTCTGGACCGTCTTCACCACGGTCGAGGGTTCGAGAGACGCGGGCAGCAGCGACAGCAGCCCCCCCGACCGCTTTCGCGAGCGCTGCCACAACCAGGTGCCCACGCCGAGGGCGAGGGCCGCGGTCCCCAGCAGCGGCCGCGCATTCCGTTTCAGGCGGGCCGGAATGTCGGAGATGCGATGGCGCCGCCGATCCAGCTCCCGCGCCACCACCCCCAGGCTGCTCCGGAGCGCGTCGATGTCTTCCTCGAGCTGAGCCGCCGTCTCGGCGAGCTTCTCTTTTCGCGCCAGGGTCGCGTCGGGTGAGCTCATGCCAGTCGTTCCTTCGTCCATTGGGCGTCCTCCCTGAGGGTTCTGCGCGTCCGTTCGAGGGGAGCGCGCGTCAGTTTCTTCCAACCGGCCATCCCCACGATGACCGAAAAAAGCAGGGTCGAACCGCTGGCGAGCAGACCGGCGCCCCATACGGGCATGGCGCGAGCGAGGACCAGCACCCCCGTCACCAGCAGCAGGTTCACGGTCATGAAAGCGGCCAGCCCCGCGACGCCCAGCCGACCCACCGCCGCCACCTCTGCCTTCAGGTCGTCGCGCAGCTCTGTCTTCGCCAGCTCGATCTCCTTCTTGGCGAGAGCGGCCGCTTGCGCCGCGAAGCCTTCGATCAGCGCCGCCGTGGACTCGCTCTCCAGCTCCGTCGACTCGGTCGCGGGGAGCGCGCTCATCGCGGTCGTGGGCGCATCTTTTTCGGACATGACGACATCTCCTTGTTGGGATGGGACCGTTTCGTAGAGCTGCGGCTCGCCGCGCACGGCCCGATCGAGCTGCAAGACCTGGCGGTACAGCACCTGCCACTCGTCGAACTCGGCGTCGATCTCCCCCAGGGCCTGGGAGATCGCGCCGATGCGCGCCAGCAGCGCCGACGAACGCCGGTGGGCGGCGGGAGCGGCGGCGAACGTCTTCCAGACCTGCTTGATCTGCTTCTCGAGATCCTGGGTCTCCGTGTGCAACGTCTGCAGACCGTCGGTTGCGGTGGCCGCCTCCGCCACCAGACCGTGCGCCCACGTCACCTGCCGCGCGACGCCCCGCAGCAGCACGCCGCTCGTATAGAACGAGACGGTCAGCTGCGACGATTCGTAGTGCTCGAGCTGGGCAGGGACGAACTTTCGGATGGCCTCGCCGCCGAACCAGCCGAGCAGGCGGGTGGGGGCGCTGACCCACCACCCCGGCTGGGCGGGGCGCAGCGCGAAGCCATGCCGGTTCAGGACCTCGACCATCGTGACGGCCACGCGGTGATACACATCCCCCTCGGTCACCAGCGGCACATCGGCGCTGCTCCGCCGGCGGACCAGCGCGTAGAGCCGCATGATGGGGACCGAGACGAACATGATCAGGAACGCAGTGGCCAGCCCGATCGTCAGCGGAAAGCCGCGCGCCAGTCGCTTCACGATCGACTCACCGGCGAGCGCCCGCGGACCCTTGGCGGTGATGGCGATCCCCAGCGCCAGCGGCACGATCAGCGCCAGCCCGAGCCACACCAGCCGGATGCTCCAGGCAGGGATCCAGTGAGGAATCGGCACGAACGCCAGCACCAGCGCGGCCACCCGCGGTGCCGCCACGCCGGCCAGCAACAGCGGCCAGGCCACCGCGGCGGCGACCAGTCCGGACAAGAAGGTCTGTTCCGCCGAGGAGGTCCGACCAAACAGCGCGCGGACCGACCATCCGAAGATGGCGTTCAGGATCTTGCCGGCTGACTTCGTCAACAGCGCGAGCAGTGCTTGCAGGATGGCCAAAGTACGCCGATATGAGGCAAACGTCGTGCCACGGAGGCCCCGCCTCTTCCCGTCGTGGTTTGCCCCGACCCCCGTGGCCGCGGGTTACCGCGATTTCCCCGCCGTTACCGGTTGGCTACGGCGTTTGCGCCGACCCGACGTTAGGATGGCATTTTGAAGCCGCTCGCCAGCATCGTCGTCATCCTCGTGGCCCTGGCCGGTGTGCTGGCGCTCTCGATGACCAGCGCGCGCCACGAACAGGGTCAGCTCCTCGAGGAATTCACCGCCTCGACGCAGCAGCAGGTGCGCACGTCGGTCGAGGTGCTGTCGACCCGGCTCGATGCGCTCCAGCAGGACACCCGCCTGCTCGTCGATCTCGTGGAACGCTCGCGCGCGCGCGCCGACCTCGATCCCGAGACGGAGAAGCGCATCTGGGTCAGCGCCTTTCAGGCGCTGGCCGCCGTGGTGCCGCACTACCGCACCATCGCGCTGTTTCAGGACGACGGTCGCGTGGAGGCCTTCGCCCCCGATCCCACCGAGACGCCGGCCACCGTGCAGGCTCTCCTCGATCACAGTCGCCGCCTCGCCCTCGAGATCGTGGCGAAGCGGACCCAGTCGCTGGGGCGGCCCGCGGTGGCCTACGGCGAACGTTCGTTCTGGTTCTATGGCATCCCCGTTCGTGGCGGCGGCGCGCTCATCGTCGCCAGCGACGCCGCGATCTTCTTGCACGGCGTGGCCTGGACCCCGTTGCCCGTGGCGCGGCTGTTCGTCACCGATCCCGCCGCCGTGGTCTGGTCGGGGTGCGAGACGGCCGCCGGGTGCCGCGAGACGGAGTCGGAGATCGTGCGAAAGCACGTGGGAGCCTCGCGCTCGACCGTGACGCAGATCGATCCCGATCTGGCCCAGGCCCTGGGCGTGTTCTGGGCGCCGGCCGTCATGATCTCCGAGCGGGTCGAGCGGCCTACCGGCGACTGGACGGTGACCTGGCTCGCCTCGACCCACGCCATCATGACGCGCGAGCGCTCGGCGCTGGCGCGCATCGTCTTGACGGCGATGGCGGCCGCGATCGCGGTGGCCGCGGTGGGGCTGTTCATCTTGCGCCAGCAGCGCGACGCCGTGGCGCTACAGGGGCGGCTGCGGTACGCGCAGGCGCTCGCCAGCGCGCGCGAGACCAGCCAGTCGATCGTCGAGAACGCGCCGCTCGGCGTGTTGGGCGTGTCGCAGGACGGCCGGGTCGCCCTGGCCAACGGCTTTCTGGTGGAGCGCGTGGGGCCGGTCCGGGTCGGCGAACCGCTGAAGGACGCCGCCTCCGGTGAAGGGGCCGAGCTGTTTCACCACCTCGAACCGCTGCTGGCGCGCACCGCCGATCCGGCGACGGCCCCGTTGCCCGAGCTGCGGGCGCTGTCGACGTCGTCGCACCACTTTCACGTGCGCGTGGTGCCGGTCAAGAACGCCGACCTGGGGATCCGCGCTTTCGCGCTGGTCGAGGATCAATCCGAGCTGCGCAGCCTCGAACATCAGCTGGTGCGCGCCGAGAAGCTCATCACCGTGGGCGTGCTGTCGGCCGGCATCGCCCACGAGATCGGCAGCCCGCTGGCCGTGATTCGCGGACGGGCCGAGCAGGTCCTGCGCGACCTGGCGCCGGGCCCCCGGGCCGAGGATCTGCGGGTCATCATCAAGCACATCGATCACATCTCCTCGACGATCCGGCAGCTGCTCGACTTCTCGCGACGTCAGGCCATCGCCCCCCGTGCCGTCTCGCTGGCCGTCGTCGTCGAGCGGGCCCGCGAGCTGTTGCAGTGGAAGCTGGAGGGGAAAGCGCTTGAACTTCGGGTCGCGGTGGACGACAACCTTCCCATGCTCGCCGCCGATCCCGACCAGCTCCAGCAGGTCATCGTCAATCTGCTGCTGAACGCCTGCGACGCCTCCGAGGAGAAGGGCGAGCTGGAGATCCGGGCCCGGATCCGGCGCGCGGCTCAGGTGGAGATGATCATCGTCGACCGCGGCTGCGGTATCGCCCCCGAGCACATGAACGCCGTCTTCGATCCCTTCTTCTCGACCAAGAAGCGGGGCGAGGGGACGGGGCTGGGGCTGTCGATCGCCTCCAGCATCGTCCGCAATCACGGCGGCGAGATCAGCCTGACCAGCGGCCCGGGCAAGGGGACCACCGTGACCGTTCGCTGGCCCACCCATCAGCCCAAGGATCCTGGGGGCGCCCATGCGTAGCCGCCGTGGGTGATTTCCGCGCCGTCCCGCTGCGCGCGCTGGTGGTCGACGACGTCATCGACATGGCCGAGACGATCGCCACCGATCTGCGGCGCGCCGGGTTCGAGACGCAGATCTCCGACAGCGGCGCCCGCGCGCTGGAGCTGTTCGCCAGGGACCCCGTCGACGTGGTGGTGACGGATCTGCGCATGAAGAACGTCGACGGCATGGACCTGCTCGACGGCGTGAAGCGCCTCGACCCGACCGTTCCCGTCGTGATCATGACGGCGTTCGGCGGCATCGACAGCGCCGTCGAGGCGATGCGGCGCGGGGCGTTCTCCTATGTCACCAAGCCGTTCGAGCTGGACGTGCTGCGGTCGCTGGTCGAGCGGGCCTGCCGGGAGCGAGTGCTGGCCCGGGAGAACGCGCTGCTGCGGCGGCGGCTGCGCGAGAACGCGGCGTCGCAGCGGCTGGTGGGCCAGAGCGCGCCCATGCGGCAGCTGCGCGCGTTGATGGAGCGGGTGGCGGGGGCGGCGTCCCCGGTCGTGATCTCGGGCGAGACCGGCACGGGGAAAGAGCTGGTGGCGCTGGCGATTCACGCCGACGGCCCCCGCGCCGAGCGGCCGTTCGTGGCGGTGAACTGCGCGGCGCTCCCCGAGCAGCTGCTGGAGAGCGAGCTGTTCGGCCACGCCCGGGGCGCCTTCACGGGCGCGTCGCAGAGCCGGCGGGGGCTGTTCGTCGAGGCGGACGGCGGCACGCTGTTCCTCGACGAGATCGGGGATCTGCCGCTGCCCCTGCAAGGCAAGCTGCTGCGCGTGCTGCAATCGGGCGAGGTGCGCCCGGTGGGCAGCGAGACCGTCCGCACCGTGGACGTTCGTTGCATCTCGGCCACCCACAAGGATCTCGCCACCCTGGTCGAGCAGCACCAGTTTCGTCAGGACCTGTTCTTCCGGCTGGACGTGCTGCGCGTGCCGCTGCCGCCATTGCGCGAACGACTGGACGATCTGCCGGCGCTGGTCGAACACTTCTTGCGGCGAAGCCTGGAGCGGGCGCCCCGTTCGGCGCTGGTCGGGCTCGAACCGGCGGCGATGGACTTCCTGACCAGCTACGGTTGGCCCGGCAACGTGCGACAGATCGAGAACCTGATCGAGCGCCTGGTGGTGACGGTGTCGTCCCCCCTGGCGACGGTCGAGGACGTGCGGCAGGCGCTGGGGGCCGTGCGCCACTTCGATCCCATCGCGACGTTGCTGCAAAAGCCGATGACCTTGCAAGAGCTCGAGGATCGCTACATCGAGGGCGTGGTCCAGAAGGTCGGTGGCAGCAAGGCCAAGGCAGCCGAGGTCCTGGGGGTCGACGTGTCGACCCTGTACCGCCGCGAAAAGCAGCGCGGGTAGCGCCGGTCACCGGCGGCTCTCGCAAAACGCCAGTGGGCGTTGGCATCCCGCCAGACGAACGCCGTGGGGCAATTCCGCGCGGTGTCCCCTTCGTTTCGACGCTGTTTCCGTGGAGCTGACGGCACGTTTTCAAAACGGCCGAAGGTGCCGAAAACACTCGAAGCGTCACCGTCACGGTGAGACGCGCGCCCGGGCCGGCATTGCTGTTGCTGGGACATGCGACGGCGATGGGGCCGCCAGGTGGCGGCCTGCCCGATTCGAAGCGAAAGGACCGAAGAATGAGGAGCTCGAGAATGCGCAACACCAGGCGGGCGATGCTGGGGGGGGTGGCCCTGATGATGGCCCTCGGCTGCCGCCTGGCGCTGGCCGACACGCCGGCGCCCTCCGTGCCCGACCTCGCCACGCGGGTCGCCGATCTCGAGGCGTACGTGACGAACGGGACGCCCAAGGCGCTCATGTCGTCGGGGCCCGGTCACAACGCGTGGATGATGACGTCGGCGGCGCTGGTGCTGTTCATGACCTTGCCCGGGCTGACGCTGTTTTATGGCGGTCTGGTACGTCGCAAGAACATCCTGTCGGTCATGGCCCAGTGCTTCGGCTGCGCGGGGCTGGTCACGATTCTGTGGTGGGCCTTCGGCTACAGCCTGGTGTTCTCCAGCGGCTCGTCGGTGCTGGGGGGCCTGAAGTTCGCGCTCCTGAACGGCGTCACGTCGCTGCCGAACGGCGACTACGCCGCCTGGGTTTCGCAGAACGTGTTCTCGATGTACCAGTTGATGTTCGCCATCATCACGCCCGGCCTGATCGTGGGCGCCATCGCCGAGCGCATGAAGTACTCGGCCATCATGGCGTTCATCGCCGTATGGATGCTGGTCGTCTACTTCCCGCTCGCCCACATGGTGTGGGGCGTCGACGGGTTCATGAACGGCGTCTGGAACGCCAAGGCAGGGATCAAGGCCATCGACTTCGCAGGAGGCACGGTCGTTCACATGTCGTCCGGTTGGTCGGCGCTCGTTTTGTGCCTGATTCTCGGCAAGCGGACCGGCTTCGGAAAGCGGGTGTTCCTGCCGCACAGCCTGACGTTGACGATGGTGGGGACGGGGATGCTGTGGGTGGGCTGGTACGGGTTCAACGCCGGCAGCGCGGTGGCGGCGGACGGCATCGCCGCGAACGCCTTCACCACCACGACCTTGGCGGCGGCCGTCGGCGCCGCGGTGTGGCCGGCCCTCGAATGGCTCACCCGCAAGCAGCCGACCGTGCTCGGCTTCTGTTCGGGGGCGGTGGCCGGTCTGGTCGTCATCACCCCCGCGGCAGGGTTCGTGACGCCGACGAGCGCCGTCATCATCGGCGTGCTGGCGGGCGTCGTCCCTTTCCTCGCGTGCACGAAGATGAAGGCGTTCTTCAAGTACGACGACGCTCTCGACACCTTCGGTGTCCACGGGGTGGGCGGGACCATGGGCGCCCTCGTCACCGGCATCTTCGCGAACCCGGACGCGAACGCGAATCTGAAGACGAACCTGACCGGCATCGTGGGCCACACGCTGTGGCTGGAGCAGCTGAAGGCGATGGGGCTGACTGTGGCCCTGTCGGTCGGCGCCACGGTGGTCATCGCTTACGCGGTGAAGGCGGCCATCGGGCTTCGTCCGTCGATCGAGGGGGAAGAAGAGGGACTCGACCAGACCGATCACGGCGAGGCCGGGTACCACCCGGACGAGGAGGGGGCCCACGGTGGGTTCGTCGACGCCGCCGCGCACCTCGCCGAGAAGCCGAGCGTCCGTCAGGCCGAGGCGACGAGCTAGCGCGTCGCCATGAAAAAGATCGAAGCGATCGTCAAACCATTCAAGCTGGACGACGTCAAGGACCGCCTGCGCGAGATCGGGGTCTCGGGGATGACCGTTCACGACGTGAAAGGGTTCGGCCGCACCGGCGGCAAGACGGAGGTGTACCGTGGCTCCGCCTACATCGTGGACTTCGTACCCAAGGTCCAGATCGAGATCGTCGTCAAGGATTCGATGGTGGACGACGTCGTCTCGGCCATCTTGACGGCGGCGAAGACGGGCAATACCGGAAAGATCGGCGACGGCAAGATCTTCGTCTCGTCCATCGACGAAGCGATCCGCATCCGCACCGGCGAGCTGGGGGAGGACGCCGTTTAAAGGTTAGAGGGGCAACGCGCCCGCCGCGCGCCGCACCGCGATTCGGGGAACCCTGGCCCCTCGAAGGTGGTCGCGGAAGGCGGGCGGGCGCAATGTTCCCCGCTCGACGAACCTGTCGTCAGCCGAGGTAGCGCAGCAGGACCTGCGCCAGCGAGTCGCTCGAGATGGGCTTTTCCAGGGTCTCGTTCTCCACCTGGCCCAGCCCCTCGCGGATCGGTTCATGGAAGGCGTCCCACGTCATGAAGATGATGCGTCGGGCCTGCTCCGGATCGGACTTCTCGAGCACGCGACGGAACTCGATTCCGGTCAGTGCTGGCATCATCGCCTCGCACAGGATCACGTCGAAGCGCGCCCCTTCGGCCATCCCGTGCAGCGCGGCGCGGGTGTCGTGCAGGACGGTCACCCGCCCGAATCGCCCCGCGACCCGGCCCAGCGCCCTGCCCACCAGGGGGTCGTCGTCGACGATCAAGATCGTGCTGGTCGCCGGATCGCGCACGGGACGGGGTACAGCACGAGGCGTGCCCACGCGCGGCGTACCCCATCGGCACGAAAGGGCCAGCAAATACGGGGAGTCGCGGCGGGGGGGGCGAGGCGGCCGCGCCTCGGTGAGCCTTGCTCGGCTCAGCGCACGCAGCGCACCCAGGCGCCGGTGAAGTAGTTCCAATCGCCGCTGGCGCCCGAGTTGTACCCGGTGAACCCGTCGTCGAAGTTGATGGCCCAGCCGTAGCTCGACGTGCCGTAGGTGGCGTTGGCCCAGTACCAGTTGTTCGACTTCGAGCCCGACTTGGTGTTGGGGAAGGTGGTCTTGTTGATCGCCGGGCCGACCTTGGCCTCGTCGACCAAGGTGGCCAGCTCGTTGATGCTGGGGACGCGCCAGGTGTGACCGTTCAAGGTCAACGCCGCGCAGACGGCGGCCGCCCCCGACCAGGGGACGACCGCGGCGCCCGCAGGCGTCGCCGAGTCGGTCTGCTGCCAGACGAGGCCGGTGTAGTGATCGGTCACCTCGCCCGCGTCGACGCTGTACTGGTTGGGCGGCGCGACGGCGAACGCATCCTGGGCTTCGCCAGCGCCGTTGCCGCGCACGCAGCGCACGTACGCGTTCGAGGTCTTCTGGTAGGCGTTGCTGGTGAAGCCGCTGCTCATGCCGTAGATCCAGGCGAAGCCGCTGCTGTTCTGTCCGGTGATCGTCTCGTACCAGTCGGACGCGGTCCGGTAGTAGCCGGACGGCTCCTTGCCGAAGGCCGTCGTGTTGATGGCGTCCCCGGTCTTCGTGTAGTCGACCAGCGAGGCCATCTCGATCCGGGTGGGGAGGCGCCAGTCGTCGTGGCCGGCGTAGGCGCTGCTGGCCAGGCTGGCGCAGTGGTCGACGTTGGTCTGCCAGTCCGCCTGCGTCGTGCCGGGGGCCTTCTCCCAGACCAGGCAGGTGACGTTGTCGAGCACGGTGCCGTCGCCGAGATCGCGGTAGCTGGCGGCGTTGGGCAGGCCGCTCGAGGCGGGGTTCGGCATCGGCCAGCAGGCCCACTTGTGGGTCCCGCAGGAGGCCGGCTGGCAGGTCGCCGACGCGCCTCCCATGCCGGGGGCGCCACCAGAGCCGGGCGCCCCTCCCGAGGCGGGCTTGCCGCCGGTCGCGGCCCCGCCACCGGCGCTGGTCCCGCCGCCCGACCCTGGCTTGCCGCCCGCGCTGGTGGCGCCGCCCGAAGCGGACACGCCCCCGCTGGCCGTCGCGCCGCCGCTGGCCGCTCGTCCGCCGGTGCTGGTGGCGCCGCCCGACCCTGGCGTGCCACCGGTGCTGGACGCCGTGACACCCCCCGAGCCTACGCCACCGCTGCCCGCGGGCACGGCGCCGCCGCCCGAGCCCGCGGCGGTCGTGCCGCTGCCGCTGCCGCTGCCGCAGCCCGCCCCGGCTCCGGCCAGCGCGCCCCAGAGCGAGAGCGCCACGAACGTTCGGTTCGGCATTGCCATCCCCCTCCAGTGTAAGGGGGCGAGGGCGCGCTTTCGTTCATCGAACGCGCCACTTCTCGCGCCGGCCCCAGATTCTTTCGGCCGGGCGCGAAAAAATCTGGTCAAATCGGCGGCTCGATCCGATGACCGACGATATGGCTTCGGAACCTTCCCGCGAACCCGAGCTGCGCCCCTACCAGCGCGACGCCGTCGAGGCGGTCCTGGCGGCGCGGCGCGCCGGGCAGCGTCGCCTCCTCGTCCATCTGCCCACGGGGGCCGGCAAGACGGTGATCTTCTCGCGGCTGGCCACCCTGGCGAAACGGCAGGTGCTGGTGCTGGCCCACCGGGAAGAGCTGCTGTCGCAGGCGCGCGAGAAGCTCGAGCGCGCGCTGCAGGGGGCCGCCACGGTCGCAATCGAGCGGGGCGGCGAGCGGGCGCGGGCCGATGCCAAGGTGGTCGTCTGTTCGATCCGCTCGTTGCACGAGGAGCGCTTGAAGGGGCTGCTGCAGAGCCGCGATGTCGGGCTCGTCATCTACGACGAGTGCCATCACGCGGCCGCCGCCGACAACCTGCGGGTGCTGCGTCAGCTCGGCGTCTTCGACCCGGCCTTCACCGGCACCTTGCTCGGCTTCACCGCCACCACGGCGCGCGGCGACGGTCAGGGGCTCGACGAGGTGTTCGAGCGCATCGTCTACTCGCGCACGCTGCCCGACCTGATCGACGACGGTTACCTGGCGCCGCTGCGGGGCTTTCGCATCTCGGCCGCCGCCGACCTGCGCGGGCTGTCGGCCGCGGGGCTCGACTTCGACGAGCAGGAGCTGGCCGAGGCGATCGACATCGAGGATCGAAACGCGCTGGTGGCCCGGTCGATCCAGGAGCTGGCGCGCGATCGCCGGACCATCGCGTTCTGCGTGACCGTCAGCCACGCCAAGCATCTGGCGCACGCCTTGAATGCGCTGGGGATCCCCGCGGGCATCGTCCACGGCGCCATGCCGGGCGAACTTCGCGCCGGCACCCTGCGCGACTTCCGCGAAGGGCGGCTGCAGGCGGTCACCAACGTGGGCGTCTTGACCGAAGGCTTCGATGATCCCGGGGTCTCGTGCATCGCGATGGCGCGGCCGACCCGGTCGGAGGGGCTGTACGCCCAGTGCGTCGGCCGCGGCACGCGGCTCTTTCCGGGGAAGAAGGACTGCCTGATCCTCGACTTCGTCGATCTCTCGACGCTCAGTCTTTGCACGTTGCCGTCGCTGTTCGGCGCGCCCCGCGATCTGGATCTGTTCGGAGGGGACGCCAACGAGGCGCGACGGGCCTGGCAACGGATCGAGTTCGATTTCCCCGGCTTCGAGCTGGAGGCAGGCGCGGTGACCTTGGCCGAGATCCAGGACCGCGCCGCCGCCTTCGATCCGCTGACGTTGCGTCCGGACGCCGACATCCGCGCCATCTCGGGAAACGCCTGGTTTTCGCTGGGGCGTCACGGGTTGGGGCTGCACTTCGAGCCGCGCCCGGGCGACCGCAGCGAGGTGTTGATCCTGAGGCGTCCCGGTCGCGGCAAGATCTGGGAGATCACCGTCGACGGAGCAACAAGGGAGCGCTTCTCGAGAATCGAGGAGGCGGTGGAGGCGGTGGACTTCGAGGTACACCGGCGCGGCGCCCACGCCGCGCGTTCGGCGCAGGCGGGCGCCTCGTGGCGGCGCGCGCCGGCACGCGACGCGCCGACGGTGGGCGAGGCGTTGCAGCTGGCCGCCTGGCGTCGCTGCCACCCGCGGCGCGCGGAGCGGGTACCGGCCGGCTGAGCGGCGCTCAGGGCCCTTCACGGGCGCATGGCGGCAGCCGGCGAGCGCAACGAGCCCCAGCGTGAGGTCGTTTCGGCGAGGCGTCGTCGGCGCATGAGCGGCCGGCACGGTATCACACGTTACGGAATGTACCCGCCTGTCGATCGAGCGGGCATTTTCGCCACCACAAAAGTTCCCGCATGGGCCGCCGCGTGCTTTGCTAGCCGGATGAACTGGCTTGCGACGTTGCTGGTCGCGCTGACCGCGCTCTGTCTCTCCTGCCGCGGCGACGGCGGATGCCGGAAGGGGGAGCTGTGCGAGTGCACGCAGGGGACCGACTGCTACCTGGGTTGCGCCGACGGCGACGGCTGCGATCAGCTCTGTCACAACGCCGTTCGCTGCGGCGCCGTGTGCGGCGATTCCTGTTCACATACCTGCCACGACCTCACCGACTGCAGCTCCGATTGCGGTGATGACTGCCTGATCGACTGCCATTCCAACGCGTCCTGCGGCGCCATCTGCGGCGCGCGCTGTCAGTACGCCTGCAACGATGTGAACACCTGCGGCGTGCGGGTCGGTCCGGGCAGCGTGGTCGCCTGCACGCAGGTCACCACCTGCGCGGTCGAATGCACCGGCACGTGCCAGGTGCAATGCTCGGGGGTTCAGTCGTGTGAAGTGACCTGCCTCGACGGAACGGCACCCAACGTCTGCGGCGGCAACGTCACGGCGTGTGGACCATGCTGAGCCCCTCGCTCGCGTTCCGTCGGCTGCTGGTCGGTCTGGTGGTCGTCGGGGCCGGGCTGCTGGTCGCGGCGCCGCCAGCGGCCGCGCAGAGGCTGGGGCACGCGTTCTATGCGCAGCAGCCGCCGTACACCCTCGAGCTCGAGCCCCACCTCGTGGCGGGGATGGCGAACCCGCCCGGCCCCGGTGTCGGTCAGGGCGCCGGCTTCGGGGTGCGCGGCTCGGTCGTGCTATCTCGGGATGGCTTCATCGATGGCGTCAACGACTCGCTCGCCATCGGCTTCGGCGCCGACGTGCTTCGCTATCGTGGCCTTTTCGGGAATTACTACGGCACCTGCGTGCAGCGGGCGGCCGGGCCGGCGGGAACGTCGATCTGCACTGAGGTCGATACGCCCGGTGGCCCGCGCGGCTATCTGTTCGTCCCGGTGGTCCTGCAGTGGAACTTCTGGCTGAATCAACGCTGGTCGCTGTTCGGCGAGCCGGGGATCGATTTCTTCTTCACGAACCATGGCGGCGGCATCACCCCATCGCTTTCGGTCGGCGGGCGCTTTCAGCTCAACGATGTCGTGGCGCTGATCTTGCGGCTGGGCTGGCCCACCACGACCCTGGGCGTGTCGTTCCTCCTGTGACGGGCGGCTACTCCGCCGTCCGTTCCGGGGCGCCGGTCGCGACGACGTGGGCGATGTGCGCGGCGATCGTATCCGTGGTGGTCTTCTGATTCGCGTACGATTCGAGCAGCGCCGTATGCGTGCCGGGTAACGTGGTCAGGGCGATGGAGCCGCGCACGAAGGCGCCCCAGCCGTAGAGCGGATCGTTCATCGTGGTGGCGAGCCACTTCTCGGTCTTCTCGACGCGCAGCAGGAGCAGGGCGCCGTCCACCGCGCCGTCGGGCCGGTACTGCGCGCGCGCTTGCATCTGACGAACCCACAGCTGCTTCCCGCGCTCGTTGAGAGCGTCGTCGAAGGGGAGCTCCGGGGCCAGCTCGGCCTCGCGTCCGCGGGCGCGGAGGATACGCGCGCGCAGGTTCGCATAGGTCGCGGACCGATAGGCGCTGCGCGCCTGGGGATCTTCGGCGAACACCTGCTTCGCGTGCGCCAGCACCCGGGCCGGCAAGGAAGCCTGCTTCGGATACTGCGGCGCGAAGCCGTCGAACGAGATGAGCAGGGGAACGTGTCGGCCCCGCTTCTCCAGCCGTCGCGCCAGCTCGAAGGCAGGCAGCATGCCGAAGCTGAAGCCTCCCAGCACCACTGGACCGTCCGGCAGGACGTGAGTCAGCTCCTCCTCGTAGATCTCGGCAATCTGCTCGATGCTGAGCGCGCGCAACGGCTCGGACGTCTCGGCGCCGATGGACTGAAAGGCGAAGACCGGCTGCTCGGGGCCGAGCAAGCGCGGAAAATTCCGATAAGTGAACGCGTATCCGCCCACGCCCGCGATGAGGACGATCGGCGGATTCGCGCCGCGATCGTTCAGCGCGATGAGGTGGGGTGCGTGCGCTGACGCGCCCCGGAGGCGCGGCCTGGTCTGGGCGTCCGCTCCGTCCGCCGCCGCAGTTCCGCGCGCCGGCGCGGCGGGGGCCACCAGCGCGGCCGTCAACCTGGCGATGGTGGGGTTGCTGGCCAGGGCAGACAGGGGAACGTCGATACCCAGCCGGGCGCGCAACGCCACGACCATCTTGACCGCCAGCAACGAGTGCCCGCCGAGCGCATAGAAGTCGTCGTCGGGGCCGATGGTGGTCCTCCCCAGCAGATCTTGCCAGAGGGTCTGGATGATCGCGGCCTCGCCCTCCAGCCGCGCCGCCGCTCTCTCCGCGGGGGCGGCACAGGGCTCGTTCGCGTCCGTCGTTGCCACCTGGCCCTTCGCCAGCGCCCGCCGATCGACCTTCCCGTTTGGCGACAGGGGGAACCCGTCGCAGAGCAAGAGCTGCGACGGCACCATGAAGGCCGGCAGCGTCCTCGTCAGCGCCTCGCGCAGCGTCGCCGCCGCCAGCGAGACATCCGCGTGCGGGATGACGTAACCAACCAGCACGTTTTGCCCCGAGGCGTCGGGGCGGGCCACGCAGGCAGCCTTGAGCACGCCCGGCTGTCGCAGCAGAGCGCTCTCCACCTCGCCCAGCTCGACGCGAAACCCCCGCGTCTTCACCTGCTGATCGGCCCGGCCCAGAAATTCCAGGTCGCCGTCCTCGAAGTAGCGCGCCAGATCGCCGGTGCGATACAGGCGCTCTCCTGGTTGGAAAGGGTCGGGGACGAAGCTGCGCGCCGTCAGCTCGGGGCGGTTCAGGTATCCTTTGGCCAGACAGACGCCGCCGATGTACAGGTCACCCGCCACGCCGATGGGCGTCGGGTGCATGCGTCGGTCGAGGACGTGATAGCGGCTGTTTTGAATGGGCTGTCCGTAGGGAATGCTCTTCCAGCGCGGATCGATCCCGCGGACCCGAAAGCTGTTCGACCAGATCGCGGCCTCGGTGGCGCCGCCCAGGGCGAGCACCTCGGCGTCGGGAAAAGCGGCGCGGATCTCCTTGGGAAGGGTCAACGGGATCCAGTCGCCGCTCAAGAGCACCAGACGCAGCGCGTGGCGCCCGTCGGCGCCGGTGAGGGACGTGGCGGAGCCTTCCGCCGTGGGCGGCAGCAGGGGGAGCAGCCGTTCCAGGGCGGCCGGCGTCGAATCCCACAAGGTGATGCGCTTGGTGATGAGCTCTCGCGCCAGCACCTCGGGATCGTTCAGGACGGCGGTGCTCGCCACCACCACCGTGGCGCCCGCCCCCAGAACCCCGAAGATGTCGAAGACCGACAGATCGAAGGAGGGAGAGGTGACGAACAGCAGTCGGTCGCTCGGTCGCACCGCGCCGTTGCGGCAGACCCAGTCGAGCGTGTTGACCACCGCGCGATGTGAAAGCACAGCCCCCTTGGGCTCGCCCGAGCTGCCCGACGTGAAGATCGCATAGCAGGTCTGCTTCGCCCCGCCCCAGCGTTCGGGCCGCGTCGTCGGCTGCGACGTCACCTCCCTGGACGACCGAGCGTCGAGGGGAAGCACGGGGCAGGGGAAGAGCAGGCTCAGGTGTTCCTCGGTAATGACCAGCTGGCACTCCGCGATCTCCACCATCGTCGCCAGCCGCTCGCGCGGATAGGTGGGGTCGAGGGGCACGTAAGCGGCGCCGCTCTTCACGACCGCGAGCAGCGCCACGATCAGCCCGGCGCCGCGATCGAGGCAGACGCCGACGTACATCCCGCCGCGCACGCCTCGCGCGCGCAGGGCGTGCGCGAGCTGGTTCGCCCGTCGCTCCAGCTCGCCGTACGTCAAGACTTCGCCGTCCGCCTCGACGGCGGGGGCGTTGGGGTGCGCCTCGGCGTGCCGTTCGAACAGGCTGTGAATGCCGAGATCGCGGCCAAAGGTTCGATCGGTGCAGTTCCAGGTGCGGAGCAGCCGTTCCCGTTCGTGGGGCGGCAACACGTGCACCTTCCCCAGCGCTTGATGGTCGTCGCGCAGCACCTCCGTCAGCACGTGCTCGAGCGAGGCGAGCAGGCGCTCGCCCCCGTGCGACTGAAAGGGGAAGCGGAGGGCGTCGTAGACCACGCGGAGCCGGGGATCGTGCCCGAGGCACACGGTCACGTGCAGGGTCGTCCGCGCGTCGACGTCGGGGCGCTCCGTCTCGAGGTCGTCCGCGGGGTCGAAGTCGATGCTGAGCAGATTCACGGGGACGCCGGCCGCTTCCTCTTCGTTCGGTCGCGCGGCGCGACGCAAGGGGCGGAGCAGCTCGCCAACGGTCATGTCGTCGTCGCAGCGAAGCCGCCGCGCCATCCTGGAAGCAGGGGCGCCGTCGGTCGCCTGACGCTCGACGGTGAAGACGAGCTCGTCGTCCTCGAGGTGGCGACTGAGCACCAGGGCGAACGCTGCCTCGCACACCGCGTGACCGACCGAGAACGCGTTGCTCGGATCGGTGTCGAGACGGAGCTGCTTCGCCAGGCGCGGGTGAAGGCGGCGGCTCGCCACCTCCCGTTCAGGGATGCTGGCAGCCGGGCGAGATCTGGTGCTCCCCGAGAACTGCCGCCCCGCTTTCGCGACCGGGATCCCCATCGAGGCGGGCCACGGCAGTGGTGTGGGGCTTCGCATCAGTGATTCCAAGATCGTTCGACAGAGCCCGAGGCGAGCTGAAGCCGGAAATGCGAGCGGCAAAATGCTTCGTTACCCCCCCGAAACCGTGAGCCGAGGGGGCGTCCGAGCTTTCGGACCCGCGTTGGACTTTCCCTCAGACGTTCCGTCCGGTTCGAATGTGCCATGGCAGCCACGAGGGAGGTCTCTGCACGTCGCGGACCATGGCGTAGTAAATTCACTCTTTCGCCCGGGCGAGACTGGTCCGCTTTGCCGGTGTGCGGCGAGCGACGGGCGGCGCCGCTCAGTGGGTCGCGGTCGTCGTCGTGTTGCGATCGGGGCGCGTCCAGAGCGTGAACACCGCCTCGCTCGTCGATCCCATGGCCATCGCCACCGCCATGTTGTCGAACCCGGGGAGGCATTCCTGGAGCGCGGCGAGCAGGTGAGAGGTGACGGCCAGCCCGTTCGGGACGAGGCACCCCTTACCGTCGGGGCCACCGAGCGCGAAGAAGACGTCGTCGGCGCCGGGACGGTCGCTGGTCGTGTAGATGCGCACCCAGGCGAGGTCCGTCCAGGCCACCGCCTCGCGCAGATCGCCGGCGACTCGCGTGACGCCCCAGTCGTCGATGGTCACCGTTCCATTCGCGCGCTGTCGTCGTCGCGCGAGCGAGCGGGCGCTCGCCCCTTCGATGCGGGGCAGGAAGGCGTAACCCAGGAACATCGCGACCGACGCGGCCGCCATACCCCAGCCCTTGCCGCTCCGCAGGGCGTGGGCGAGCGTGACGGCAGTCGCCAGTGCCGTGAAGGCCCAGGCGAAATAGCCGAATGCGCCCCGACGGGGTGCCGCTGGCTTCTCGGTCACGGGTCGAGCATGCCCTGGGGAGGCCTTCGCCGCCAAGGGAGCCAAGTACGATGCCTTTACAAAACTTTACGTTCGCGCAAAACCCGAGAAAAGCTGGGGAGGCATGTTGAGGATGCGGGCACTGGTCGCCCGCGACCTCAAAACAGGAGAATCGACATGAACACCGACACCACTCGATTGGACGACGTCTCGACTTCCCCCGCGCGGCCCAGCCGCCGGCGCTGGCTGGCGCTGCTGGCCATCCCGGTGGCACTGGGGGCGCTGACCTTGGGGGCGGCGCGCGCCCAAGGTATGGGCGACGCCATGCACGGCGGCTTCCGCAAGGAGCGCATGGAGAAGCTGCTGACGTCGGCGGGTGCCACCGACGCGCAGAAGACCCAGATCCAGGCGGTCTGGCAGGGGCTGCGCCCGCAGATCCGGCCACTGCGTCAGCAACAGGCGTCTCTGCGCCATCAACTCGGCGAGCTGATCGCCGCGCCGACGATCAACCAGGCTCGGATCGAACAGCTTCGCAAGCAGTCGATGCAGAACGCCGACAAGATCTCCACGCTGGTCACGCAGGGGATGATGGCGAGCGCGCAGGTGTTGACGCCCGCGCAGCGGCAGACGGTGTTGCAGCTCATCGAGCAGCATCGCCACCATGGCGGGGAGAATGGCGCCGCGGGCGCGGGCGACGGTGAGTGAGCACGCCGGGTGGCACAGCGAATCCTCATCGTCGATGACGACGAACGTTTGACCGAGATGCTCGCCGGCTATCTGGCGCCGCGCGGGTTCTCGGTCGAACGGCGCGCCGACGGGCGCAGTGGCCTGACGGCCCTGGACGGCGGCGCCTTCGACGCCGTCATCCTGGACGTGATGTTGCCCGATCTGGATGGCTTCGAGGTGTGCCGCCGCGTGCGCGCGAAATCGGACGTGCCCATCTTGATGCTCACGGCGCGCGGCGACGCCACCGATCGCATCGTCGGTCTGGAGATCGGCGCCGACGATTACCTGCCGAAGCCGTTCGACCCACGCGAGCTGACGGCACGCCTGGGCGCGGTCCTGCGCCGCACCCGCCCCGTCGCGGCCGGGGCGGCGCCGCTGCGGTTCGGGAGGTTGAGCATCGATCGCGAAGCGCGTCAGGTGCGGGTCGACGGCCAGCCTCGCGAGCTGACGGGACGGCAGTTCGACCTGCTGGTGCTGCTGGCGGTGCGCGCCGGCCGCGTGCTGAGCCGTGAGCAGATCATGACGGCGCTGGGGGCGGAGGGCTGGGACGACGTCGATCGCAGCATCGACGTGCATGTGTCGCGCATCCGCGCCGCCGTCGAGGACGACCCAAAGCGCCCACGTTTCGTGCGTACGGTGCGCGGCGTCGGCTACATGTTCTCCCCCGCCGCGGCCCGCGACACCGAAGGCGAGGACGAAGCATGAGACATCGGTTCTACCTTCAGCTTTACGCGGCCCTGCTGGGCAGCGCGTTCGTCTGTTTGCTGGCGACCGGGATCGCGTTCCGCGTGGCACGCGACGCGGGGGGGCCACCCGGCGAGCGCATGCAGGACGCGGCGCGCGTGCTGCCCGAGCGGCTGCCCGACGTGCGCGCCCCCGACGCCCGTCGTCGGCTCGCCGCCGTGGCGGACGAGTTCGCGGTCGACATCATCGCCGGCGACGAGGCGGGCCCCCTCATCGGCGTTCCCGGCCCGCGCGCCTTCGCCATTCCCCGTCACCTGACGCCGGGCCGGGGGCGCGATCACGTCGGCCCGGTGTTGCTGATCTCGCTGGGCGGCGACGACTGGGCGGCGTTCCGCCCCCGCATCGCCTACCGTCGTCTGCGCATGCATCCGTTCTTCACGACGCTCGTCATCCTGGCGATCGTGATGGCGGTGGGCGCTTATCCGGTGGCGCGCCGGGTGACGCGCCGGCTGGAGGCGCTGGCCGGCGGGGTCGAGGCGTGGGGAGCGGGCGCGTTGCGCACGCGTGTCCCGGTCGACGGTGATGACGAGGTGGCGCGGCTGGCGGCGACGTTCAACCGAGCCGCCGAACGGCTCGACGGGCTGCTCGAACAGCAGAAGCAGATGGTGGCCACGGCGTCGCACGAGCTGCGCTCGCCGCTGGCACGCCTGCGCATGGGGCTCGAGCTGGTCTCCGAGGAGCCGGACGCCGGGCGACGTCAGGCCCGCGTGCGCCAGCTGCACGGTGACGTCGTCGAGCTGGACGGCTTGATCGAGGAGCTGCTGCTGCACGCGCGCGCCGACGGCCGGATGACGGGGCGGCCGACGCAAGCGGTGGATCTGCGCGCGCTGGTGAGCGAGGAGGCGGCGCGCACCGGCGCGACCGTGGCCGAAGGCCCGCCGGTGCGGATCGACGGCGATCCGAGCCTGCTGCGGCACATGGTGCGCAATCTGCTGGAGAACGCGCAACGCCACGGGGGGGCGGCGACGCCGTCGGCGGTGCGCGCGACGATCGCCGCCGTCGATCGGCAGGCGCGCCTGTCGGTCGAGGACGACGGCCCGGGGATTCCCGAGGAGGATCGCGAGCGGGTCTTCGCTCCGTTCTTCCGGCGCGCCACCGGCGCCGGCACGCCGTCGGGACACGGGCTGGGCCTGGCGCTGGTGCGCCAGGTGGCCCGCTACCACGGCGGCGAGGCGATCTGCGCGACGAATCCGCGCGGCAGCGGCGCGCGCTTCGAGGTCACGCTGCCGCTCGCCGCGACCTGACGGCTCCTTGCGGGAGGGCGACTACGGCTCGCCGTCGTCGCTGTCGCCCGCCCCCAGCAGCGCACCCAGGTTGGCGCCACGGCCGGCGGCGCCGAGCTGGCGCAGGCTGTCGAGGTGGTGCAGCAGCAGGCTGCGGTTGTCGCCCACCGACAGATTCTGCATCTCCAGCGCGCCGATGCGATCCTCGGGGGAGAACGCCGGCTCCTCGACCCGCTCCATCGACAGCTTCTCGGGCGCGTAGCTCATGTACTGCGCGCGCGTCGAGACGAGCGTGTAGTCGTCGCCGCGACGCAACTCCAGCTTCACCTCGCCGGTGATGGCGGGCGCCACCCAGCGGGTCAGCGCGTCCTTCAGCAGCATCGCCTCCGGGTCGTACCACTTCCCTTCGTACAGGATGCGCCCCAGCCGGCGCCCCAGGGTGAAGTACAGATCGAGGGTGTTCTCGTTGTGCACCGCCGACAGCAATCGCTCGTAAACCAGGTGCAGCAGCGCCATGGCGGGCGCCTCGTAGATGCCGCGGCTCTTCGCCTCGATGACCCGGTTCTCGATCTGGTCGCTCATGCCCAGGCCATGACGGCCGCCGATCTTGTTGGCCTCGAGGAACAGCTCGTAGAGCGTCTCGAAGCGGCGGCCGTTGAGCGCCACCGGCTGCCCCTGCTCGAAGGTGACGGTGACCTCCTCGGGGGCGATGTTGACCTTGGGGTCCCAGAACGCCGCGCCCATGATCGGCTCGACGATGCGGATGCCCTTGTCGAGGTACTCGAGGTCCTTCGCCTCGTGCGTGGCGCCCAGCATGTTCGAGTCGGTCGAGTAGGCCTTCTCCGTGCCCATGCGGTAGGGCTTGCCCCGGCTGATCAGGTACTCGCTCATCTCCTTGCGGCCGCCGAACGCCGCCACGAACGCGGAGTCGAGCCAGGGCTTGTAGATCTTGAGCTGCGGGTCGACCAGGATGCCGTAGCGATAGAACCGCTGGATGTCGTTCCCCTTGTGGGTCGAGCCGTCGCCGAAGACATGGACATCGTCCGCGCGCATGGCGCGCACGATGGCGGTGGTGGTGACCGCGCGACCGAGGGGCGTGGTGTTGAAGTACTTCTTCCCGCCCGAGCTGAGGTGGAACGCGCCGCACTGGATGGCGACGAGCCCCTCGCGCACCAGCGCCTCGCGGCAGTCGATCAGGCGGGCGACAACGGCGCCGTGCTCGAGGGCGACCGGGGGGATGTCGGCGGGGTTGCTCTCGTCAGGCTGGGCGAGGTCGGCGGTGTAGCAGTAGACCTCGAGCCCTTTTTCCGCGAGCCAGGCGACCGCGCAACGCGTGTCGAGGCCCCCGGAAAAGGCGATACCGAGGCGGGTGCCCCGCGGCGGAAGCTGGCGGTAGATGCGGCTCATTCCCGCAACTAAGCAGATATCGGCCCGCTCGGGAACCCGAAAAATGGCGCGCCCCCGAGATGTTGCCAAGGGGGCGGCAAGCCAGGGGATTCGGGGCGGACGGACCGGTCGCGGACTACGGAGTGAGCGCGCGGGTCTGGCCCACGTCGAACAGCCAGAGGCTGTCGGCGGCGAGCCCGCGCTCGACGAACAGCTCGCGGATGCGCCGGGGCGGTTCGCCCATCGGTTCATCGGTGAGCTTGAAGGTCCCCCAGTGCATGGCGCACAGCTTCCGCGCGCCGAGCCGCACGAACGCCTCGCCGGCGTCCTCGGGGTTCATGTGCTGCGGCTCCATGAACCAGCGCGGCTCGTAGGCGCCGATGGGCAGCATCGCCCAGTCGATCGGCCCCAGGCGCCGTGCGATCTCGGTGAAGCCGTCGAACAGCGCGGTGTCGCCCGAGTGGTAGGCGACGCCGTCGCGCGCGCGGTAGACGAAGCCGCCCCAGAGCGCATCGTTTCGATTCCATGGCATGCGCATCGACCAGTGGCGGGCGGGCACCAGCGTGATCTCGACGCCGTCGAGCTCGTGCGACTGCCACCAATCCAGCTCGACGACGTTCTTCGCGCCCGCCTGGTGCAGCCAGCGCCCGTTGCCCAACGGCGTCACGTACAGCGGGCCCTCTCCGATGCGCGCGATCGTCGGCGCATCGAGGTGGTCGTAGTGGTTGTGGGAGACGGTGATGACGTCGAGGGGCGGCAGCGCCTCGAGCGCGACGCCGACCGGGCATCTCCGCTCGATGACCGCCATGCGCTTCGACCAGACCGGATCGGTCGCGATCAGCTTGCCGCCGAGTCGAAGGACGAACGTGGCGTGGCCGACCCAGGTCAGGGAGGGCGCCGACGAGGCGATGAGCGGCAGATCGGGTGCGCGCGTGGGGGTCACGAACTGGGGATCGTTCTCCTTGACCCGACGACCGGTGATGGTGTCACGGATGCGCCAGCGCAAGAGGTCGGCGGGGCCCCGTGCTGGCTGCGTCGCCCGATCGTCGAAGCGGCCCATCGGTGGATCTTTACCCGATGGCGGGTGAAGAACCGGGGAAACCTTTCCCGCAAGCCGGGTGGCACACGCTTCGCTCGGCAATCGTGGTGATCGGCGGGCGGCGCTGCCCTGGCTGGCTGGTTGCACCGGGCAGCTGGACGGTGGTTTCCGGGACATCGCGGTGGTGGGCGCGGGGGGCGCGGTCGCCTCGGGCGGCAATCAAGGCTCGGGCGGCGCGACCGGCTCCGGGGCCAGGTCGAGAAGGCCCTGAACGGCGCGGTGCCCCTGTTCGATGCTTGCGCCCCGTACCTGACGGCCGACCAGAGCCAGTGCGTCACCGACTGGGTGACTTCGAAGCTCCCCTGACCCCGCGGCCTCGCCTGGGCGGACGGTACGACCCGGACGATTTCTTCCATTTGGTTGGGAAGAAGTCGTTACGTCGTCCGTTCTATTGGGGTCTGGAGGCAAGGACAGGGGCCCCCGGTAGCTCCGCGAGGCGGCTACCGGGGGGCGTGGGTGCGCCCGCGAGGCCGGGCCGGCGCTCACCGTTTGGCGACGATGGTCGGAAGCACGGCCGCGATTCCGTCGACGACGAACTGAACGGCGGTGGCGGCCAGGATCAGGCCCATCACGCGCTGGATGACGTTCATCCCGGTCCGTCCCAGCCGCTTCTGCACCCGCACGGCCCCGCGCAGCACCCCGAACGACACCAGCTGCGTGATCGCGATGGCCGCGAACACCACGGCGTACTGCCAGGCCCGCTCGGCGCGCGACACGAGGACCATGACGGTCGACGTCGCGCCCGGTCCGGCCAGGATCGGGATGGCGAGGGGGAAGATCGAGACGTCGGGACGCTCGGTCCCCTCGGCCTCCTCCTCGGGCGACGTCCGCTGGCGGGAGCGCTGGGCGCGCAACATGTCGACAGCGAGCAGAAACAGCAGCAGCCCGCCGGCGATCCGGAACGCCCCCAGCGAGATGCCGAGCACGCGGAACAGCAGACCGCCCGCCGCCGCGAAGGCGGCCAGCACGATGCCGGCCGCCAGCGCCGCCCGGAACGCCGTGCTTCGCTGGTGCTCGGCCGAGTCCGCCGAAGTCATCGACAGGAAGATCGGCACCGCCGCGGGCGCGTCGACGACCAGCAGCAACGTCGTCAAAGTCGAGACGATGAAGGAAAGGATCGGCCCCTGCACGGAGGACATCATGGCAAACGCGCTCGTCGCGGGGAACCCCACGACGTCGACGACGATGCGCAAAGGCGCGTCACCGTCGGACGATATCCGCCGGCGCGAGGGGAATGTTCGGTCTCCGCTCCGTTTTTGGAAAGAGCGGCTTTCCCCAACGCCACCAAGGAGCCCCCATGAGCGTGTTCAACCCCGACCCGCGATCCGCCATCTATGCCCTCGACGCGACGTCGAAGGTCACCGCGCAGGTGGTCATCGGCAACGGCCAGCGGGGCGGCTGGGCGATGAAGGTGACGGGGCTGGGCACCGTCAAGGGGAGCGACGAGAAGGTCGTCAAGCTGGGGGGCGGGATCGCGCTGGCGGGCAAGCTGCTGCAGGTCAACGTGACGGTGGTCGACGTTCACCCCGAGACCAATCGTCTGAATGCGGTGGTGACGGTGGCGGGAGGACCGGGGGCGCCGCTCATCATCTCGCAGGAGGTTCCGGAGAGCGCGGACGGCGACGTCGCGATCTTCGGCGCGCTGGTGATGTTTCAGTGACGCGGGTCAGGCGTCGCTCGGCAACGACGCCAGCAGCGCGCGCGCCGCGCGTGCGTCGCTCGTCCCCTCGCCTTCGGTGAACGAGGCCAGCAGCGGCGCCAGCAGGGCGCGCGCTTCGGCGGGGCGGCCGTCATCGCGCCGCAGGCCCGCCAGCACCGTCGAGCAACGCAGCTCCAGGCTGCGCGCCCCTTGCGCGCGCGCCAGGGTCAGTCCGCGCTCGAGGGACTCGATGGCCACCGCCGCCGGTCCCGTGGCGGCCGCCAGCAGCAGCTGCCCCTCCACCCGGGCCAGGTCGGCGTCGTGGCAGATGTCCTCGCCCGCGCCCAGCCCCTCGCTGAACGCGACCAGCGCGCCCAGCCCCTGCTCGGCCTGTCCGATCGTCAGGAAGGCCTCGCCCATGCTGGAAGCGAAGAACTTCGCGCCCACCTTCGCCCCCACCGCGCGATAGACGGCGCCCCCCTCGGACATCGCCATGAACCCCTCGGGCGCGCGGCCGAGGCGCACCATGATCAGTCCCTTGAGGAACAGGGCCGCCCCGAGCCACTGCTCGAGCCGCTGCTCGGTGCAGCGGGTGATCGCCTCTTCCGCAAGCGCGCGGGCCTCGTCGAGCTCGCCCCGGTTCAGATGAACGATGGCCGCGAACACCAGCGCCAGCGAGAGGCTGTGAATGTCGTCCAGCTCGCGTGCGTGCGCGACGGCGGTCAGCGACCTCGCGATCGCGCTATCGGGGAGGCCGCTGTACCACAGCGCCAGCCCCTGATACGCCTCGCTGACCACGCGCGAGTCGGTGCCGTACATCAGGCGGATGGCGCGCCCTCGCTCCGGTTCGTAGCGCCCGAGCGCGTCCCCCAGCGCGGTCAGCGCGGCCGCGTGCTCCCCCCGCCAGAACGCGATGGTCCCCGCCGTCTCCAGCACGTGCATCTCCAGCGCCGGATCGTCCAGCAAGCGGGCCAGGCACAGCCGCCGCTCCGTCAGCTCGAGGCAGATGGTCAGCTCGGCCCGCGATTGATGAAACAGATGCAGGCCGCTCAGCACGGCGTACAGCAGGCGGTCGTTGCCGGCCTGCGGACAGAGCGCGCGGGCCCGCGCGTAGAGCTGCTCCACCTCGGGGTTCGAGTAGCCCCGCGTCGACACGAGCACCGGCCCGAGCGCCAGGGACAGCTCCAGCTCGAGGGCGCGGTGCGCGTCGCCGTCGGGCAGAGCGGGGAGCAGGCCCAGTCCCTGTTGCAGGTGCCGCCCCGCCTCGACGTAGGCCGAACGCTCGAAGGCGCGCTTGCCCGCGGTCAACAGCAGGGGGATGGCCAGCTCGGGGCGCTCGGCGCCGATCCAGTGGTGGGCCAGGATCTCGGGCCGCGCACCCAGCCCGTCGCCGCCGCGCTTCTCCAGCACCTCGGCGATGCGGCGGTGATGATCGCGGCGCCGGCTGCGGACCAGCGACGCGTAGGCGGCATCCTGGATCAACGCATGCTTGAACGAGTAGGCCTCGGCGGCCGGCGTGCCGCTGGGGCGCAGGATGTCGAGCTCCTCGAGCCGGGCCAGCCGCGCCCGCAGCGTGCCCTCGTCCATCGTCGCCACCGCGCGCAGCAGCTCGAGGTCGAACGACCGTCCGATGGCCGCCCCCAGCTGCGCCAGATCGCGCGCCGGTCCCAACCGGTCGAGCCGCGCGATCAACGATTCTTGCAGGGTGACGGGGATGCCCAGATCGACGAGCGAACGGGCCTGACCGGGCCCGCGCTCATCGGTGGCGCCGAGGCCCGCGTCGAGCACCATCCGGGTCACCTCCTCGATGTACAGCGGGACGCCGTCCGACTTCGCGACCAGGTCGTCGACCAGCTCGAGAGGCAATGGCTTCGCGCCGGAGAGGCTGCGAATCATCGCCTCGGTCTCGTCGCGGTCGAGGCGGGACAGCTCGACGCGCGTGACGTCGCTCGCCGCCAACCAGGCGGGCGTCTCGGGCGCGCGCGATAGCAGCACCATCAGCAGGGGGGCCGTGCGGATGCGTCCGGCGATCAGCTGCAGCAGATCCTGGGTGGACGGGTCGATCCAGTGCAGATCCTCGATCACCAGCAGGGTGGGCCGGTGCGTCGCCGAATTGAACAGCAGGTCGGCCAGCAGCTCGAGCGTCAGCTCCTTGCGGCGGCGCGGGGTGTTCTCCGACGAACCGCTCCCATCGGAGGGGACGACCTCGAACAGCGACGTCATCAGCGCCATCGAGTCGGGCCGCTCGGCCCACGGGCCGAGGCCGCGCTCCAGCTTGGCCTGCAGCTCGCCGACCGACTTCGAGCGCTCGAGATGCCACGAGCGCCGCAGCAGCTCGAGCACCGGAAACAGCGCGCTGCTCTCGTTGTGAGGGGCGCCATGCAGCTCGACCTTCAGGTGCGGCTCGTGGGCGATCTTGGCCTTCAGCTCGCGCGCCAGCCGCGACTTCCCCACGCCCGCCTCGCCGGTCACCAGCACGATCTGGCCGCGGCTCTCGCGGGCGGCGGTCCATTGCGTGTAGAGCGCCTTCAACGCCCCCGTGCGCCCCACCAGCGGCGCGGCGCCCGCCCGGGCGCTGGTGTGTCGATCGCCCGGCCGCTTGCGCGACACCTCGTAGAGCTGCAGCGGGCGCTCGACGCCGCGGAGGTGATGGATGCCGAGGTGGCGGCACACGAAGAAGTCGCGGACCAACCGGTGCGTCGCCTCGCTGATCACCACGGTGTTGGCGTGGGCCTGGGCCTGGATGCGCGCCGCCACGTTCGGCACCTGGCCGATGGCCAGCGGCTGCCGGTTGGCCCCGAATCCCATCTCGCTGGCCAGCACCACGCCGCTGTCGATGCCGACCCGCACCGACAGGGGCACGGGACGCGCCGAGGGGGGCCGCTGCTCGAACGCGCGGATGATGTCGAGCGCGGTGCGCACAGCCGCCTGGGCGTCCTGCTCGCGCGCCACCGGGTAGCCGAAGTAGGTGAGCACGCCATCGCCCAGATACTGGGCCACGAAGCCGCCCGCGTGCGACACCTCGCGGAAGCAGATGGCCTGGAATTCACGGACCAGATCGCGCCAGGCCTCCAGCTCGAGGCGCTGCGAATGGGCGGTCGAATCGACCAGATCGCAGAACATCACCGTGACGTGCCGCTGCTCGCCGCGGTCGGAGCTCTCCGGGGGAGCGCTGTCGACCCTGGGGGGGGCGAGCTTCTCGCCGCACGCGTCGCAGAACCGCGCGCCATCCCGGTTTTCCGCCCCGCACCGGTGACATGGCATGTCCCGCGCATGATTCACCTTCGCTTCCGGGAATTCAAATCAAGGGCGCTCTGGAAAGGGATGTTTCCACGGAAAATGACGGGCATTCCGGGCGCGCCACCGTCGGGCGCGGGGCGGGACGCGGCGCGGGTGTGAACCAGTTCACAGCGTCGCGGCGGGGGGCTCTCTAGGGTTCGGACAACTTCGCACGAGGTTGTCGCCATGAAGAATCTCGGATCAGCTCTTCCCGTTCACGCGGTCACCGTCGCTCCTCGTATCGGCATCGAAGCCGAGGCGTCCAGCGACGACTTCATCGCGCAGGTCACGGGCCTGCGTCGCTTCCTGCTGTCGCGTGCCCTGTTCCTGACCCAGGGCCGCGGGTCGGCCGAGGATCTGGTGCAGGACACGCTGGAGCGGGCACTGGTGGCGCGGGTCAATTTCCAGCAGGGAACGAACCTGAAAGCCTGGCTGGGGATGATCCTGCGCAACCTGTTCATCGACTGCCGCCGCCACGACATGGCGCGGGCCCGGCTCGATCAGGCTTACCAGGTCGAGCCAGCGGAAGAGGAGCGGGACCCCTGCGACATCCTCTCGCTGAAGGACGTCACCGAGGCGCTGGGGAAGCTGTCGGCGACCGATCGGGAGATCTTCCAGCTGTTCTTCCTCGAACGGCTCGCCTACCGGACCATCTCCGAGCGCCTGGCGATTCCGGTGGTCACCGTGGGGACGCGGCTGCTGCGCTCGAAGCGGCGGCTGCGCGCGGTGCTGGCGCGCGTGTCCGAGGCGCGCCTCGCCCTCGCCAACTGAGGGCGCGGCGCGTGAAGGCGGGGGCGACCGCATGTACTATCGCCTCCAGGGGAACGCGCCGGAAATGCAGATCGACAAGCGGCATCTGCTTCAGAAGGTCTGGCTGTTCGCGCACCTCGATCAGGGTGAGCTCGACCTGATCCTGCCGCTGACCCGTGAGCACGTGTGCCCAGCAGACCGCGTCCTGGTGCAGCAGGGGGACACGTCGGGCGACATGTTCGCCGTGTTGCAGGGGCGGGTGAAGGTGGTCACCAGCGTCGACGGCGAGGAGATCCTGCTGACCATCATGGGACCGGGCGAGGTGTTCGGCGAGATCGCGCTGCTGGATGGGGGGGCCCGCTCGGCGACGGTGATCACCTTGGAGTCGTGCCGGCTGCTGGTGTTGCCGCGGGCGGCGTTTCAATCGCTGCTGTACACGGTGCCCAGCCTGGGGGCGCGGCTGCTGGCCACCATGGCGAAGCGGGTCCGCACGTTGACCGAGCGCGCCGAGGATTCGTCCCTGCGCGATGTTCCGGGGCGGCTGGCGAAGGCCATCCTGGCGCTGGTGGCGCAGTTCGGGATGCCGGCGGGTCCGGGGAAGATCAGGATCACCCTCAAGCTGTCGCAGATGGAGCTGGGGAACCTGATCGGGGCGACGCGCGAGATGGTGAACCGTTGCCTGGGACAATTCACGCGCCGCCGCTGGCTGCACCACCGCCAGGGGATCTTGACGGTCCTCGACGAAGCGCAGCTGCGGGCGGCGGCCGAGAAACGGCGGACCGCGACCGTGCGCCGCAAACGCCGCGCGCCGACGCCCACGACGAAGCGGATCGCGCCCCGAGCACGGAAGATTGCCGTGCCGGTTCGTTGATCCGATGCCGTTCGAACGAGTGGGGCGGTCAGGTGGGAGCCCGGCGAAAGGAGCGCGAATGTCAGAGCACGAGGCAGGTCACGAGGGGCGGGTGCCAGATTGGTTGTTGCGGCTGGCGCTGCAGGTGCTCTACATCGCCCCCCTGTTCTGGTTCATGGAGCTGTTGCAGAACCTGGTTTTTCTCAAGGTCGCAAAGAACTACGGCTGGTACTACCCGCTTCAGGAATTGAACGGGTTCGGGGGGCTGTGCCGGGACCCGAAGCTGGGCGTGGACGCGCTCCCGTGGGCCTGGCTCTCGGTCAGGAGCTTTCCCCTCTGGGCGGGCACCGTCGCGATCTTCTCGATGCTGGATCATTTCTGGTTCGAGCGGCGCGACCTTCGATTGCTCTGGCGCGCGCTCATCGCGGGCCTCGTCGGCTGGGGGGGCGAGTGGGCCGTGGGCTACGCGTCGAGGCACTACCTCCATTCGTACCTGCAGATCTGGCCAGGAACGACCTTGGTCTACGTCTCCTTCACGGCGATCCCGTTCTGGATCTCCGACTTCTACGTCTTTCACTGGTTGACGCTGGGAATTCGCACCGTTCACCTTCACCGCGCACCCAGACGAGCGCGAACGCGGTAGGGCGGGTCAGCGTCGGAGCGGTCGCAGCGGTCACCGGGACCGTCGGCCGCGCAGCTCGATG
>DASYCK010000080.1:0-10248 GCA_036500205.1 Polyangia bacterium | reverse complement strand
CAATACCTACGGGTATTCCTCGTCGTCGCGCCTCGCGTCCGGCGCGGCTTGTCGGCCTCGGCGTTGACGCTATTTCGACGGCGGTGCACTAGTCGTCGGCGCGGCCGCCGTCGCGGAGCTTCTCGACCCGCTTACGCTCGTTGTGATCCAGGGCGCGCTTTCGGAGACGGATCGACTTCGGCGTCACCTCGACCAGCTCGTCGTCGTTGATGAACTCGAGCGCCGACTCCAGGGTGAACACGCGCGGCGGCGACAGGAACAGCTTCTCGTCGGCGGCGGTGGTGCGGATGTTGGTCAGCTTCTTCGACTTCGACGGGTTGACGACGAGGTCGTTGTCGCGCGCGTGCAGGCCGATGATCTGGCCCGGGTAGACCTTCATGCCGGGACCCATGAACAGCGTCCCGCGATCCTGCAGGTAGAACAGCGCGTAGGTGTTCGACTCGCCCGGATCCTGGGCGATGAGCACGCCGTTGGGGCGCGTGCGGATGGTGCCGGCGTACGGGCCGTAGTGCTTGAAGTTGTGGTTCAGCAGGCCGGTGCCGCGCGTGTCGGTCAGGAACTGCGACCGGTAGCCGATGAGGCCGCGCGCCGGGCACAGGTACTCGAGGCGCATGCGCCCCTCGCCAGCCGGTCCCATCTCCTGCATGCGGCCGGCGCGTCGCCCCAGCTCCTCGATGACGGGGCCGGAGTAGGCCTCGTCGAGATCGATGACGACCTCCTCGTAGGGCTCCAGGCGCTCGCCGTCCTCGCCGGTCTTGAAGATGACCTGCGGCTGCGAGACCGACAGCTCGTACCCTTCACGGCGCATCGTCTCGATGAGCACGGTCAGGTGGAGCTCGCCGCGCCCCAGCACCTCGAAGGTGTCGGGCGACTCGGTGTCGTTCACGCGCAGGGCGACGTTCGACTTCGTCTCTTTGTAGAGGCGGTCGTGCAGGTTGCGCGAGGTGACGTACTTCCCCTCTTGACCGGCGAAGGGGCTGTTGTTCGCCATGAAGTACATCTTCACGGTCGGCTCCTCGATCTCGAGCAGCGGCAGCACCACGGGGCGCTCGATCTCGGTGATCGTCTCGCCGACCGTCAGATCCTGCATGCCGGTGACGGCGCAGATGTCGCCGGCGGCCGCCTCGGCCAGCTCGAACCGCTTCAGCGACTGGAAGCCGAGGATCTTGGCGACGCGGAACTCCTCGCGCTGACCGTTGCGGTGGACGCACATCGCCCGCTGCCCGGTCTTGATCCGGCCCGATTCGACGCGACCGATGGCCACGTAGCCCAGGTAGTCGTCGTGGTCCAGCGTAGTGACGTGCATCGCCAGGGGGCCGTCGATGTCGACGGACGGCGGCGGCGCCTTCTCGACGATCAGGTCCAGCAGGGGGGACAGATCCGTGTGCTCGTCCTTCAGATCCTTGACCGCCCACCCCTCGCGGCCCGAGGCATAGACGATGGGGAAGTCGAGCTGCGCGTCCGTGGCCCCCAGCGCGCAGAACAGATCGAACGTCTCGTCGACGGCCCCGTTCGGGTCACAGCCCGGACGGTCGACCTTGTTGACGACCAGGATGGGACGCAGCCCGAGCGCCAGCGCCTTGCGCGTGACGAACCGGGTCTGCGGCATGGGGCCTTCGAAGGCATCGACCAGCAGACAGACGCAGTCGACCATCTTCAACACGCGCTCGACCTCGCCGCCGAAGTCGGCGTGACCAGGCGTATCGACGATGTTGATACGGGTCCCCTTCCAGGTGATGGCGGTGAACTTCGCGAGGATGGTGATGCCGCGCTCGCGCTCGAGATCGTTCGAGTCCATCGCGCAGTCGGCGATGACCTCGCCTGCGCGGAACGTTCCCGCCTGGCGCAAGAAGCCGTCCACCAGCGTGGTCTTTCCATGATCGACGTGCGCGATGATGGCGATGTTACGTACATCCTTGCGTACGGACCGCGGTGCTGCGGCCGGGATCAACGGGGTGTCTGACGTCTCGATTGGCGGTGCGGCGGAACTCATAGGGTCGGCAGAGATACCGTCCCCGGGCCGCGGATGCAAGGAAAGCCTTTGTTTCGAGCGTTTGTCGGGCCGATCGCGGCCCGGAACGCCGCGTGTCAATGATGTGTCGGCGCGGGCCTTGAAAGCGCGGAGATTTTCGGCCGGCGCGATTATCGAAGGCGCGGCGCGCCGGCCCAAACGCATGGATGCGAAGGGGAAAGCCCCGGAAAGCCCGGAAATGGCAGGGTTTCAGGGACCCCGGGACGCCGCGCGGCGGCCGGGCCGGCCCACCCCGCGCCGCCCCAGCCAGCGCGCCAGGCGGTCCTTCCCCGCCAGCCCCAGAAGACGGTACGCCAGGCGGTGCGCGAGCGGTCCCGACACGGAGCGCGCTCCCCCCAGGGCCGTCGCCTCGCGCTCGCAAGCGCGCGCCAGCTCGGGAAAGCGATCGAAGTAGATGCGCGCCAGATCGTGGTACGCGCGCCCCAGGGTGATGCGGTAGGCCTCCAGGCGGTCGGCCGTTCGCAGCGCGCCGACGACCTTTTCGAGGACACGCGCGCGCGACCGCGCGTCGGCCTGACCGTGCCCCTGCGAGACCGACCGCCGTTCCGCGCCGTGAAGGCGATACAGCGATTCGCCCGTCGAGACGTGAACGAGGCGGGCGCCGGCGATCAGGGCCCGCATCACCAGATCGCCGTCCTGGTTGACGGTCAGCTCCGGATCCCAGCCGCCGACGCGCTCGAGCAGCTGCTTCGGCCACAGCAGCGCGCACGGGGGGACGAACCAGCCGGAGATCCAGGCGCGCAGGGGGTCGCCGTCGGGCGCGCGATCCGGCACCCCGCTGGGCGCCGGCTGCCAGGTCTTCGCGACCTGCTTGAGGCGGCGCCAGGGGGCGGCGATCAGGGCGGACGCGCCCGCGCGCTCCAGCTCCGCGGTCAACGCGCCCACGGTGTCCGGGCGCAACAGATCGTCGGCGTCCAGGAATATGACGGCGTCCCCGGTGGCCAGCGCCAGACCGACGTTACGCGCGCGGCACGCGCCGCCGTGGGGAACCGTCACCGCGCGGACGCGCTCCCCGAAGCGCGCGATCTCCTGCCCGCTGCCGTCGGTGGAACCGTCGTCGACGACGATGAGCTCGAGGTCGGCGTGGTCCTGCGCCAGCACCGAGGCCAGGGTTGCGCCGATGAACTCGACGGCGTTGCGACAGGGGATGACGACCGAGGTCCTCACGACGCCATCATAGGCGAGGCCGGTGTACCATCGGGCCCCATGCCACAGCTTCGGCGGTTGGCGGACGCCAAGCTGGTGATCGGCATCCCCACGGTGCCGCGAACCCCCAGCCAGCTCGGGCGAACGCTCGCCTCGATCGTGGACGGCATCCCGCCCCACCTGCGCGCGCACGTGAAGGTGGTCGTCTTCAACGCGGCGGCTCCCCCCGCTTCCCACGGGGAGGTCCAGGCCCTGCGCGACCAGTATGCCGACCTGCTGCGCAGCGGATGGCTGACGGTGCTCGAGAATCCCGGCGGCTACCCACCGTGCGCCGAGGACGATCCAGGACGGCGGCCCGGCGAGGAGCTTTCATACCTGCAGTGGCGGCGGAAGGTCGTCCTCGACTTCGCCCACGTGGCCGGCCACTGCGCCGCGCGCGGGGACTTCTATCTTCATGTCGAGGACGACATGCTGGCGACGCGCGACTTCCTGTCCAAGCTGATCGACTGGGTCGATCGCTGGTTCGCCGCGCGCGACGACTGGCAGTTCCTGACCCTGTTCACGACCCACCGCCTCGCCGATCGGGCCAGCCTGCCACCCAAGGACTTCTTCTCGTGCTGCGCGCTGCTCTTTCGTTCGGCGGAGGCAGCGGCCTTCGCGGCCTACGCGACCCGGAACGCCACGGCGAACGAGCTCGACTTTCTGCTGCGAGACTTCACCGTCGAGACAGGCAAGGCGATCTTCGTGCGGTCGCCGTCGCTGTTCCAGCACCTCGGGCTGTTCTCGTCGTTCCAGGGGCAGGCGCATCCGCTGCAGACGGCGCACTTTCAGGAGCGCTTCGTCGATACGGTGGCTCGCAGCCTCCGGGAGGCCTGGCATCTGGCACGAACCGAGCCGCGGTCGTTACCCGCGCTGCTGCGCTGGCGAACCGCCGTGCTGTTTCCCCCGGTGGTTCCGCTGAAGAAGTGGGTGCGCGGCCTGGTGGCGAGGCGGCGCCCGGGGGGCTGAGCCTCACTTCGCGGCGGCGGCCTCGAGCTTGTGGCAGGCGCCGCAGGAGAAGGTGCCCTTGACCGGCTTCTCGGGATTGAAGACCGGAACGTCCAGCAGCTTGCCCATGGCGGGCTCGACCTCGCCGGCCATGAACTTCGTGAACTTGGGCCACGTCGGCTCCGCCTTCATCTTCGCCTGAAACGCCTCGGGCGTGTTCGGCAGCGGCTGGATGTCGGGGCTCGGCATCTTGAACTTGCGTTCGATGGCCTTCTTGCCGTGGCAGGTCTCGCAGTCGAACGTCTTGAACGTCTCGGGGTCGAAGGCCTGAAAGACCTTCTTCATCGTCGGCGTGACGGCGACCTTCATGTACTCCTTCCGCTGCTTGTACGTCATGTCCTTCCAGGCCACCTCGGGCGGCCCGACCGTGTTCGCGCCCGCCGGACCGCCCCCCCAGGAAATGGCGAGCGAGAGGACGGCGACCGAGGAGAACGACGCGATGATGTGACGCACGGCTACACGATGCGCCGGCCGGGGTGCGGATTCAAGAAAAAGGACCCTTGGAGAGCGCGACGCCTGCCGGCGTCTATTCTTTCGTCACGACGGCGAGCGTTTCGGCGCCTGCGCCGCGGGCCAGGTCCATCAGGTGGACGACCTCGCCGTAAGGGGCGTCGTCGTCCGCCTTGAAGAAAACGACCTTGTGGCTCTCGGCGCGCAGGCGAGTGGTCAGGCGAGCTCGCAAGGCCTCGGGCGCCACCGCCTCGCCGTTCAGCGTCAGCTCACGCTTGGCGCTGTACTCCACCATGATCGGCGCTTCGCCCGGCGGCTGCGGGGTCGTTTCATCGGCCTTGCGCGGCACCGTGGCGGTCAAGTGCTTCAGCATCGACGGGGTGAGGACCATGAAGATGATCAGCAACACCAGCACGACGTCTATCAGGGGGGTCACGTTGATCTCCCCCCGCGGGCCCTTCTTGTTTCCTACGTCCATCGCCATGTTTTCACCGCCGCGGGATCACCGCTTCTCGATCTCCTCGGTGCCGAGGATGACATTCTCGATGTCCGCCTCGTGCAGGCTCTCGAGCAGGGTACGCACGGCGCCATAGGGGGCGCGGGTGTCGGCTTTCACGAATACGCTCTTCTCCGGAGCGCGCCGCTTCTTCTCGACCGCGGCGCTGGCGGCGGCTGCCGCGTCGGCTACGCGCACGCTGCCGACGTAGAAGCGCTTGTCCGCCGTCACCGCCACGATGATGTCCTTGCCGTCGTCGGCCTTTCGGGCGTGGTTGGCCGTTCGGGGCAGATCGACGGTGACGCCGCTGGCGATGAGAGGCGTCACCACCATGAAGATGATGAGCAGCACCAGCACCACATCCACCAGCGGCGTGACATTGATGTCTGCCTTCACCTGGGGCCGCGGCAGCGCGACTGCTTCGGCTCGCAAGGCGCGGAGGGTGCGGAGCCTGTCGGAGCGCAGGCTCATGGCCTGACGGCGGGCTCCGCCAGGGTCGGCGCCGGCACCACGCCGGACCCGCGCGCGCTGCGCGTGAGCTGATCGGCCAGCTCGCCCGACGAGTCCTCGATCACCGCCGAGAACTGGTCCAGCTTGGTGACGAAGAAGTTGTAGAACCACACCGCGCCGATGGCGACCGCCAGGCCCACCGCGGTGGTCAGGAGCGCCTCCGCGATGCCCGCCGAGACCGACGCCAGGCCGCCTCCGCCGCCCTTGCTGGGATCGGCCATCTGCTGGAAGGCGGTGATGATGCCGAACACCGTGCCGAACAATCCCACGAACGGTGCAGATGACGAGATGGTGGCCAGCACGGGCAGCCCGCGCTGGAGGGCCGCCACCTCGCGCTTCTTGGCGCGTTCCATCGTTCTGGTCACTCCGTGCAGCAACAGCTCGACCTCGACGGCATCCCCGGCGGCGGCGCCCAGGCTCTCCAGGCCCGCCACGAAGTCTTTCAGAGCCGGTCCCAGCACGCGCGCCGCCGGCGCTTCCTTGAACGCTTGCTCGAGCGCCAGCGCCTCCCCTAGGCGGCTCCGCGTCGACACCAGGGGTTGCAGCGCGCCCAGATAGGCGAGCGACTGCTGCCGTCCCTTGCGGAACGTGAGGAAGCGCTCGAGCACGATGCCGATGGCATACACGGACATGCCGAGCAGGATCAGGACGACCACCTTGGCGACCGCGCCCATCTGGTTCCAGAGGCCGAGCAGCGAAAAATCCATCAGCTTTCATCTCCGATCGGGGTGGGGGTTCGTTCGGTCATCGCGCGGAAACGTCGTAGCGAATCGTGTAGCAGAAGGGAACGGGGTGGCCGTCGATCAAGTAGGGACGATAGCGCCACCGCCCGAGCACCGTGGGAATCTGGGGGTCGATGGCGGGATCGGCGCCGCGCAGTACCTTGACCTCGCTGACGGTCCCCTGTGTCGAGACGCAGACGCGCACCACCGCCGAGAACGTCATCCCGGTCCGCACCAGCGGAGGGGGAAGCGTGACCTTGTAGGGCTCGGCGTTGGGATCGATCAACAGCTGCATCCGTGCGATCTGTGGCGATACCAGCCTCGGGCCGGTGTCCTTGGGGACCGGCGCGCCGACCACGCCGCCCACCACCCCTCCGGAGACGCCGCCCTTGACGCCGCCTTCCTGACCGTCGTCCTTCGCGTCGTCCTCGTCCTTCTCCGGCTTCTCCTTGGGTGCCTCCTGGGGGTGCTCCTTCGGCTGCACCAGCGTGTGCGGCTTCTCGACGTGGGGGTGGGGCTTTCCGGTGCTGTGGCGCTTCGCGGGCGGTGGGGGCGGAGGGGGCGGGGCGCCGCCCACCAGCGTCACGGCGACGGCCGGCATGGGCAGGTCCTCGATGGTCCAGAACGAGTAAGCGAGGCCAATGGAGAGCGCCACCGCGTGCGCCCCGATCGAGATCGCCACGGTCACGCGCCGCCAGCGCCGGGAGCCGGGCCGTCGGCCGGCCAGGACTGCCTCGAATGCCATGAAGGGCTGAAGGGCGGGCGCTCGCTAGGGCGAGGCCGCCGGTCCTTTCGGTGATATCGCTGGAGGCGATGCGGCCCCGGCCTTCGCGGCGGCGAGCGGAGTCAAGGCGTCCGCTCTGGCGCGCCACTTCTCCGCGTCGTCGATGCACGCTTGCCACAGGGACGGCCGGGTCAGGTAGGCCAGCGATTTCTGTCGCAGCAGCAAGTTCAGATACACGATCGGCTCGCGGTACTGTGGCCGCAGCAGCAGCGCCCGCTGCAGATATTTGATTCCCAGATCGGCGAGGGCCGCGCGCTGCGCGCCGGTGATGTCGCCGGCCGCGAAGGGCGGCGGTTGTTTGTGCGGCTCCTCGACGGGGCCGTCCACGGGGGCGATCGCCGCCCCACGGTCGCGCTGCCTGGACGTGCCTCCGGCGTGCTTCGCGTCCTTGCCTTTCCTGCCCCGCTTGGCCTTGTGGGCTTGGCTCTTGCCATCGTCTCGGTTGGCGTTGGGATCGGGGCGGGGATCGAAGCCTGCCTTGTCGGGGCCGCCGCCGCGCTGGAAGAGCTGTTGCCACACGAACACGCCCACGGCGTATTGCGCCTCGGCGTCATTTGGCAGCAGCGCCGCCTTCTTCTGGTACGCCGCCAGGGCTTCTTCCAGGTGATTCCAGCGCGTGTACGCTTGAATCTCGCCGTTCACGGCGGCCAGGTCGGCAGGATCCTTCTTCAGGCGTTCGTCGTACAACGCCACCAGCGCCGGGAAGCGATCGGCGTCGAACAGCGTCTGCTGGAATAGCGCGTCGCCGCGTGGATCCGTCGGCCAGCGCTGACGCAGCTCGCCGAGCGCCGCCAGCGCGCAGTCCACCGCGCGATCGTTCGCGGGCGAGGTCGCGCCCGGGGTCATCAGCTGGCGGCAGCTGAGCCCCTGCCCCAACCAGGCTTGCGGGAGCTGTGGCACCAGCGCCACCGCGGCCGCGAACGCTTCCCGCGCCGCGACATAGTTTCCTTCTCGATACAGGCGACTGCCCTCCCGGATACGACGTCGTCCCCGCAACTCTGTGCAGCCGACTGTAGTGGCCACGACAGTGAGCAGCATGAAGACCGCGCGCTTGCGGAGGTTGTCGTTCATCGTCGGAGAGGGCTCGAGGGGAGCGGCGAGTGGGGGAAGGTTCGACGGGGTCGTCGATTGATACACAATCTTGCGCCTCACGGGAAGCAACCGTGCATGGGCCGCGCAGCGACGGAGGGGGATAGAGAATTTATTTCTTTGTCCCGGGCGACGTCATCGCTACTATGCGCCTCATGGTGAAGAAGCGTTTCAGCATGGGAGTGGTATTGCTGACCGCGATGTTCGCTGCGGCGAACTGCGACAGCGGCGACACGGTCGTCTCGGTGAACGTCAGCTTCGACGCGTCTGCCATGGATGTGCAAGCTGCGGCATCGAGCCTTCACATCACGATAGTGCCGCAGTCGGGGCACGGTCCCGATCCGACCGATGTGCAGTTGATGCGCGACGACGCTGGCGCCATCACCACGCCCACCTATAAACGGATAACCGTCAACGGCGCGAGCGGTTCCGTCGACGTGACTGTCGACGCGCGGGACGCCAGCGGGGCCACCTTGCTGTCCGCGTCCGCCACCGCCGACCTCGTCGAGCATGGCGCCGTGGCTGCCTATGTGCGGTTCGCACGGGTGACGCCGGACGCCGGCACCGACGACGCGAGCGGCGGCAACGGTGGCAGTGCGGGCATGGACGGTGCGACCGGCAATGGCGGAGCCAGCGGTAACGGCGGAGCCAGCGGTAGCGGCGGAGCCAGCGGCAGCGGTGGAACCAGCGGCAGCGGCGGGACCAGCGCCGGCGGCGGCGAGACCGGCAACGGTGGCGGGGCCGGCGGTGGGGGCCGCGGGGGTCGCGCGGGCCGCGGGAACCGCGGCGGCAACGGCGGGGCCTGAAGCCACGACCATCCTTCGCGATCCCTCACGACCCTAATTTCACGACTGTCCTTCGCGCTCAGGAGACTCCGATGATCAGGGATGCAGCCTCGGTTCGGAATGTGTGCCTCGGTTTGTCCGTGACGATGATGCAGTTGTTGTTCGTTCCGGCAGCCCTCGCCAAGAAAAAGCACAAGGACGCCGAAGGGAAACCGGCAGCGGCCGCCGTACCGGCCACGGCCAGCCAGCCGGCAGCGGTGGCGCCTGCCAGCACGCCGGCGGCCGCGGGGACGACCCCGGCGGTCGCGCCCGTGAGCAAGCCGGTGGTCGCCGCGCCCATCGTCCCGGCGCCGGCGCCGACGCCGCACGCACCGGTGGTCGCGCCCGCGCCGACGTCCGTCGTCGTCGCGGCGCCGATCCAGGCCCCGGCGGCACCACCTGCCGTTCCGGTGTCGCAGGTCGCGGAGCCCGAGCCGTTGCCTCTGCCCGCCGCCGACGCACCCATCGCGGGTGCCCCCGGCTACGATCCCAGCGACATCGAGGTGGTCAAGGTCACCGTCGACCGCCGCGAGAAGAACATCCAGAGCTACGCCGGCTCCGCCAGCGCCTACTCGCAGGAAGATCTGCAGCGCGTGGGCGTGAACTCCGTCCGCGATCTGTCGGCGGTCTCCCCGTCGTTGGAGATCGGGACCCAGGAAGGCAACACCGAGATCTTCATCCGCGGCGTCGGCTCGACGAACAACACCGAGCTCGGCGATCCCTCGGCCGCCACGCACGTCGACGGCATCTACATCCCGCGCCCGCGCGGCGTGGGCTCGATGTTCTATGACCTCGAACGCGTCGAGGTGAACCGCGGTCCCCAGGGCACCATCCGGGGCCGGAACGCCACCGCCGGCTCGCTCAACGTCATCACCGCGAAGCCCAAGCTGAGCCTGTGGGAGGCATCGGGTGAGATGCAGGTCGGCAACTACTCACAGCGGCTGGCGACCGCCATGGTGAACATTCCTCTGGGCGACAACCTGGCCCTGCGCCTGGCGGCGTTCGGTGAGGAGCACGATCCGTTTTACAAGAACGCCGGCCCGGTCACGACCATCACGCCCGCCGAGAGCGCCGACAACCTGGCGTACCGCGCGACGTTGAAGTGGCTCCCGCTGCATAATCTGACGGTGCTGGCGGGGACTGACTTC
>DASYCK010000079.1:0-110385 GCA_036500205.1 Polyangia bacterium | reverse complement strand
GTCGTCGGCATCAAGGGGGTCGGCACCAGCCCGGTCCCCGCGACGCTGAACGACGACGCCGTGTTGATGCTGTTGCCGCTCGCTCCGTGATGCGGAACGTGGCAAACGACGTCGGCCGCAGGTCTGTCGTGTCGTGCTGGTCCTCCGGGCGGGGGAAATCCCCGGGGACCGGCTGCGCGACGCTGGGCCTGCTTCTGCTGCTGGCATCGGCCTGCGGCGACGAGGCCAACGCGCCCGACCCGTACGCGGTCGCGCCCGTCTGCACCAGCGGCGTGCTCCTCGATCCCAACTACCAGCCGGCGCCCGAGATGGCGCCCGGCCGGGCCTGCATCCCCTGCCACCTCGACGAGAACTCGGCCTCGGGCGAGGAAGACGCGCCGGTGTTCTCGTTCTCGGGTACGGCGTATCCGACGGCGCACGAGCCCGACTATTGCGCCGGGGCGGCCGCTTCGGGGGCCGTCGTCGAGGTGACCGACGCCCGGGGAATGACGTTCACCACCACGGTGAACCCGGGCGGGAACTTCTACGCCGAGCTGGCCGGCTTCACCTATCCCTACCGGGCCAAGCTCACCTTCGAGGGGCGAACCCGCGAGATGATCGACGAGCAGACGACCGGCGATTGCAACAGCTGCCATACGCAGGACGGCGCCGACCCCGACGCGCCCCGCAGCCCCGCGCCAGGCCGCATCCTGCTTCCCTGAAGGGCGCCCGTTACAGACGCTCGATCTTCAGACTCCGAACGCCGGCGACACCTTCCAGCGACTTCGCCAGCTCGTGGTTGTGGATGGGGCCCGTGGTGCGGACCTCGAACCGCAGTTGCAGGCGGCCGTCGCTCTGCCGTTCGTACTCCTCCTGCGAGAAGACCGCGCCCGCGCGGGTGAGCGCATCGGCGATCGCCGTGACGGGGGAGAGCGCCTCGTCGACGACCACCGTCACGCGTTGACGGGCCACCGGACCGCCGCGGTCCTCGAACCGGCGCAGCAAGGTCAGCGCCGACAGCCCGATGACCGTCACGAACACGCTCTCGGCGTACATCCCCCCGCCGGCGGCCATTCCGATGGCGGCCACCAGCCAGAGCCCCGCGGCCGTGGTCAGCCCTTTTATGGTGAGTCCCGTGCGCAGGATGGCGCCGGCGCCCAGGAAGCCGATGCCCGACACGACCGAGGCGGCGATGCGCGACGCATCGACCGAGACCAGATCGCCGGGGCCGTAATGTTGCGCGAACACGAACCGGGTCGACACCACCATGAACGTCGCGGACGCCAGCGCGACGATGGTGTGCGTCCGCAGGCCGGCGGGGCGTCCGTGCAGGTCGCGCTCGTAGCCGATGGCGCCGCCCAGCAGGGTCCCCAGCAGGATGCGCAGCAGATTCTCCAGGTGGTCGTGCCACACGATCGCACCAGTATAAGGCGCCGCGCGCCATCGCGCGCGGGGCGCTCGGGCCATGGCCGCCGTGGTATGAAACGGACCCGTCATGTCCAGCCCCGAAAGCCCCCGGCCCGTCCGTGTTCGCATCGCCCCGTCGCCCACCGGCGATCCCCACGTGGGGACGGCGTACATCGCCCTGTTCAACTACGCGTTCGCGAAGCACCAGAGCGGAAAGTTCGTGCTTCGCATCGAGGACACGGACCGCACCCGTTCGACGCCCGAGTCGGAGGCGGCGATCTTGCGCGCGCTCGGCTGGGTGGGGCTGGCCTGGGACGAAGGGCCGGACATCGGCGGCGCCTACGGCCCCTACCGCCAGTCCGAGCGTCTCGAGATCTACCAGCGCGAGATCAAGACGCTGCTGGCGTCCGGCGCCGCCTATCGCTGCTTCTGCACGGCGGAGCGCCTGGAGGCCGTGCGCCACGAGCAGCGCCGCCAGGGGCTGTTCGTCGGCTATGACGGCCTGTGCCGGGGGCGCCCGCGCGAGGAGTCCGAGGGGCGGGCGGCGGCCGGCGAGTCGCACGTCGTGCGCATGGCGATGCCCCGCACCGGCGAGACGGTGTTCGTCGATCGCCTGCGCGGCGAGGTGAAGTTCGAGAATACCCAGGTCGACGACCAGATCCTGCTGAAGAGCGACGGGTTCCCCACCTATCACTTCGCCAACGTCGTCGACGATCATCTGATGGAGATCACGCACGTGATCCGCGCCGAGGAGTGGCTGTCGTCCACGCCCAAGCACGTGGTGCTGTATCAGGCGTTCGGGTGGCAGGCGCCGCAGTGGATCCACATGCCGTTGCTGCGCAACGCCGACAAGTCGAAGATATCGAAGCGGAAGAACCCGGTCTCGCTCGACTACTACCAGGACGCCGGCTTCCTGCCCGAGGCGCTGGTGAACTTCCTGGGGACCATGGGCTGGTCGATCTCCGGCGACCGCGAGAAGTTCGACCTCGCCGAGATGGTGTCGGCGTTCTCGTGGGACCGGGTCAGCCTGGGCGGTCCGGTGTTCGATCTGGTGAAGCTGTCGGCGATGAACGCCGACTACCTGCGCGCGCTCGACGACGCGGCCATCGTGGCGCGGCTGCGGCAGTGGCGCATGAACGACAAGCATCTGCAATCGCTGGTGCCCCTGGTGCGCGAGCGGATCCAGCGGCTCGACGAGTTCATCCCGTTGACCGACATCTTCTTCTCGGGCGATCTCGACTACGCGCCCGTGGCCAAGGACCTGCTGCCCAAGGGGCGACTGCCCAAGGACGTGCACGAGTGCCTGATCGCCTTCGGCGAGGCGCTGGACACCCTGCGGCCGTTCTCCGCCGCCAGCCTCGACGCCATGTCGCGCGCCTTCGCCGCCCAGGCCGGCTGGACGACGAAGGAGCTGTTCATGTTGCTGCGGCTGGCCGTCAGCGCCAAGCGGGCCACGCCCCCCCTGTTCGAGACCCTGGTGGGGCTGGGGCGCGAGCTGGTGCGCCGGCGCGTGCGGCTGTGCGCCGAGTACGTCCGCAAGATGCCCGCGCCGGCCGTCGCGCCCGCGCCCGCCGCCGCGCGCTGAGGGTGGGGAGTGTGGAATGACGGTCACGTCGATTCGACGACGGGATCGGGCGACCGTCACGCCCCAGACGCTCGGCGCCGGTGAGCTCGCCGCCGCCGACCGTGTCGGGCTGTACGTTCACTTTCCGTTCTGCAGCGTCCACTGCCCGTACTGCGACTTCGCGGTCGACGCGCGCGCCGACATTCCGCACGATCGCTACGCCGATGCGGTGAGCGCCGAGCTGGCCGCGCGCGCGCCCTGGTTCCGTACTGCGACGTCGCGGCTGGTGTCGGTGTATTTCGGGGGTGGGACGCCCGGGCTGTGGCGGGCCGACGCGCTGGCGCGGGTCATCGCGGCGGGCCGCGCGGCGTTCGCCGCGGAGGCGTCGTCGCTCGAGCTCACCGTCGAGGCGAACCCGGGAGAGGTCGACGGCGCCCGGGCCGAGGCCTGGCGCCGCGCCGGCGTGAATCGCCTGTCGCTGGGATTGCAGGCGCTCGACGATCGCCTGCTGGGGGCGCTCGGCCGCAACCATGACGGCGCCGCCGGCCCGGCGGCCGTTCGCGCCGCGCGCGCGGCGGGCTTCGACAACATCTCCGTCGATCTGATGTTCGGCCTGCCGGGGCAATCGGTCGACGACTGGCGCCGGTCCATCGATGGCGTGCTGGCCCTTCGACCCGAGCACGTGTCGGCGTATGCGCTGACGATCGAGCGCGGCACGCCGTTCGGCGCGCGGGCGCGCAAGGGCGACCTCGTCGTCCCCGAGGGGGACCTGGTGGCGACGATGCAGGAGCTGGTGCGCGATGCGCTGGCCTCGGCCGGGCTGGCGCAGTACGAGGTGTCGAGCTACGCGCGCCCCGGAAAGCGTGCCGTTCACAACAGCCTCTACTGGACCGGGGCGCCTTACCTGGGCGTGGGGGCGTCGGCGGCCTCGTTTCGGCCGCTCGCCGACGGGAGCGGCTGGCGATTCTCCAATCCGCGCGCCACCGACACCTACTTCAAGGCGATGACGATCGGCGCCGGTTCGCCGACCCCCGCGCAGGCCGAGCGGCGCGCGGGCTCCGACCTGGAGAACGAGGCGGTCTGGCTGGCGCTGCGGACGGCGGACGGGATCGATCGCGCCTCCCACGCGCTTCGCTTCGGCGCGGATCCGGTCGTGGGGCGGGAAGCGGGGATACGCGCGTGCGTCGAGCGGGGCTGGCTGGAGGTGACCGCCACCGCGCTCCGTCCCACGGCGTCGGGGTTCCTGTTCGCCGACGACGTGGCGACCCGCCTCTGGCGCTGAGCGGCCGCGACTGAACCGGACACCTGTCCGCGGACAGCTGCTTTGTCCGCCCCCGTTCGCCTGCTCGCCCGCGCGGGAAAGGCCCCGATTCGCGCTGTTCGGGGTTGGCACGCCAGGTGCTGAGAGCCGGTGCAACAAGAGCGGTCGCCGCATCCCGCGAGACCGCTTCCAACAGCTCGCTCGCGCACGGAGATCACCCATGGACATTCAACAGAAATTGACCGGCTTCGCGATGATGGGGGCCACCTGGATCATGTGGCTGCTCGTCGGGCTCTCCGTCGGGGGCGTCGCCGTCGCCCTGGAGCGCGCCATCTACCTGATCCGCACCAGCGAGAACGTCCGCAAGCTGCGGGTACAGATCCTCGGCCTGTTGCGGGCCGGGGATGTCGCGGGCGCCCGGGCCCGCCTCGAGCAGTCCCCGTCGCACGTGGCGGGCATCATCGCCGCGGGGTTGCAAGACCCGAACGACGGCAGCGCCTCGGCCGAGGAGCGCATGAGCGGCGCCATGCAGCTGGCCAAGCTGCGCATGGAGCGGCGCCTGGCGTTTCTGGGGACCTTGGGCGCGAACGCGCCGTTCATCGGCCTGCTGGGGACGGTCATCGGCATCATCCGCGCCTTTCATTCGCTGAACGACAGCGCCGGCAAGGTGACGGCCGGGTTGATGACGGAGGTGGGGGAGGCGCTGGTGGCCACCGCCATCGGCATCCTGGTGGCGCTGCCCGCCATCGCGTTCTTCAACACCTTCCAGCGCATCATCAAGGCGCGGCTGGGGCGCGCCGACGCGTTCGGCAAGGACGTTCTGGCGTTCCTCAAGGCCGACAAGCGCGTCTCCGCGCCGCGCGCCTGAGGCCGCTCACCTTCTTTTTTTGTCTGCCTCACGACAGGAGATCCCATGGCCGCTTCAGCTTCTTCCGACGACGAGATGATCACCGGCATCAACGTCACCCCGCTGGTCGACATCACCTTGGTGCTGCTGGTCATCCTGATGGTCACGGCCAGCTACGTGGTGTCGCGCGCCATCCCGGTCGAGCTCCCCAAGGGGGCGACCGGGGAGGGGACGCCCACCACCTTGACGGTGTCGATCGACAAGGACGGCAAGACGTTCCTCGACGCCGAGCCGATCGGCGAGCCGGCCCTGCGGGCCCGCATCAAGCGCGCGCACGACGCCGACCCCGAGACGCGCGCCGTGATCGCCGCCGACGGTCGCACCACCCACTCGAACGTCATCCACGTCATCGATCTGTTGCGACGCGAGAACGTCACGAAGTTCGCCATCAACGTCGACCCCGAAGACCTCGCCAAGCGCTGACGGCCCGCCTTGCCCATCATCCCTTCCAGTCACGAGGATCCCGTCATGCGAAAACGAACCGAGATGGCGCTCTGGAGCGCGGTGGTGGTGACCAGCCTCGGTCTGCACGCCGTCGCCTTCGGCGGGCTGGGACACCGCGACGATGGGTTCGGGCGCAAGCGGCCCCGCCCTCCGACGCTGGTCGAGATGTCGGTGCAGAGCGCGAAGGCGGTTCAGCCCCCCGCGGCGCCCAAGGCCGACAAGCCTGCCCCGCGGCTCGCGATGGCGCACCCCGCGCGGGCCAAGGCGGCGCCCCCTCCGCCCCAGGCCCCGAGCGCGCCGCCCCCCTCCGCCGAGTCCCCGGCCGACTTCACGGGCGTGACCATGACCAACGACGGCGCCGGTCCCGGCTGGGCGAGCGCCACCGGAAACGGAGAGACGATGCACGGCGCTGTCGGTCGCGCCGGTGCGCGCGTCACCCATCGCAACGTCGACGGCGATGGCCCCGACGTCGTTCGCCACGCTGGCCCGCCGGTGGTGGCGGCCGCCGATCTGTCGCGTGCCCCGGTGGCGCCGGACCTCGCCCCGGCGCTGGCGCGCGCCTATCCTGCGGCGGCCCGCAGCAAGGGTATCGCCGGGCGCGCCGTGGTCCACGCGCGCATCCTTCCCGACGGCCACGTGTGCGAGCTGGCGCTGCTCAGCGAGTCGGAGCCCGGCTTCGGCGCCGCCTGCCAGACGACGTTGCGTGGATCGATCTGGTCGCCCCCGGTCGATCGCCAGGCCCGCGCCGTGTCGACGTTCGTGAACTACACCTGCCGGTTCGAGGTTCAATGAATGCCTCGCCAGCATCTTGCGCGGTCGTGATCCAGGCGCTCGAGGTCAAGGGCGTTCCGTCAGGCGAGCTCGGGCGTACTCTCTAGATGTGCCCACGCGCTCCAAGGAGACGTTCATGTTGAAGGTGCTCATCATCGACGATCAGCCGGCCGTGCGAACGGCGCTGGAGACGCTGTTCGAGGTGCATGGCCTGCCGGCGCTGTCGGTCAGCTCCCCCGATGAGGGGCTGCACCTGCTGGCCACGGAGGACATCGGCGCCGTGGTGCAGGACATGAACTTCACCCAGGAGAACACCGACGGGGCGGAGGGGGCCCGGCTGTTTCGCACGATTCGCGCGCTCGACGCCGACATGCCGGTGCTGCTGATGACGGCCTGGACGGCGCTGGAGACGGCGGTGTCACTGACGAAAGAAGGGGCCGCCGACTACATCGCCAAGCCCTGGGACGACGACAAGCTGGTGCGCACGGTGACGAACCTGGTCAACCTGCGAGCGCTGCGCCAGGAGAACACGCGCCTGCGCGCCCAGGGGAACCGGGCCCGCCGCAGCCTGGCGGAGAAGCACGACCTGCGCGAGGTGATCTACGCCAGCCCGCAGATGCACGAGGTGGTGCGGCTGGCGGTCAGCATCGCGCCGTCGGACGTGCCGGTGCTGATCACCGGACCGAACGGCTCGGGGAAGGAGAAGCTCGCCGAGATCGTCCAGGCGAACTCGCGGCGGCGCGACCGGCCGTTCGTGCGCGTGAACGTGGGGGCCTTGCCGGAGAATCTGTTCGAGGCCGAGCTGTTCGGCGCCGAGGCGGGCGCCTTCACCGGAGCCACGAAGCTGCGGGTGGGGCGCTTCGAGGCGGCCGACGGAGGCACGCTGTTCCTGGACGAGCTGGGGACCTTGCCGCTGGTGGCGCAGGCGAAGCTGCTGCGGGTGCTGCAAACAGGCGAGTTCGAACGGCTCGGCTCCTCGACGACCCGCCAGGCGAACGTGCGCCTGATCAGCGCCACCAACGTCGATCTGCCTCGCGCCATCGCGTCGGGGCAGTTTCGCGAGGATCTGTTCTTTCGTCTGAACGTCATCGAGCTGTTCGTGCCACCGCTCGCCGATCGCCCCGATGACATCACCCCGCTGGCCGAGCACTTCCTGGCCCGCCACGTGGCGAAGGAGGGGAAGCCCCCCATGCGGTTCGGCGACGACGCGCGCGCGGCGCTGGTGAACCACGAGTTCTCGGGCAACGTGCGCGAGCTGCAGAACCGCATTCAGCGGGCGGTGCTGGTGGAGACGTCCGACGTCATCACGGCCTCCGATCTGGGGCTCCCCGTGGCAGGCACCCGGCCCGAGTCTCGCAAGGCGACACCGTCGGGGCCGCTGCCTTCGCTGGCCAGCGCCGGCGCGCCGCGTGCGCCGGTGGCGCTGGACGAAGCCAGCGTGGCCGAACGGGCCGGCATCGAGGAGGCGCTGTTGCGGGCGGGCGGCGTCGTCGCCAAGGCGGCCGCCGAGATGGGCCTGTCCCGTCAGGCGCTCTACCGACGGATGGAGCGGCTCGGCATCGTCATGGAGCGTCGCCCCCGATGAGCTCGATGACGGGACCCCGGCGCAGCCTCGTGTCGACGCTGCTGGTGTCGGCGGCGGCGGGGGTGGCGACGCTGGCCGCGCTGTTCGTGTGCGCAGGCCTCGCGCCGGGCGCCTCGACGACGACGTTGGCGGTGGTGGGCGGGCTGGCCGCCACCCTGGTCGTCTTCGTGCTCGACCGCCTGGTGGCAACGCGCCTGGTGTGGAACGGCGTGTCCGCCGTCAGCGACGGCCCGCTCGGCCTGGCCGAGGGGGACTACGGCGTGCGGCTCGAGCGGGTGCTTGCCGCCAGCGCCGCCATCGCCGTCATCGTCAACGAGGCGGGGCACGTCATCCACGCGAACCCGCCGGCCGTGGCGTTCTTCGGCGCCGGCAAGCGGATCGACGGTTCGCTGCTGACCGAGCTGATGGCGGCGGGGCCGCCCGAGCTGCGCGACGCGGCCAGCGCCGCTCACGACGTGCTGTTCACCTGCGAGCGTGGGGACGCGGACGAGCCGGAGACGTTTCATCTGGCCAAGCACCCCTTCGAGATCTCCACGCGAAGGCACACGTTGTTCATCCTGCGGCCGTTGACCAAGGAGCTGGCCCGCAAGGAGGTGGAGACCTGGAAGAAGGCGATTCGCGTGCTCAGTCACGAGGTCGACAACTCGCTCGCCCCCATCACCTCGCTGATCCACTCGGCCCGCTTGATGCTCGCCAACCCGGCGGGCTTCCAGCAGCGGCTGGGCGCGGCGCTGGACACCATCGAGGAGCGTGCCACGCACCTGAAGACGTTCCTCGACGGCTACGCCAGCTTCGCGCGGCTGCCCTTGCCGGCCAAGCGGACCGTCGCCTGGAAGGAGCTGCTCGGTGGCGTGGAGGGGCTCTATCGCTTCAAGCTGGAAGGGACGCTGCCTGACGCGCCCGTCCACGCCGATCCCGGCCAGGTGCAACAGGTCCTCATCAACTTGCTGAAGAACGCGGCCGAGTCGGGGAGCCTGCCTGACGACATCACGCTGACGGTGGCGGGAGAGCGCGGCGGCGTCGAGGTGATGGTCCGCGATCGCGGCAAGGGGATGGCGCCGGACGTGCTGCGCAGCGTGCTGCTGCCGTTCTATTCGACGAAGAAATCCGGGAGCGGCCTGGGGCTGCCGCTGTGCCGCGAGATCGTGGAGGCGCACGGCGGCCGGCTGGCGCTGCACCCGCGCGACGGCGGCGGCCTGGTGGTCAGCTGCTGGCTCCCCCCGGGCGCCTGATCGGCTAACCTTCGGGGAATGGCCGATCCTCTGGCGACCGCCGAAGCCGAGCTTCGGCGGCAGCTCGCGTCCCTGACCCTGGCCGAGGTCACGCCGAGCGGCCCGGTCGAGGCCATCCAGGCGGTCACCTGGTGGAACATGCTGGCGCGCCTGGGTCTGCCGCTGCCGCTGGTCGTCGTCCACGACGTCGGGCTCTTGCTGGCGCGCGGCCGGCGCGGGCAGCCGCATCGCGTGCAGCCGGTGGGGCGGGGGCCGATGACGGCGTTTCGCACGCAGTACCGGGCGCTGTTGAATCAGGTCGCGGAGGCCGACGTGGTGGCCGAGTTGGGGACGGCGGCGCTGCGCGACGAGACGATCGCCGTGGTGCTGGCGCGGGCGCTGGCCGACGTCTTTCTGCGCTGGGCGGCGCGGCCGCGACGCCCCGGTTTGCTGGAGCTCCCCGTGGCCTCGGCGTCGTTCGAGCGCGATCGTGCGACGCTGGCCAAGACGCTCGACCTGACCTGGGTGGCCTCGTTTCTTCAGCGACTGATCGAGCAGGACCGCGGCTTCCTGGCGCGCCTCGATCAGATCGACGTCTCCTCGTTACGGCTGCTGGGCCTGTTCGCCGTCGATGGGGGGACGCCCGATCTGTCGGACCTGTACCAGGTGGTCGGCAACATCGGCGCCGCCGACATCGTCGACTTCTCGCTGCAGCTGCTGCCGTCGCTGCTGGAGACGAAGCGCCGCCGCTCGGTGCAGCGCTTCGCCATCGACGGCTACGCGTCGATCGAGCGGCGCGGCTCGCTGGACGCGCTGGTGCCGAGCGAGCTGGCGCACGACGAGGAGACGCTGACGTTGAAGGCGCTGTCGGACGATCTGCTGTACTACGGCCGCGAGCGTTCGCCGGACGCCGGCCGTCGCTTGACCTACCTGCTGGTCGACGCGAGCGCCTCGATGCGGGGGACGCGGCAAGTGTTCGCGCGCGGTCTGGCGCTGGCGCTGTGCAAGAAGCTGTCGCTGCTCGGGGGGGAGGTGTGGTTCCGCTTCTTCGACAGCCGCCTCTACGACCGTCTCGACATCGGCCGGCACGCGCGCCGTGAGCTGCCCCGCCTGCTGTCGTTTCGTTCCGAGCGCGGCCGCAACTACGCCCGGGTGTTCGCCGATTTATCGGCCGAGGTGAGCCGGTTGCGCTTCGAAGAGGGGCGCGACGTCGCCGTCACCTTCATCACCCACGCCGAGTGCCACATCCCGCGGGCGACGGTGGAGACCCTGGCCCGCGACGCCTCGCTGTACGGCGTGTTCGTGCTGCCGTCGCGTCCCCTCAGGCTCGACTATCTGCCGCTGTTGCACCGGCACCAGATCGTGACCCCCGAGACCTTGGCCCGGGCCGGCGCGGGGCGGCGGCGTGCCCTCGACATCGTCGACGACGTCTCGCGTACGGCGGCGGCGCGACGCTGATGCCGACCCGGGAGGAGATAGACCTGAAGGAGCGCGCCGATCGCGCCCTGCGCACGGGGCATCCGGCGGAGGCGCTGGGCCTGTACGACGTGCTGCTGGGGCACGTCCAGGTGTTCGCGCCCGGCGTCTACGACGGCTGGCTGGAGGGGGCGCTGGCGGCCTATCAGGCGCTGGGGCGGCGGCGCGAGGCCGCCTATGTCCTGCTGGGGTTGCGCCGCTTCGCCGACGCCGCGCGCATCCTGCTTCCGGGAGAGCGGCCGCTCGAATGGGCGCTGGCGGCCTCGAAGCTGGGCCAGCACGCCGAGGCGGCGCGGGTGCTGGCGGGCGCCGGGCATCCGGTGCTGGCGGCCGTCGAGCTGGAGCGCGGGGATCGCATGGCCGCCGCCCGCGCCGAATGGGAGCGGGCGCTCGGCGATCCCCGGTTGGTGGGGCGCCCCTACGAGCTGGCGCTCGTTCACTTCAACCTGGGCGAATGCCTGTTGAAGCTGGGGGACGCCGAGGGGGCGGCGCGGGCCTTCACCAGCGCCGGTCGCCAGCTCGAGGAGGTCGCGGACGCGTTCGAGACCCGCGGCGAGCGCGAGCGGGCCTTCGACTGTTACACCGTGCTGCTGCGCATCGGCAAGGACACCGGATCGTTCGAGAACGTGTCGGAGGGGTACGTCAACGCGATCCGGATCCTGAAGGCGGGCGAGCAGCGCTTTTACGTGCTGCAGTACTACGAGGACTTCATCAACTACGCCGTCGAGCGGGGCGAGCTCTACGCGGCGGCGACGCTGGCGCGCGAGGCGGCGGACTACAGCGCCCACGCCGGGCTGGTCTACGACAAGCACTACCTGGGGCGGGCGGTGGCGCTGTGGGCCGACACCGCCCGCGCCAACGAGACGGCGGGCGGTCCGATGGACCTCACCGAGAACGCCTTTCACGCCGGCATCGACGCGGCGACGGCGCTGGGCGATCTGGCGCAGGCGGCGCGGCTCTACGACGAGCTGGCGGCCTTGCCGGTCGCGCCCAAGCAGCGCGACCGCTACAAGACGCTGGCGCGGCGCTATGCGGGGGGGCGCCCCTCGCCGCCACCCACGGCCGGCATCCCCGAGTATCTGCGTCGGGCCGGCGCCTACCAGGACGTGTGGCGCCAGGATCTCATCGAGTGGGAGCTGGACGGCGATCCCATCGCCGTGGCGGCCGGGCTGGTGGTCGATCGGACCGACCATGTCCGCTTCTCGCGGCTGGCGCTGCGCGCGCTGTTGATCGCGGGCGCGACGGGGTTCTCCACCGGCGAGCCGGCCCAGGCCGCCGAGCTGTCGCTCGCCCTGGGGCGGGTGCAGGTCTACGAGGTGCTGCGGCCGCTCGAGAAGATCTACGAGTCGTTCGAGTCCCCCGAGGCCCGGGCGGCCGTGATGGCCGGCGTGGGGCAGGTGTATTGCCGGCGGAGCTTCGGGCTGGTCCGGCAAGGGATCGAGGATCGCTCGCCGCGGGTCCGCGAGGCGGCGATCGCCGCCTTGCGCGGCCTGCGATTTCGGGATGCCTTCGACGATCTGTCGGCGATCTTCAAGGAGAAGACGGACGAGCGGATCCGCATCGCGGCGCTGGAGGCCTTGGCGGATCTGGCCTCGCCCGATGCGGGGGCCATCCTGCTGGAGGCCGTCCTGCGCGAGACCGGGGCCATCCAGGCGACGGCGGAGACCCGCTTGCGCAGCTTCAGCAGCGATGATCTGGTGCCGGCCATCCGCCAGGCCATCGATCTCGAGGGGGGGGAATCCCACCCGGCCCTGCGGCGGATCTGGGCGGCGCTGGCCGGCGGCTCGGGTCCCTGATCAGGGCGCGCGGGCATCGTTCCAGTCGTCGCCGATGGTGGCGTCCGTCCGCGCCACGATCGCCGGATCGTCGAGAAGCAGCCCCATCTCGCGGTTGTCGTCGAGCGAGGCGCGCGTGAAGTTGATCGAGCCGAGGTAGGCGCGCTGCCGATCGAGCACCATCGCCTTCGCGTGAAGGGTCGGGGTGGCGAGCGCGCGAACGTCCACGCCACCGCTCGCCAGGCGGGTCAGGGCACCATTCGTGGCCGCCGAGCGCTCGTCCGCGGGAACGATGACGGTGACCACCGCTCCGCCGGCCTGCGCCGCGACGAGCCGGGCCACCAGATCCACATCGGAGATCTCCTCGATCTCGAGCGCGATGGACAGCCTGGCGGCGTCGATCGCCGCCGCCAGGCGCGCGCGAGCGTCGAGGGGGGACACGAGAATCCGCGTGGTCGGGGAGGGGGAGCCGGGGTCGCCGCCGGTGGCGTCGGCTTGCCAGACCGCCTCGGCCCGGCTGACGTCGTCCGGCGCCGCATCGAGCACGGCGTACTCGCGATTTCGCGTCAGGCCCGACAGCGTCAGGTTCGGCGTCAGGACGAAGGCGCGGTCGTCGACCAGCAGCAGCTTGATGTGAACCAGGCCGTCCGGCACGGCGAACCAGCGAACGTCGATGCCGGCCTGACCGAGGGCGAGAAACGCCCCTTCGTTCGCGCTGGCATCACCGTAGGGCGCCGGTTCGAGCAGCACGCGCACGTCGGCGCCAGCGGCGTGCGCGGCCGCCAGCGCGTCCACCGCGCGCCCGTCGGTCAGCATGTACATCTCGACCCACACGCGCCGACGGGCGGACGCCACCGCCGTCAGGAGCGTCTGCGGGTCGTCATCGGGCAGCACGACCAGCGTGGCCGTCGAAGAGGCGGAGCCGGTCGGCGGGTGCGACGAGACGGGAAGGCCGCACTGAAAGGCGCCGGGCAGTGACACGAGCAGCGATAGCGGGAGGAACAGACGAGCGCGCCATTCGGGCATGCCCGCCGTATCGGCCGCGCGCTGGCGAAAGTGCTACGCGCGCTCGATCAAGCCCGCCGCGCCCATGCCGCCGCCCACGCACATGGTGATGACGGCGAACCGCCCCTTGCGACGCTCCAACTCGTGTAGCGCGGTGGCGATCTGGCGGGCCCCCGTGGCGCCGAGCGGGTGGCCGAGGGCGATGGCCCCTCCGTTCACGTTCACCCGGTCGAGCGGCAGCTTCAGCTCGCGCAGGCAGTACAGCGCCTGCGACGCGAACGCCTCGTTCACCTCGAACAGATCGATCTGATCGACGGTCAGCCCCGTCTTGGCCAGCAGCTTGCGCACCGCCGGGACGGGGCCGATGCCCATGATGCCCGGCGGAACGCCGGCCACCGCGAAGGCGCGGAAGTAGGCGCGAATCTTCTTCCCCGCCTCCTTCGCCTTGTCGGCCGCCATCAACACCACGGCGGCGGCGCCGTCGTTCAACGGCGACGAGTTGCCCGCGGTGACGCTCCCCCCTGGATCGAAGACCGGCTTCAGCGACGCCAGCTTCTCCAGCGACGTGTCGGCGCGCGGCCCCTCGTCGCGTTCGAACGTGATGGGCTTCCAGGCGCCGTCCTCGAACACCCGCGTGACGACCGGGACCACCTCGGCGCGAAAGTCGCCGCGCGTCCAGGCGGCCACCGCCTTCTTGTGGCTCTCCAGCGCGAACGCGTCCTGATCGGCGCGGCTGATCTCGAACTTGCGCGCCACGTTCTCGGCCGTGTTCCCCATGGGGATGTACACGTCGGGCAACGTCTCGACGACGACCGGGTTCAGTGACGGGCGGGTCCCTCCCATCGGCACCATCGACATCGATTCGAGGCCGCCCGCGATGGCAGCGTCGATGGCCCCGACGGCGATGCGATCGGCCAGGATCGACGTCGCCTGCAGGCCGGACGAGCAGAAGCGATTGATGGTCATGGCCGGCACCTCGTCGGGGAGGCCGGCCAGCTCGCCCACCACCCGCGCGACGTTCAACCCTTGCTCGCTCTCCGGCTGCGCGCAGCCGAGCACCAGATCCTCGATGGCGGCGGGCGCCACCTCGGCGCGGGCCAGCGCCTCCTTCACCACCAGCGCCCCCAGATCGTCGGGGCGCGTGAAACGGAGCGTTCCCTTGGGGGCGCGCCCGATCGGCGTTCGTACCGCCGAAAGGATCGCCACATCGCGTGTCGTGGGCATGGAAGGTCCTCTCAGTTCCGCAAAGGTTTGCCGGACGTCAACATCTGTTGGATGCGGTCGCGCGTCTTTTGTTCCCCGCACAGCGACAGAAACGCCTCGCGCTCGAGATCGAGGATGGCCTGCTCGGAGACGAACGAGCCCGCCGGCACGTTGCCGCCCGAAAGGATGCGCGCCAGGTGGGCGCCGATCTTCGCGTCGTGCTCGCTGATCTGGTGCACCCCGGCGAGGCTGTGCAGCGCCGAGCGCAACGTGGCGGCGCCCGCCTCGCCGATGACGCGGATGCGGCGGGGCGGGGGAGGGCGAAAGCCCGCCCGCGCCAGCCCCAGCACGGTCTCCTTCGCGTCGGCGATGACGGTCTGACGCGCCATCGACACGGCGTCGTGCGGGTGCAGGAACCACAGATCGCGCGCCTCCTCGGCGCTGGTCGACACGCGCGCGCGCGCGAACGTCTCGAACGGCACGCGGGCGAGCGCCAGCAGATCGAACTGCGGATCGTCCGAGGCCCGGGCCGACGCGCGGGCGGCCATCTCCATGCAACCCCCGCCTGCCGGGATCAGTCCCACGCCCACCTCGACGCAGCCGAGGTAGAGCTCGGCCGCGGCGCGCACGTTCTGGCAGCCGAGCACCACCTCCGCGCCGCCGCCCAGGGCCAGCCCGAACGGCGCCGCCACCACCGGGACGCGGGCGTAGCGGGTGCGCTGACAGGCGTTCTGGAAGTTCACCACCATCTCCTCGACGGCGGCGAAGTTCCCCTGGCCCAGCGCAACGAGCAGCGAGAACAGGTTCGCCCCCGCGCAGAACGCCTCGGCGCCGTCGTTGCCGATCACCAGGCCCACGCCGTCGCGCTCGGCGCGGTCGACCGCCTTGCCCATGAACGACACGATGTCGGGATCGAGCGCGTTCATCTTGGCGTGGAACTCCAGGCAGAACACGCCGTCGCCCAGATCGAGGATCGATGCGCTGGGGTTCCGCTCCACCTCGCCGGCGCCGCTCCTGGTGGCGCGGATCCGGTCGAGCGAGAGGTGCCGCGGGTCCTCGGGGATGGGCGTGAAGCCACCCGAGCGACCCAGTTGCTCGTGTCGCGCGGCGCTGTCCGCGGGGGCGGGGCGATAAAACTTCATTCCCTCCCCCTGGGCCGCGATCTGCTCGCGCACCCACCCGGGGACCACGTATCCCGCCGCCTCCATCTTCGCGGCGGTGGCCTTGACGCCCAGCGCGTCCCAGGCGGCGAACGGTCCCTGCTCCCAGCCGAAGCCCCAGCGCATCGCCTGGTCGATCGACGCGACGTCGTCCGCGATCTCGCCCAGACGATTCGCCGCGTAGATCAGCGTCTCGTAGGTGATGGTCCGCGCCAGCGCCGCCGCCCGATCATCGCCCGCCAGCAGGCGGCGCAGGCGCTCGTCGACATCGTCCACGCCCCGTGTGGCGCCGATCGAGGGAAAGCGCGGCTTCGTCTGCGGCACGTAGGTCAGCGTCTTCAGATCGAGCTGCAGGATCTGATCGCCTTCCTTCTTGTAGAAGCCTTGCTTGGTCTTGCTGCCCAGCCACTTCTTCTCGACCAGCTGGCGCAGCACCTCGGGGGGCGCGAACACGTCGCGGCGCTCGTCGTCGACGAGGGCGTCGAAGCAGTTCTTCGTGACGTGAGCGAGCGTGTCCAATCCGACCACGTCCGCGGTGCGAAAGATGGCGCTCTTGGGGCGGCCGCTGGCCGGGCCGAACACCATGTCGACCTCCTCGACCGTGTAGCCCTGGTTTTGAGCCTCCGCCATGGTGCGCATCATCGCGAAGGTGCCGATCCGGTTGGCGATGAAGTTTGGCGTGTCCTTGGCGCGCACCAGACCCTTGCCCAGCAACCGGCCGCAGAGATCCTCGGCGCGCGCCAGCGTCTCCGGCGACGTGGCGGCGCCCGCCACGATCTCGACCAGACGCAGATAGCGGGGCGGGTTGAAGAAGTGGGTGATGCAGAAGCGACGTTGAAAGTCGGCCCCGCGCCCCTGCATGAGATCGGCGATGCGCAGGCCGGAGGTGTTCGAAGTGATGATGGCGTCGCCCCCGGCGGCCTCGAGCTTCTGATAGAGCCCGCGCTTCACGGCGAGGTTCTCGATGACCGCCTCGATGACGACATCGCTGGTGGCGGCGGTCGCCAGGTGATCGTCGAAGTTGCCCGCCGTCACCAGCGTCTCGAAGCGCGACGAGAAGAAGCTGGCCGGCTTCGAGCGGCGGGCCGCTTCCAGCCCGGCCTCCGCGGCGTGATTTCGCCGCTGCCCTTTCGCCGGATCCCCCGGAAGATCCAGCAGCCGGACGCGAATGCCGGCGTTGGCGAGGTGGGCCGCGATCGCAGAGCCCATGACCCCCGCACCCAGGACGGTGGCCTCGGAAATTGGTCTCCCCATGGTAGGAAAGATATCCCATGGAGATAGAGGTCGCGAACGTTCGCGTGCCGATGCTCCGTCGGTGGTGAGTGCTTCACGCACATCCAGCCAGCCCGCTTGCACGTCGTCACGCGCGCGTCGCCGCGCACGGTAGTGCTTGATTCAGCACGCCGGTTGTCGCTAGTCTAGGGGCCTTCGAATGAGGATTAACTTGACGATTCTTATAGACTTCGAGCATCGAATCGTGAGCGGGGGATGGGACGAGCGAGCCAGCCGCTGGCAGGTGCGCGGATGATCGTCCGGTCGGCTTTCGTGCTGACGCTGTTGGTCCCCGCCGTGGCCGCCGCGCAGATCACGGCCCCGGCCACGCCGGCTCCGGCCGTGGCCGCGCCCGCCGCGACGGCGGCCGTTCCGGTGCCCGACGCGGATCTGCAGGCGGCGAAGTCCGAGTTCGAGAACGCGCAGACCCTGTTCATCAAGGAGCAGTTCAACGACGCGGCGGCGCATTTTCTGGGGGCCTTCGCCCGCAAGCCGTTCGCGGCGTTTCTGTTCAACGCCGCCGTCTCTTACGAAAAGGCGCAGAAGCTCGAAAAGGCGGGGGAGTTCTTTCAGAAGTATCTCGATCGAGATCCCGCCGCGCCCGACGCGGCGTCCGTGAAGACGCGCATCGAGGCCATCAAGACGATCCTCGCCCCCATCGGGGCGCCCGGCACCCCCGCCGTCCCCGGCGCGGTCGCCACCCCGACGGCGCCGCTGCCGGTGCTTCCGGCGATCGAGACCAAGGGGCTCGTCGTCATCGATTCGAAGCCGCAGGGGGCAACCATTTACCTCGACAACAAGACGAACGGCGTGTTCGGCAAGACCCCCTGGCAGGGCTCGCTGGAGTCGAAGCCGGTGAAGCTGATCCTCGAGGCGAAGGGGTTCAAGTCCGAGGAGCGGAGCATCAGCCCGCGCTCCGACAAGCTGGTCGACGTGTACATCGCGCTGTCCGAGGAGCACTTCCTCGGTTGGGTCGAGATCGCCTCGAACGTGCCGGGGGCTGACGTCTTCATCGACCGCAAGGACATCGGCGCCATCGGCAAGACGCCGTTCACGGGCCACCTGAAGCCGGGCAAGCACACCGTCTTCCTCGAGCGCATGGGGTTCAAAGCGGTACAGCAGGAGATCGACGTGCTCGCCGGAACGGCGACCCAGCACATGATCAACCTCGACAAGGGCGACAACGGCTGGATCAACGTGGCGGGGCGGGGCGCCTACGGCGCGAACGTCTCGATCGACAAGAAGTTCGCCTGCGCGGCCCCGTGCCGGACCGAGGTGACGCCGGGCCTTCACCAGGTGGTGGTGCAGAAGGGGGGCTTCGAGGACTACGAGGGCGAGGTGCGCGTCGATCGCAGCGCCGAGACGGTGGTCGAGGTGCAGTGGTCGCCCCGCCCTTCCAAGCGAAACGCTTACACCACGGCGGCGATCGCCGCCGGTTTCCTGGGGGGCGGGCTCTACGTCGGCTACCTGTCGAACAAGAATCATGACGGCATCCAGAACGACATCAAAGGCACCACCAGCGCGAGCACCAGCATGATCGACTCGAACGATCCGCGGTTCTCGCGCGGAAAGTGGGAGGCCATCGGCGCCGACGTGCTGTTCGGGGTCGCGGCGCTGCTGGCGATCTCGTCGGCGGTCTCGTTTTTCTCGCACGGCCCGGAGAGCGCCGGCGCCGTCGATCAACGCCAGGTCGGCTTCGGACCGGGGTTGACCAGCGATGGGGCCGGCGTGGCCGCCTGGGGGAGGTTCTAATGACCTTCCTCGACAAGCCGCGCCTGTCGGCGTCAGCGTCATTGCTGTCGCTCCTGTCGCTGCTGGCTTGCGGCACCGGCTGCAGCTGGAGCAAGTTCGGCGACGACGCCGACAAGGCCCCCGTGCGCAGCATCGGCGCCCCCAGCGGCTTCGATTCCGCAGACTTCGGGAAGTCGTTGACGCCGCTGTCCAGCGGTCAGGGAAGCGCGGCGGCGTTCATCGCCACCAGCATCAACGACACGCACATGGTGCTGGTGAAGCTCGACCACGCCGGCGGGGTGTCATCCTTCCCGGTGTCGGGGACCGCCCTGGTCGGCACGGACGGCTCGGCCGTCACCTCCGCGGCCGAGGTCCCGGGCAGCGCCCCCACGACGCTGCTGCTGGGCTCGCCCGTCGTTCGCGACGAGTTCTTCGGCCGGCTCTACACCTATGCGCTGCCCGATCTGTCGGCGCTGGGCGCCGCCGCCGCCAAGACAGGGACGGGCGATGGGGTGGCGATGACGTACCTGGTGCCCGCGCTCGGCTCGGCCGATCCGGGGTTGGGCCGGGGCGTGACCACGGGATTTCTGGCCGGGGTGGCGGCCACGCCCGACTATGTGGTCGGGTCTGACAACGAGGTCGCCGTCGTGGTCGACGGCGTGCCCACGACCACGGCGGTGGGGGCCATCTCCGTCGGCGCGTGCGAGGTCGCCTACGACAACACGCAGGACAACCGGTATCTGTTGCACCGGCCGCTGATGGCGGCCCGGCTGTGGGCCGATCCGGCGGGGGCGACGGTGCAGCAGCTGTTCGTCGGGTCGACGCATGGAACGGGGATGGGGACCGTGTCGATCCTGAACGTTGGCCTCGATAGCCTGGGCCAGCCCGTCCTGAATTGCCTGGCGAGCGTGACGGGGGCGAGGCCGCAGTTCGGTCACGCGCTGGCCGCCGGCGATCTGGACGGCGACGGTGCGCCGGACTTCCTGGTGGTGGGCGCCCCCGGTCAGCAGGCCTTCGTTTACCTGGGCTGGAACGGCGTGCCGCTTGGTACGGTCCCCACGCCGCTCGCCATCGCACCGACGCCGGCTGGTGTCGACTTCGGCTTCGCGGTGGCGACGTTGAATGTCGACGGCATCCCGGGTGACGAGGTCCTGATCTCGGATCCGCGCGCCACCATCGGCGGGCAGGTGGGTGCGGGCCACGTGCTCGTCTACAAGTACAACCCCGCGACGGCGACCATGGACCCGATCGGCGAGTACGCGGATCGCGCGCCCGATACCGACGCCAACTTTGGCTACACGCTGAACACGCTGAACTTCTGCAGGGCCGACGTGGCGGGGGGTGCAGCCTGTCCCGCCGAGTCGCTGTCGCGGCTTTTGATGGTCGGCGCGGCGAACGAGACGTTCGTGTACTTCCGCGTGGGCGACAACATCCCGCTGCAGGCGGGGCAAACCGCGGCAGACGTCCGGACGTTCTGACGGTCACCGGTCGAGCTCGGGGCGCGCGCCGTGCAGATCTCCAACCTCCTCGCGCCCGATCTCGAAGAGACGCTGAAGAACGATCCGGCGCAGGCGGCGGAGCTCGCCGAGGAGCTGCATAGCGCCGACCTGGCCGAGCTGATCGACCGGCTGGCCGACGAGCTGGCGGTCACCATGCTGGGCGCGCTGGACGAGGGCCACGCCGCCGCCGCCCTCGATGCCATGGAGGCGGGGCGGCGCGCCGAGCTGTTTCAGCGCCTCGACCGCGCCAAGGCGGCTCGCATCGCCGACGCGATGTCGCCCGACGAGCGCGCCGATCTGGTGCAGTCGCTCCCCGACGAGGTGAGCGCCGATCTGCTGGCGCGCATGCCGAAGGACGCTTCGCTCGACGTGCGCGAGCTGCTGCGTTATCCCGAGAACACGGCGGGCGGGCGCATGACCACCGACTTCGTGGCGCTGGGACCGTCGCTGACGGTGGAGCGCGCCATCGACGAGGTTCGTCGCCTGGCCGAGGAACGGGAGACCATCAACGAGGTCTACGCGGTCGATCCCAACGGCACGCTGCTCGGCGCCGTGTCGTTGCGCGCGCTGGTTCTGGCGCGGGCCGGCCAGCCGCTGTCGGCGGTGATGGACCCCGACGTCGTCTCGGTGCAGCCCGATCTGGATCAGGAGGACGTGGCGCGGCTGTTCGCCCACTACAACCTGCTGGCCGTGCCGGTGGTGGACCAGACGCGCAAGCTGCTCGGAATCGTGACGGTCGACGACGTGGTCACGGTGCTGAAGCAGGAACAGGCCGAGGACATCCAGAAGCTGGGCGCCGTTCAGGCCACCGAGGGGGGCTATTTCCAGACCGACTTCTGGACCTTCGTCCGCAAGCGGGCCGGTTGGCTCATCGCCATCTTCATGGGCGAGATCTTGACCGCCAGCGTGCTCGAGCACTACGAGGCGGCGCGGCGCGCCTTCACGGCCATCGAGGTCTTCGTACCCTTGATTATCTCTTCGGGGGGGAACACCGGGTCGCAGGCGTCATCGCTGGTGATCCGGGGGCTGGCGCTGGGCGAGGTTGGGGTGCGCGACGCGATCCGTATCCTCTCCCGGGAACTGCGGATGGGGCTGGTCTTGGGCGTCTTCCTGGGGATCATCGGTCTCATGCGTGCGCTGCTGGTCGGCCACAGCGGCGGCGGAGGCATGGCGGCGGCGGTGGGGCTGGCGCTGGTGGCGTGCGTGACGTTCGGCTCGGTCGTGGGCGCGCTGTTGCCGCTCGGCATCAAGGCGCTCGGCTTCGATCCGGCCGTCTCGTCTGGCCCCTTCATCGCGTCGCTGGTCGACGTGGCCGGCATCGTGATCTATCTGAAGATCGCGATCTTCGTCCTGGGCGCGCCCTAACCGGTCAAACCTTTTCCAGCAGGAACCAGGTGAGGTCGTCCTGCGGGAAGGTGGGATCGCGGTGGTAGGCGAAGCCGTAGTCGCGGAGGCGCAGGTTCTGGTGGGCGTCGAGCATCTCGCCGGCGAAGTCCCGCTTGAAGAGCTTGTCGGCGTGGCCCCGGTAGGGAATGGCGACGGGGGAGGGGTTGTAGTACTCCGCGACCACGATGTAGCGCCTCGACGCCTCAACGAGCCGCGCGTACACGTCCCCGAGCCGGTCGGGATTGATGTGGATGAGGACGCCCTTGATGAGGGTCAAGTCGCGCTGGTAGTCGACGGTGAAGTCGAGGATGGACTGGTGATAGATCTTGGTCTTCCCCCAGCTGGTCAGCTCTGCCACGGCCTCTTCGTTGATCTCGATCGCGGAGAGCTCCGCCGCCGGAAGCAGGTTGTGCAAGGCGCGCAGGTTGATGCCGAGGTTGGAGCCGAACTCGAGGACGGAGGCCACCCCGCGCGTGCCCGCCAGGATCCTGGCGAAGAAGGCCGTGGTGCTGGGGACCCACGCCTCGGCCCGATTGCGGGCGGTGTACTCCTTGCCGAATGACCCTTCCCAGAAAAGCTCTTGCTCTGTTCGTTCCTGTTCTTTCTTCGGCATGGTGCCTCCTAGCGTAAGGCATTTGTAGGTTTCACGGCGATCACTTTGGCCACGCGACCGTCACCGGGCGGAGGGCTTGGGCGGGATTTCCATCGGGGACCGCCCCCTCGCGGTTACTCCCCCAGCACCAGACGTGGTGATCCGCGGTGCGCGCGCACGCGAACGTGGTGCCGACGGCGATCTGCACGGCGGGGGGGAGACCCTCCACGCGCGCCGCGGCGGCGCGCCACGCGATGGGGGCGCTGCCCAGCTGACCGAAGCGACCGGCGCCCCAGCAGTGAACGGCGCCGGCGCGATCGAGGGCACAGGCGAACCCTTCGTCGTCGTTGCCGCCAGCCGCCACCTGCACGACGCCCCTCAGCGCGTCGAGCGTCGGCTCGACCACGGCGGTGGGAGCGGCGACGTGCGCGAAGGGGGCCTTCTCGGCGTGGAAGCAACGCACCCCTCCTGCGTCGGTCAGCCCGCAGAGGAAGCTCTCGGCGCCGTGTTCGAAGATCGAGGTCGCCTGCACGAAGCGCGCGGCGGGCTTTCCAGGGCCGAACGAGGTCATGGCGGCGCGCGCGCGGGAGCCGATGCAATCGGCGCGGGTGCAACCTGCGCACACGAGCTTGCCCGCCTGATCGACGCCGCAGGCCTCGTCGGGCGCGAGCTGGCTCACGCGCACGCCAGCGGCCTGAAAGTGTCGATCCGCCCGCGGCAGCGACCTCGGTCTCGGGTACCAGACGGTGCCATTCGAGCACCACCAGCCGTCCGCTCGCCTCACGCACACAGGGTCATCGGGGCCGCCGGGCGAGAGCTCGAGGACCGGCGTGCCCCCCGTCAGGTGTGGCAGCTCGGCCGGCGCGAAGTCCTGCCTGGCGGGCCCGCGCCCCCAGCAGGTGAGCGTTCCGCCGACACGAAGCGCGCAAGCCCGCGCCGCGCCGGCGCCCAGCAAGACGGCGTCGTCCAGGGCGGACACCGGCACGGGAGCGCCATGCACGTAGGGGCTCCCGCCGCCGACCTGCCCCCGGGAGGCTCGTCCCCAGCAGTGAATTCCCTCGTCGTCGAGCGCGCAGGCGTGAGAAGCGGACAGCGCGAGCGCGGTCGCGCGCGCGGGCGTGGCCTCGGCGAGCGGCGACAGCGGTGTTCCGAAGCAACGGATTCCCCGGGCGCTGCCCCCCGCGGCGATGCGCAGGCAGGTGGTCTCCCCGAACGCCGCGGCGAATCCGCTCGCCACTTCGCCGGGGGCGGGCGTCCAGGGCAGCGTGAACGGCGCTCCGGTGGCGCGTTGGCAGGCGTCGCCGACGCCCGGCCGCAGCGCGCAGACGAGCTCGCGATCGACCCCCGCGACCGCGAGGGCGCGTGCCCCCGCCAGATCGTCGAGCCGCTCCACCGCGCGCACGTCGAGGTGCGGGCCCGAGGCCAGCGCGTCCCAGAGCTGCGCGTCGAAACAGACGGGCGCGCGCTCACCGGTCATCACGCAGACCCGCCTGGCGTCGAACGCGGCCGTGGCGAAGCCGGTCGCGCCCGTGGCCGCCGCGACACTCATGGGGGGCGTGCCTTCCGGGCCATCCCAGCAGACGATGGCTCCGGTGGCGAGACGTGCGCACAGCGCGAACGACGTCGGCACGAGATCGCGCGCGGGCGCCGGTGGATGAAGGTGAAGAACCGTCGTGTCGCCGCCGCCGATGCAGTGGATGTCACCCCCGGCGTCGAGGACGCAGGTCGCCACCGAGCCGCAACGCAGGACGACGGCCCGGGGGAGGGCGTCAACCAGGTGGGGCGCGTCGAATTGCGCGTCGTCGGAGAGGGCGATCTGGTGGCTCGTGTTGTCGCCCCAGCAGGCCACGCTTCCGTCGCCCGCGCGCGCGCACGAATGGCTGGTGCCGACGCAGATCTCGACGGCCGCGTGGCGGGGAACCGCCGCTTCGGCGGCCGGCTGGGGAGCGCCCTCATGAGGACGTCGGCACGCCCCCGCGACGAGCGACAGCAGCGCCGCGCACAAGCGAAGCCCTGCGCGGTGTGGCCCCCTCGGGACCATCACGGTCGCCTCACAGCTTGGTCGCGACCAACCCCGGCGCGCCGTTCGACGTGCCCTTCAAGGTGGTGACCGACGGTGCTGGCGCGAAGGTGAATCGCTCGAACGTTCCGCTGTGACTCCAGCACAGGCTGAGGAAATTTCCGTCCTCGAACCAGTAGCCCTTACCGTCGGGGGCGCCGGGGGCGGCCTTGAGGTTCGTGGGGGCGCGCTCGGTGTACATGACCCGGGCGTTGTGGAGGTCGAAGAAGTAGTACCAGGTGTCCGAGCCCTGCGTGACGCGCCACCAGCCTGGCATGAACGCCGCCGTCGTGGGGACCGTGTCGTCCAGGTTGAAGTGATACAGCGTGACCTTGTTGTGGTGCGCGTCGCCGCTCAGCCTGTCCCAGAAAGCGGAGCCGCTCAGCGTGGGGTGGCTGCGATGAATCGAGATGGTGTGCATCGCTATCGCGCCCGCCCCCATGTGAACCACGCCGTGGTGATGGTCGGTGGGGCCGCCCGAGTAGATGATGACGTCACCCGTCTTGAAGGGGGACAGCGGCGCCTCGATGATCTTGCGCGCGTCCTCGATCGGCACCACCCGCGCCAAGGTCTTCGTGGTGCTGCTGGCGTAGAGGCTGTTGAAGAACTGTCCCGCATCGATCGACAGCAGCGCGGCGGGGAGCCCGCCCCCCGTGACCACGCACTCGGACGTGAAGTGCGTGCAGTCGTTCAGCCCGAAGTCCTTGGGCGGCTTGTTGGGGGGAAAGTTGGGATCGTCCTTCCGCTTGTCGTGGAACGTGGCGAGCATGACGGCGGATGGGCACGACTCCACGTTCCACGTCTTCAGCGCCGCCGCCTGCTCGCCCGTCTTGATGAGGAAGAGCCCCTCGGCCCGATCCGTGCCGCCAGAGGTGTAGTTCAGGAATGCCCCGGTCCATTGCCCCGGCGGCTTCTGCTCGGCGATGGCTCGCCGGACGTCGATGCCCTTGTAGCTCACCCAGACCAGCCCGTCGGCGCAGGGCTGGAACCAGTGCTTGTCGGCGTGCTTCTTGATCTCGTCCCTGAACGACATGCCATCCCTCCCCCGTGAGAACTTCGCCGGGGTCGATCTTAGGGGCCACCGTTTCGCGCTGTCAAACATCCCACCATCGGCAATGGAACGACGTCACGAATCGGTTGATGTCGTGCGGGCCCGAAGCCGTGGCCTCTGCGCCCGAGCGACGGCCGGGAGCATCGGCCTCGACGGCAAACAGGGGGGAGTAACCCCCCACGATCAGCCGATGATCTTCTTGCAGTCGGCGCCGCAGACGCTGCCGGACTTGCCGTTCTGGTCGCCGAGGTCGCACTCTTCTTGCGGATCCAGCATGCCGTCGCCGCAGAAGTGCGGCTTCTGGCAGGTGAACGTACAGCCGCTCGTAGGGCTGGTGCTGTACGAGGCGCCATTCTTGGCGCCGTCATCACAGGCTTCGTTGGGCGAATCGGTGTTGCCGTCGCCGCAATACGGACCGTACTTGCAGTCCTTCGTGCAGGCGCCGTACGCGTTGTCCTGGTTATTGGCGCCGTCGTCGCACTCTTCGCTGCCCGAGATGACGCCGTCGCCGCAGACCGGCATGCAGACGGTCCGCTTGGTGGCGAAACCACTCAACGTCAACTGGTAGTTCGACTCGGTGGGGTGACGGTCGGTGCTGAAGACGGCGATCTCGTAGGTGCTCCCCTTGCTCAGCTTCAGGTCTACCGACCGGTTGCGGCAATCGCAGTTGGCGATGGTGCAGTTGCTGTGACCGTTCCCGTCGACGTTCGTCATGCTGTTCGTGGTCAACATCGTGTACGGATCCGCAGAGGGGCAGGGGAGGATGTTCATGCCCGCGGCGTCGAGCGAACCACCCTCGACGATCGTCGCCATGCCTGTGGCGCTGACGTCGACGCGGCCGGGAAGTCTCTGGTGCACGCCGCCCAGATCCAGCACCTGGATGCCGTTGATGTAGATGAACATGTCGTCGTCGCCGTAGAACTGCAGGCTGAACTGGTCGGTGAAGTTGAACAGGTAGCGCGCCTCGGTCGAGTACCAGGCGTCGTGATACCAACCCTGCATGCCCGTGGTCCAGGCGCCGCCCGCGGTGGTGGTGCTGGGGGGGAACAGGTACTGATCGCCCTTGCAGCCGTTGGCCGCCCCGAACGAGGTGGAGCCGGTGTTCCAGTACGGCCACAGGTTGCAGAGCAGCGCCTCGCTCCAGGGGGCCGGCATCGTCTTCACTGTCCCCGGGCCGGCGGGCGCCGTGCCGTAAAGCGGGAACATGTTCGCCATGGGATCGAGCGGGAAGAAGCCGCCCGTCACCGAGTTGGGCTGGCTCGAGAACTGGTACTGATTCGCGGTGCCGGTGGCGGCCATCTCCAGGTTGCCCACGGCGTGCGTGCTGCCCGGGTTGTACATGGTGTCCCGGAACCACTGCGCGAAGGTGTCCTTGCTGGAGACGATGGGGGCGAGACCGCGGTACATCGGGTGCCCGCTGGCGCCGTCGACGTAGGTGGGCATGCCGTAGGTGGGGCTGTTCGCGGCGAGGGCGCCGGGGACGTGACCGCCGTTGCCGTCATGGCTCCAGTCGATGAACTGGCAGTCGCAGTTGGTCCCGTTGGGGCGCGCGCTGTTGAACAGCGGCTTCCCTTGCGGATCGAGGTTCGGGGTGGCGAGATCCCAGCAGCGGTTCACGGAGTCGTTCTTCTTCGCCGGGCCACCGGAGTTCGACACGCAGTAGCGCTTGCTGTACGGAATCGAGCCCGTCTGTCCCTGGACACCCGAGATCATGACCGGGTTGGGAATCGTCGCCCCCAGGTAGAAGAAGTCGGGGTGACCGCCCGACACGCTCTCGTTCTTGAAGTCGCGGTAGATGATGGGGAGCTCGAGGCACTGCTTGCCCGAGTTCGCGGATTGCGTGCAGTCGACGGTGTCTGGCAGCATCTGATCGCTGCACGAGAACGAGCCCCCCTCGATCTTGCAATCGTGCGAGCAGCCGTCGTTGTCGGCAGTGTTGCCGTCGTCGCAGTCCTCGCCGGTCTCGACGTTGCCGTTGCCGCAGCTGGTGTCGCAGGCGCGGGTGGTGACGGTGCCGCTGCCGTCGCGGCACTTGGGCTCCTTCGTGCAGGTCTTCGAGCACCCGCTGCCGTCGCCGTAAAACAGGCCGTTCAGGCTGCCGGCGTCGCACGACTCGCCCGCTTCGACCATGCCGTTGCCGCACACCGCCGGCTTGCACTTGTTTGGCTTCGAGTTGTCGCAGGTGGCGCCCGGCTCGAGGAGGCAGCTGCTGGAGCAGCCATCGCCGCTGTCGGTGTTGCCGTCGTCGCACGTCTCGGTGCCGGCCAGCAGCCCGTCGCCGCAGATGGGCGTGCAGTGCTTGCCTGGCACGCGGCAGATGAACCCCGACTCGATCGTCTTGCAATCCGACGAGCAGCCGTCGCCCCCGCTCGTGTTGCCGTCGTCACAGCTCTCATTGTCGCTCAGGCTGCCGTCACCGCAGCGAGGAGGATCGCACAGCTGTCCGGGGTTGTTGCAGGTATATCCCGGCTCGCGCTGGCACAGGGAACTGCAGCCATCGCCGCTGTCCGTGTTGCCGTCGTCGCAATCCTCGCCATTGTCGACCGTCTTGTTGCCGCACAGCTTGGGATCCGAAACGATCTTCTCGGCGTTGGGAACGTCGATGGTGACGACGTCGAGATGGGTGCCATCGGCCTTGGAGCCTCCGTCGCCCGGCGTTTCGGAGATGGCGGCGCAAGCGCCGACGAGAGAGCTGGCCACGACAACGGCTAAGAAACCCTGCTTTAACATGCGACTGAATCTCCTGAGGGGCCGCCGACGGGCGTGCGCTCGCCGGGGGCCCAGTTGTTCTCGTTCCTCAGATCAAACCTAGCACTCCGTCACCAACTGACACTTGTCATCGCAGACGACGCACATCTTGTCCCCGACCTGGACCTTCATGCCATTGCTCTTCCCGAGGTCACACTGCTCGCCGAACGCCGTGTCCGGGTGCATGTCACCGCAGTAGTGCGGAAGCTGGCAGGTGACGCTGCAGCCGGGATTGCTGAGATCGGTGATGTAGGTGGCGCCGTTGTCCTTGCCGGCGTCGCAAGCTTCGTTGCCACTGGAGTCGACGTTGTTGTCGCCGCAATAGGCGCCGTACTTGCACTGCGTCGTGCAGCCACCATAGACGTTGTCGTCGTTGATGCTGGTGCAGCCGGCCGGCAGGTTGTTCATGTCGGTGCCGCAGTCGCACTCCTCGCCGCCCGAGATGGCGCCGTCTCCGCAGCGCGGCGTGCAGACGGTCTCGTTCGTCGAGAAGCCGTTCAAGGTCAGCTGGTAGTTGGACTCGGTGGCGCCCCGGTCGGCGCCGAAGATGGCGATCTCGTAGGTGCTGCCCACCGTCAAGCCGAGATTGACGGTGCGCGAGCGGCAGTCGTCGCCGGTGACGGCCTTCACGCCGCAGACGAGCAGCTTGGGGTCGGCCGGATCGTTGCTGGCGCAGGGCAAGATATTCCCGGCGGTGTCGAGGAAGCCACCCTCGGTGATGTTGGCGTTGCCCGGGCTGCCGGTGACGGTCACCCGACCGGGGAGCCGCTGGTGGATGCCGCCCAGATCGACGACCAGCTTGCCGTTGACGAAGATGTACATGTCGTCATCGCCGTAGAACTGCAGATCGAGGCCGGCCGCGGTGTAGACGAAATAATAGTGAACCTCGTCGGTGAACCAGGCATCGTGCCACTTGCCCTGGACGCCGCCCGTTCCTGTCAGCGTGGCGCTCGTCACCCAGGTCCCCTTGACGCAACCCGGGTTGTCGGTCCCGGTGCAACGCGCGTCGGCGAGGTAGGGCGCCGGGATGCTGGGCGGGAACAGATACTGGTCGCCCTTGCATCCGTTGCCGGCGCCGAAGCTGGCGCTGCTGTACCAGTACGGCCACAGGTTGCAGAGCAAGTTCTCGCCCGCGGCCGTGGTGCCGGCGGCGGTGGGGGCGGGCGTCGGGTCGAGCGGGAAGAATCCACCCTGAACGCTGTCAGGGTTACTGGAGAAGCGGAACGAGGTGCCCGTCGACACGAGCTCGAGGGTGCCGACCGTGTGCGCGCTCGCGGGGCTGGACGCCGTCGAGTCGTTGAACCACTGGTTGAACGTGGTCGCGCTCTTCACGATGGGGACCGCCGCGTTGACGTAGACCGGCGCGCCGCTGTTGTTGCTCGTGGGCGCGGTGATGGGGCTGTTGGTCATCGTGTAGCCGGGAACGTGGTTGCCGTCGTTCTTGACGCTCCAGTCGGTGAACTGGCACTTGCACGTCGGCGAGCCGTTCAGTTGCGGCTTTCCGTTCAACGTGTCGGCCATGACGATGTCCCAGCAGCGCGGCTGCGCGTCGCCGCAGTGGGCCGGCCCCGACGAGTTGGGAATGCAGGGGCGCGAGGTCGAGTGATACATGAAGTCCGGGTGACCGCCGGTCTCGTGCTCGTTCTTGAAGTCCCGGTAGACGACCGGCAGCTCGAGGCACATGCCCGAGTTGCCCTGCTGCTTGCAGTCGGTGGCGTCCGGCTTGTTCACGACGTCGCACGACCAGCCTGCTTCCTTCTTGCAGTCGTGGGTGCAGCCGTCGCCGTCGGACTGGTTGCCGTCGTCGCACTCCTCGCTGCTCCCCTGGCTCATGTCGACGTTGCCGTCGCCGCAGACCGACTTGCACGCCTGGTTCTTGCCGCTCGAGTCGCGGCAAGACGGCTCGGTCGTACAGGTCCGCGAGCAGCCCTTTCCGTCGCCCACGAAGATGCCGTTCTTGTCACCTAGATCGCAGGACTCGCCGGTCTCCACCTTGCCGTTGCCGCACATCGACTTGGTGCAGACGCTCGGCATGCTGTCGTCGCAGCCCGAGCCGGGCTCGATCAAGCAGGTGCTGGAGCAGCCGTCGCCGTCATTCGTGTTGTTGTCGTCGCAGGTCTCGATGCCCTTGACGACGTAACCGTCTCCACAGATGGGGACGCAACGCTTGCCCGGGACCCTACACTGGAAATGTGAATCGATGGTCTTGCAGTCGGCCGAACAGCCGTCGCCGTCGTTGGTATTTCCGTCGTCGCAGGTCTCGCTGTCGGCGAGCACGCCGTCGCCGCACTTGGGGGGACTGCACGCCTCCCCGACGTTCGGGCAGGTCCAACCGGCCTCGATCTGACAGAGCCGGGTGCAACCATCCGAGGGCATGTCGTTGGTATTGCCATCGTCGCAGTCTTCACCAGGATCGAGGGACCCGTTGCCGCACTTGAGCGAAATGCCTGGAGGCGTCTCGAACGTCCCGGCGTCCGGCAGCGTGATGACCAGACCACCGGACCCAGAATTGGTCCCCTTCTTGCCGCCCGAACCCGTCTGGCTCGCATCCCCGCCCCCCGCGGCCGGCTGAACGTTGGCGCAACCGGCACATAGCTGAAAAACGAGTCCGAGGGTCGCGCACGAAAGGAGGAGGCGGTTCGTGATGTGCATGGATTCCCCGCTGGCGTGGAGGGTGGGAGGGGGCCGGGAATTCGGAGGACGCGGTCGGAGACTAACAGATTGCGTTTGGGCGCCCAGACCAAATGGACGCGCCGGTACGGTAGCTGTGCCTACGATTTTACGATCGGTCGAGGGGGCGCGAGAACCGGCGAAAAGGAGGCGTTTTCAGGCTCCGGCAAATCGCGACATATATACACCGACATCCTGAATTGCGAGAAGGCTTATAGTTTGAGAGGCCTGCGTTTCACCGATAAGGAGGGGAATGTAGGCGCGTGTATGGCAAAAAAGGATCCTGAATGATCAGTTTTCAAGTTGCTGGATGGCGGTCGTCGCTGCCGGAAATCGTCATGACGGACCACGGGAATTTCAGGACGGCGATGTAAGCGTCCGGATCACACTCGTGGCCGCCCGCACGCTTTCGTTGACCCCCACGCCGCGAAGGGTGTGACCGAGCAGCCGCAGGCCAGGTCGGGCGGCGAGCTCCTCCTCGATGGCGGCCACGAGGCGAAGGTGACCGGGGCCGGGCTGGGGAATGCCGTTCGGATGTCGCCAGACGCGGGCGAAGTCTGGCTCGCGGGTCAGCCCGGCGATCTGCCTCAGGTCGCTCACCGCCCGACGCGTGATCTCCGCGTCCGACTGCTCGACGATGTCAGGGTCGAATCCGGCGCCGCGGCCCCCCAGGATGCAACGGACCAGGGCGGCCCCTTCGGGGGCGCGGCCGGCAAAGGTGGAGGACTCGTACTGGCACCCGAGGAGACGGGGGGCCTCGCCCCGGGCGACGAGAAAACCGTAGCCATCGAGCCGCATGCCGACAGGAGGTGAACGCGCGTCGCGGAAGCCGAGCGCGCAAACGGCGACGGGTGACGTCGGGACCTGGGCCAGCAAGCCGACCTTCGGCACCAGGTGGCCGAGCAGCCGCGCGGCCGAGACGGCATCGGTGGCGACCACCACCGACTGGGCCTCCTCGCGTCGCGCCGGGGTCCCTTCGACGTGAAGGCGCCAGCCACCCGACGGGCCAGGTTCGATCGACGTCACGCGTCCCGACACCAGGCGAGGGCCGAGGGCCGACGCCAGGGCCCGGGGCAGCTCGGCCAGGCCGTCGGGAAACGACAGCGGGTGCCCACGCTTCGCGCCGGTCTTGCGGGCGGCGATCATCGCCCGAAACAGACTGCCGTGCCCTCGCTCCATGGCGGCGAGGCGAGGCAAGGCCGCCGCGAGGGCCAGCTCGTCCGCGGCGCCGGCGAAGACGCCGATGACGAAGGTCGCCAGCAGCACCCTGGCCGCCTCCCCGCCGAGGCGCCGGGCGCCGAACGCCAGCACGGTCTCGTCGTCGTCGGGCACGGTCAGCGGGCGAACGAACGGCTCCGCGAGCAGCCGCAGCTTCGCCGGCCAGGACAGCAGCCCCGAGCGCAACAGCCCAGGCGGGCTGGAGGGGACGAGGTGCAGCTTGCCGCCCTTGAAGATGAAGCGGCGCTCGGCGGCGGGGTTGGCGTGGAGCGCCCGTTCGGCGAGCCCCAGCGCGCCCAGCAGCGCCATCGTGTCGGGCGCGTTGTCGAGCACCGCTTGCGGCCCGACCTCGCACAGAAAACCCTGGTGGTGCTCGGTCTGGATCAGCCCGCCCGGCTGCCCGGCCTCGATGCACAGGACCTCATGGCCCGCTCGCACGGCCAGGTAGGCCGCGGTCAGGCCCGAGATTCCACCGCCGACGACGATGATGCGCATGGGTGTTCCGCGCGCTCAGAGCCAGCCCAGCGCGCGCGCCGTGTCGCGGGTCAGCGACGCCAGCGCGTCGATGAACGCCGGATGAACCCCGACGGTGCGGGCGCGCGCGAAGTGTTGCAGGCCGCGGGCGACCGCGCGCTCCCGGTAGACGATGTCGAGCTCCTGCAACGTCTCGACGTGCTCGCCCGTGAAGGCGACGGGGCAGACCACCACCGCCTTGGCGCCCGCCTCCGCCAGCGCGTCGAGCGTGTCCTCGGTATAGGGGCCGAGCCAGCGCTGGCGACCCACGCGGCTCTGAAACGACAGCCGCGACCGTTCTCCCAGCGCCAGGCGTCGGGTCACCGCCGCCACCGTGCTGCGGACCTCGTCGAGGTAGGGATCGCCTTTGCGAATGTAGGACTCCGGCAGGCCGTGGGCGGAGAACAGCACCGGCGCGGTGTCGCGCTGCGAGGCGGGGAGGGTGGCGATCGCCTCGACGATGGTGTCGGCGATGGCGGCCACGAACCCCTCGGCGACCGGATAGCTGCGGATGATTCCCAGCGCGATGTCGGAACCCGCCTTTGCGAGCGCGCGTCGCAGGGCCTTCACCGACGAGCCGCTCGTCGTCTCCGAATACTGGGGATAGAACGGCACCGTGATGGCGCGCCGGATGCCGTCACGCTTCATCTCGGCGACCGCCTCCGACGAAAAGGGGTGCCAGCAGGCCATCGCCACGTAGGGGCGCGCCGCGATGCCGCTCTCGTTCAAGCGCGCCGCAACCGCGGCGATCTGGGCGGTCGTCTCGGCCAGGATGGGCGACCGGCCGCCGATCTGTTCGTAGGCGCCGCGGGAAAGCGGCGCGCGCCGCTTCGAGATGAAGCGCGCCAGCAACGGTTGCAGCGGCCGCGCCCACCCCAGCTTGATGACATCCGGGTCGCGAAACAGGTTGTAGAGAAACGGTTCGACCGCGTCGAGCGAGTCAGGACCGCCGAGGTTCAACGCCACCACAGCGAGCGGAGAATCGATCACGAACGCAGTCTAACGCGGGATCTCGAGGGCGCCCTATGCCCGCACGGCGCGGATCAACGCCTCGACGCTCTCGATGGGCGTCTCCGGAGTTATGCCGTGCCCGAGGTTGAAGACGTGACCCTTGCGGCCGCCGCGCGCCACCACGTCGGCGGCGCGGCGCTCGATCTCGTCCGGGGGAGCCAGGAGCACCGCCGGGTCGAGGTTCCCCTGGACGGCGAACGGACGGACGGCGGTGCTGGCCAGGCGGGCTCGCGCTTCGTCGAGCGGGAGGCGCCAATCGATGCCGTAGACATCCGCGCCGAGCATCGCCACGCGATCGAGGATCGTGGTCGCGCCGTTACCGAAGTAGATGACCGGGACGCCGCGCCCGCGGAGCGCGGTGATGAGCGCCGCCGTGGGCGGGAAGACGAAGTCGTTCCAGTCCTGAGGAGACACCACGCCCACCCACGAATCGAACAGCTGAACGGCGTCCGCCCCCGCGTCGATCTGCGCTTCCAGGTACAGGCGCGTGGCGTCCGCGATGGTGGCGAGCAGGCGTCGGGCCTGCTCGGGGTGCCGGTAGAAGAGCTTCTTGGTCTCGGCGAACGTCTTCGCCGTCTTCCCCTCGATGGCGTACGTCGCCACGGTGAACGGGGCGCCGGCGAACCCGATGAGCGGCGTCGCGCCGAGCTGCATCCGGGCGCGCGCGATCGTCTCCAGGACGAATGCCGTCTGTTCGGTGGGATCGAACCCGCCGACCCGCGAGACATCCTCGGGCGTGCGGATGGGCTGGGGCAGCTGCGGCCCGTGCTCGGTGAACTCCACCGCCAGCCCCATCGCCTCGAGCGGGATGAGCAGATCCGAGAAAAGGATGGCCGCGTCGAAGCCGAAGCGCCGGATCGGCTGCAACGTGACCTCGGCCGCCAGCTCGGGGTTCTTGCAAAGCTCGAGGAACGACACCCGCTGGCGGATCTGACGATACTCGGGGAGATATCGCCCCGCCTGCCGCATCATCCACAGGGGAGGGCGCTCGGTCGCTTCGCCGCGACAGGCCCGTAGAAACAGCGCGTCCCCGCGCGAGCTGCTCATGAAAGGCTTCCGTAGGCGCCGATCTCGACGTACTTCTTCTCGGTCTCGCTCCAGGCGAACTGCTTGGCACCGCGCGGGCCGGCGGCTGTGACGTCGACCACGACGTACTCCACCGGATGCGCCGGCTCGCCGTCCATCTGGGCGGCCGCCTGATCGGTGTCGCTGAAGTAGGCGCCCACCTCGACGTGCGAGTGATAGATGATCTTGGCCGGGTTGTCGCCGCGCAGGCTCTTCTGCAGCGCGAACATGTCGCCGGCGTCGAAGTTGTAGGCGGTGCGCGCGTCGCGCGTGAAATACTGGGGATCCTGGGCGTGCAGGCGATCCTGGATGTTCGCGCACGCGGTGGCCTTGTCGGCGAGCGGCTCGCCACGAGGACCGAACACCACGCCACAACATTCGCGGGGGACGTCGCGGACCGCGTGCTGGTAGATGGCCCGCAAGGCTTCGTCCGACAGCCGGGGGTGAGGGGATTCTGGTTTCGCCATCGCGGTCAGTCCTCGAGTCAGTAGGTGGCCTGCCGCCCTGGTCAGGGGCGCGGGCGTGGAGGCGTTTTATCCTTCGCGTTCGGATCTGTCGAGGCATCCGGACGCCGCACCGGGCGCGGGGGCGCGCGGAGCTCGAGCAGGGCGGCGTCGAGCACCGGATCGTGCCCCCGCGCGAACGCGGCGCGCGTCTCCAGCACCCGCCGGTCGGGCTGAACCCCGCGGCCTTCCAGCAGCACCGCCTTCGGCGTCTTGAAGTCCGCCACCACGACCTGCATGACGGCGCCGTGGGGCAGCGACTCGACGACCGACGGCAGCACCGCCCCCAGGCTGGCGTCCCCGACCACCCGGGCGCGACCCGCCTCTTGCAGCCCGGCCGCGAGAATCTCGGAGGCCGAGGCTGTCCCTTCGTCGGTGAGGACGATGAGCGGGCCCGTGTAGGGCGTTCGTCCCAGCGCCGGCTGCGCCACGAACGTCTGCGAGAACGTCGCCACCGTGTCGGTGCGGGTGTTGTCCCGCATCAGCATGCTGCCCAGCGAGGTCGGCGTGGTCACGAACTCGGAGGCCACCGGGATCGCCATGGCGGCCAGGCCCCCTGGGTTTCCGCGCAGATCGAGGATGACGCCCTTCACGTGGTGCGCGGCGAAGCGATCCATCGCGCGCTTGATGTCGTCGAGCAGCGGATCGAGCAGGAAGAAGTTGAACGCGAGCACGCCCACGCCGTTCACCTCGAAGGCGCGGGCCTCCGGATGCAGGGGGGGCAGATAGCCGACCTGGCGCAGCGGTCCGGGCGGGGGATCGCGGTCGAGGATCACCTGTCCGGGCCGATCCGCATTGTCGAGATAGGCGAACGTCACCTTCGTTCCCACCGGCCCCTCCAGGCGCCGCAAGGCGGCCCGCCGCACGGCGAAGCGTTCCTCGACCGGGCGGAGCGAGCGCCGGCTCGGCGCCACGGCGGTGAGCGGACGGCCGCCGATCGCCGTGACCACGAACCCCGGCTTCACGCCGTGCTTGGCGGCGGACGAGCCGGCGCGAACGGTGGTGACGGTCGGTCGTCCGTCGATGACCCGCACCAGCAGCCCGGGATCACCGATGTCGTCCGAGAGGGCCGCCGCCGCTCGGCCCTTGCCGTCTTCGTTCGATCCGGTCGATTCGTTCGCGTCGTCGCCGCCGTCGTCACTGGCGCCCGGGCCCGTGATCATCATGTGCGATTGGCCCAGCTCGCCCAGCATGTCGTTCAGCGTCCGGTAAAACGTCGCGTCGTCGGGCGCGGCCAGCGCGCGCGGCTCGTACTTCCGGCGCATGGCGTCCCAGTCGACGCCGTTGAGGTGCGGGTCGTAGTGCTTCTCGCGCACCGTTCGCCAGGCGGCCTCAGCGATCTCGCGCCGGCGGGCGGTCACTTCATCCTCGCGCGCCGCGGGGGACGCCACCGGCGGCGCCGCGAACGTCGGCGGCTGCAGGCGGGGATCGGGGGGCGGCGGGGCCGGCGCGGGCGCGGGGGGCGGGGTCGTGGCACATGACGGCTGCAGGACGAGGCCGGCGCCAGCGAGGGCGATGACGACGAGAGGGAGGCGAAGGCGTGAGGGGGGCATGCTCACCGGACAGTCTGCGCGATTTCTCGTCCGGCCGCTGCCCCCGCTTCCGCGGCCGCCATGGGTCCGCGGTAGCCGGCGACGTCACCGCAGGCGTAGACCCGGGGAACGCTGGTACGAAATACCTCGTCGATCTGCACGGCGAAGCCGCCGCCCCCCTCGTCGAAGTCGACGCGCGCGCCGTGCTGGCGGGGCAACTCGGAGGCGGGGGCGGGGATGGCCGCGCTGGCAATGATGTCCGCGTCCACGCGTCGCTTGCGCTCGGCCCGATCGAGCACGTCGAGGGCCCGCAGGTCACCGCCGCCCACCGCCGCGAAGGGGCGCTCGTCGGGCTCCGCGATACGTTCGACCTCCACGCCGGCCGCGGCGAGACCAGCGGCCAGGCAATCGCCGAGCGGGCCGTTTCCCACGATGGCGACCCGGCGGCCGGGGCGAACGCCGTGCAGAAACGCCAGCCGCCCGCAGGCCCGCGCCGACAGCACGCCGGGCCGGTCGTTGTCGAGGAAGGGGACGTTCTGATCGGCCCCGCCCGTCGCGTACAGGATCCGCTTGGCGCTGATGCGCAGGAGCCCCTCCGGCGTGGCGACCACCAGCGTTCCCACCAGCCAGGCCTCGCGATCCGGCGCGTTTTCCAGGATCGGCTCGACATCCTCGGGGAAGAAGCCGAGCGCGACGGCGCGGCGATGCACGACGACGCCAGCGGCCAGGGCGTCGGAGACGGCTGCCTGCGCGAGCGCCGCGCCACCAGGCTCGGCCAGCCAGGAGCCGCCCAGCGTGGCCTGTTCGTCGACGAGAACGATGCGAGTGCCCGGCGCCAGCCGGCCGAGCGTGGCGGCCGCGCGCAGGCCGGCCGGTCCACCCCCCACGATGCAGACGTCGGTCAGCTGGGCGCGTGACGCCGGCACCGCCTCGGGGGCGGCGTCGGGCAGCGTTCCCGAGCCGCCCACCTGGCGGACCAGATTGACGAACAGGCGGTTGGCGGCCGCGTTCCCCGTCATCAGCGTGTGGTGGTCCATGCCGTGGGGAAACATCCAGTCCGCCGCCTCCATCAAGTCGACCTCGGCGGAGGGAAAAGCGTTCTGACGCTCGCACCGCAGGTCGGGGCGGACCGGCGTCATGCAGGCGCGCACGTTCGGTCGTCCGTCGACCCGCACCAGGCAGGAGGCGCAGTGCCCTTCGAAGCAGAATGCCCCGCGCGGGCGGTGATACTTCGTCGAGCGCCCCAGCGTGCGGACGCCGGCGGCGAACAGGCTGACCGCCAGCGGCTCATCCGTGAAGGCCCGCATCGGCGCCCCCTCGAAGTCGATCACACACGGAGCGCCCCGGGGATGGGCCGGCGGCAACGAGCGCGCGTCGTCGTTCAAGGGGTGGTGAAGGTCGGGCAGACGCCGTCGGGAAGGCAGACCATCGGGACGCAGATCGACGCTTCGTTCAGGTAGCTGCAACAGGTCGCGCCCTGGCCGCAGTAGTCGGTCGGCACGGCGTCGCAGCCGCTGAAGATGAGCTGTGTGCACACGCAAGGCGTGCCGTCGGGCGGCAGGATGTTGGCGTGCGGCTCGCACGCGCACAGCAGGCCGTTCTTGCATTCGCCGCCGCCCATCGTGCAGACGCTGCCGATTCCCTTGTCGTTCGCCGCGGCGGGCGGACAGCCGGACGGGAGATCGCCGAACGACACGTCGAACGTGAGATAGTCATGGGCGGCATCGACTGGGCTGGAGCTTCCTGACGAACAGGCGCTCGCCGTCAACAGGGAGAAGACCAGGGCGAGGAGGATGTTGCGCGACATTTGCATCTCCTTTCAAGCGTACACGAAAGAGCGGGACACCTCGATCAATCGAAGATTCGCGAGACGCGCAGCGTGATGGCGTCGGTTCCGGCGAAGGTGAGGACGCCCAGGGGCTCGGCCCCCCGCTTGATCCCGAAGCGACCGACCAGGTCGATCCGGTAGGCCCCGACGTGAACCTGGGCGCCAGGGACCAGATACGCGGAGCGCACCTTGTTGAGATTGGGAAAGACCACCACGTCGAGCTTGTTCAGCTGATAGGTCGTGTTGAGCACGCACGACAGCGCGAAGCCGTCGGCGACCCGCACCGACACGCCGTAGTGGGCATCCCAAAAATAGATATTGGGAATGACGACCGGGATGTCGGCGACCGTCCCGTCAGGCCCCGTCAGGATCAGCGCGCTCTGGTTCATGACGAACGAGACGGGACCGAGCGCCTCGCCGAGCAGGAAGGTCGGCTGGATGTTGAAGTAGTAAGGGAGCACGTACAGCCCCGGGCTGCCGTCTGTGAGGTGGAACGTGTAGCGGGTAGTGTGGGTGGGGACGCGCAGGCTTACGCCGAAGCCCGCCACCACCGCCATCGTGTCGATGGGAAGCACGCCCGTCCATTGCGCCCCCAGGCGCGAGTCTCCGAGCGACACCGCCGTCTGGTGCTTGTCCTGGGGATCGATCATGAACAGCGGGTTGGGATCGATCAGGTCGAGGGTGGTGACCTGTCCGGCGGGGAGCTCGACGTCGAGCTGGAAGCGGCCGAGCTTCAGGCTACCCCCCGCGGCCATGCGGTAGCCGTGCGCCGAGCCGGCGATGTTGGGCAGCGCCGACAGATCGCCGCTGCGGGCGTAGCCGGCGTCGAGGTAGACGGCCGTGCGCGGCTCGACGTTGCGCAGCCGCGGCGACTCGACGGCAGCCGGATCGTAACGAAAGGCGTCGCTGGTCGATTCGGCCCGGGCCGCGCTCGCCACCATCAGACCGACGGCGAGCGTCACGCGGGCGGCCAGACGGCGGACCCCCTTCAACCGGTCACGCGCGCGCCGAAGATGGCCGTTCCCACCCTGACCAAGGTCGCCCCCTCGGCGATGGCGGCGGCGAAGTCGCCGCTCATTCCCATGGAAAGTTCTTTCAAATCGACGTGGGGTCGGGCGATGGTGGCCTCGCGCTCGCGCAGCGCGCGCAGCGACGCGAAGTGCCGGCGCGTCTCGGAGGGATCGGCGTCGAGGGGCGGAATCAACATCAGGCCCACGCAACGAACATGCGCGGCGGTCGCGAATCGATCGAGCAAAGCGGGCACCGCCGCGCTCACCGCGCCGCTCTTCTGCGCTTCGCCGGCGATGTTGACCTGCACGAGGCAGTCCTGGACCGCGCCGGCCGCCGCCGCGCGCCGTTCGATCTCGTCGAGGATGTCTTCGTCCGCCACCGAATGTATGAGGGCCACCTGACCGGCCAGAAACTTCACTTTGTTTCGCTGCAACGGTCCCAGGTAGTGCCAGCGCGGCCCCGCTTCATCTGCTCCCCCGAACGCCGCCCGCTTGTCGCGCAATTCCTGGGCGTAGTTCTCGCCGAAGTCGCGCTGGCCGGCAGCCAGCGCCGCGCGCACGTCTTCGGCGGGCATCTTCTTGCTGACGGCCACCAGTCGGACCGAACCGGCGGGGCGGCCGGCGCCAGCCTCCGCGTCGGTGATCCGTCGACGGACCTCGGCCAGGCGGGTGGCGATCTCCTCGGCGCGGCTCATGCGAGGCTGGGAAAGCGCGCCGGCGGATAGCCGGGCAGGGCGCCGAGCGCGCGCAGATCGGCCAGCACCTCGGACAGCGGCAGGCCGACCACATTGGTCAACGACCCGCGCAGCTCGCTGACGAAGGCGGCCGCCACCCCCTGCACCGCATAAGCGCCCGCCTTTCCCTGCCACTCGTCGCAGGCGAGATAGGCCTCGAGCTCACGCGGATCGAGCAACCGGAACGCCACGGTCGTGGTGACGGCGCGCTCGACCTCGCGGGGACCGAAGGCGATGCGGTAGGCGGTGGTCACTTCGTGGCGATGGCCGGCCAGGCGCTGCAGCATGCGTGCGGCGTCGTCCCGGTCGCGGGGTTTTCCCAAGATCTCACCGCGCAAAATGACGATGGTGTCGGCCGCCAGCACGGCCAGGTCGGGGGTTGCTTCGGGCGTGTTCCGGGCGACCACGATCTTGTCCATCGCCATCCGCCGCACGTAGTCGGTCGCCGCCTCGCCGGGGTAGGGGGTCTCGTCGACGTTCGGCGCGGAGATGCGCAGGGACAGGCCGACCCGCTCGAGCAGCTCGCGTCGCCGCGGAGACGCCGACGCGAGGAGCAAGTCCGGGCGTTCACTCATCTCATTTCCGCCATCTGTAGCCGCTTTTACCCGAATCCAACGACGGTGTCCTCGCCGATCAGGCGCGGGGTCGCCCTTTTTGCCGCGACAGCAAGAAGCGGCGGAGCAGCGCCGACGGCGGCGCGTCGGTGACGCCCAGCTGATATTCGACGCGTGCGTCGAGGCAGGCCTCGCGCCACGAGGCCCGGAACGCCTCAGAGGCGCGCCGGAAGGCGGCGCGAAGCTCGCGCGGATCGCCGAGGAGCTTGCGCTCGTCGCCCGGCTCGATCCCTTCGAAGTGTGTCAGCTCGTCGAAGGACAGATCGATCTCGTCCGGATCGAGCAGGTGGAAGACGACGACGTCGTGACCACGCGCGCGCAGCTGCCGCAGCCGATCAGCGACGAGCTCTGGCGCGTCGAATAGATCCGATACCAGCACGATGAGGCTGCGCCGTTCGGCCAGCTCGCCGATCTGCGCCAGCGCGCTCTCGGGCGCCGTACGGCCCGCCGGAAAGGCGCCTTCCAGCAAGGCCAGCAGATCGCGGATGTGGCCGGGGCGGGTGCGCGGCGGCAGATACTGCCGCGTCTTCTCGTCGAACAGCAGCAACCCCGCCGGATCGCCCTGCTGTCCCAGCAGGTAAGCCAGCGCGCCGCACAGCATGCCGCCGTAGTCGAGCTTCGACACGCCGGTGCGGCGGTAGCCCATCGACGCCGAGGCGTCGAGCAGCAGATAGGTCCGCATCTCGGTCTCGTCCTCGAAGCGCTTGACGTAGAGACGATCGACCCGGGCGGCCGCCTTCCAGTCGAGGTGGCGGACGTCGTCACCCGGCGCGTACTCCTTGTGCTCGGCGAACTCGATCGAGCTGCCGGTGTTGCGGTTGTGGTGAAGGCCGGCGAACGCCCCCTCGACCACCATGCGTGAACGCACCGACAGCGACGCCAGCTTGGCGAGCTCGCCTGGATCGAGCATCCGCTCGGTCAAGCGGGGCGAACCGTCTCGAGCAACTTCTCGACGAGCCCGCGCGCCGTCACGCCGTCCGCCTCGGCGTGGAAGTTCGGCAGCACGCGATGCACCAGCACCGGCATCGCCAGCGCCCGCACATCCTCGACACTGACCGCGTAGCGGCCGGCCAGGATGGCGCGCGCCTTGGCGGCGTGGATCAGGTACTGCGACGCGCGCGGACCGGCGCCGAACGACACATAGCGCTTGATGGTCTCGGAGGCGCCGGGCTCGCCGGGGCGGGTGGCGCGGCACAGGGCCACTGCGTGGCCGACCACGTGCGGCGCCACCGGCACGCGCAGCACCAGCTCTTGCAGCGCCATGATCTTTTCCGGCGACAGCACCCGGCGCAAGGTGGGGCGATACGCGGAGGTCATCTGGTTGACGATGCGAATCTCCTCGGCCTCCGTGGGGTAGCCCACGTCGATCTGGAACATGAACCGATCGAGCTGCGCCTCGGGCAGGGGATACGTCCCCTCCTGCTCGATGGGATTCTGCGTGGCGAAGACGAGGAAAGGCTTGGGCAGCTCGTAGGTTTGCCCGCCCGCCGAGACCCGCCCCTCTTGCATCGATTGCAGCAGCGCCGCCTGCGTCTTGGGCGGCGTGCGGTTGACCTCATCGGCGAGGATCACGTTCGCGAACAGGGGACCCTTCACGAAGCGAAAGACGCGGCGACCGGTGGCCCGATCCTCTTCCAGCACGTCGGTGCCGGTGATGTCCGACGGCATGAGATCGGGCGTGAACTGAACGCGCCCAAACGACAGCGCCAGCACGTCGGACACCGTCTGGATCAACAGCGTCTTGGCCAGGCCGGGCACGCCAACGAACAGGCAATGACCGCGCGCGAACAGGGCCACCAGCAGGTGCTCGATGACGGCGTCCTGACCCACGATGCGCTTGCCGATCTCGGCGGCGATGGTGCGGCGCGCCTCGGCGATCTCGTGGGCCGCCTCGACGTCGTGCGCGGCGATGTCCTCGGCAGCGGCCGGCTGGGCGGCCTGGAGCGCCACCCGGGCGTGTGGGAATGCGGCGGACTCGGACATACGGCAGGTGCCAGAATGCCACGTGCGCCGGCTGGCCGCCAGCCGGCGCCAGAACGAACGCTTGAAAATCCGCCGTCACAGCGATACCGATAAGCAGGAGGCTCCCACCCATGCTTCGCACGCACCGCTCGTCCACTCCCGCGTTTCGGTTCGCGCCACCGCTTTCGGTCGCGCTGTTCGCCCTGGTCATCGGCCTCGTGCTGGGGGCGCCCACGCCGGCGCGCGCCGATGGCATGAAGGGCAAGATCGCGGTCAGCGACGCCGAGTTCGGCACCGGCTTCGGCAGCGACGCCGACATGATGAAGGCGGTCAAGAAGCAGTCGAAGCCCGCCATCAAGGGGGAGGGGGGGGCCTGGACCCTGAACCTCATGGTGTTCCTGAAGGAGGCGCCGGGGGCCACCACCATCAACATCGTTTACTACGACGTGTCGGTGAAGCCGCGCGATCAGGTGAACTTCAGCGAGGTGAAGGTGCAGACGACGCAGAAGATCGTCCAGGTCAACGGCGTATCGATCTCGAAGGACCTGGGCTTCGTGAAGGGGCACAAGTACGAGGTGCTGGCGACCCGGATCATCGGCGGCAAGGAGAAGGTCTACGCCAAGGGCACCGTCTCGTTGAAGTGAGAATGGGGCGGGGAAATTGAGGGGACGCGCCGCCGGGGCGAGCGCGAGCGCGGCGCACGCCTCTCGATGGGTGCTGTTCTTCGCCGTTGGTTCCTGCTCGACCCACTTCAGGGAGCCGCGCGACGGTCTCACGGCCGGCGCCCTCGATCCGGTGGCGCGGGCCCAGGCGCTGGTGGCGCGCCTGACCATCGACGAGAAGATCGGCCAGCTGGAGACGGACGCGCCGGCGATTTCCCGGCTCGGAATTCCCGCCTACGACTGGTGGAGCGAATCGCTTCACGGCGTGGCCCGCGACGGCGTGGCCACGGTCTTCCCGCAGGTCATCGGGCTGGCGGCCACGTTCGACGAAGAGCTCATCGGTCGCATCGCCCGCGCCATCGCCGACGAGGCCCGCACGAAGTTCGAGGCGGCGCACGGACAGCAGCGGGGCAGCAGCCGTTACGGCGGCCTGACCTTCTTCGCCCCCAACATCAACATCTTCCGCGATCCACGCTGGGGACGCGGGCAAGAGACCTATGGCGAGGATCCGTTCCTGACGGCGCAGCTCGCGGTGGCCTACGTGCGCGGGCTGCAAGGCGCGACGGGGAATGCTCCGTCGGGGCCGCTGAGGACGGCCGCAGTGGCCAAGCACTTCGCCGTGCACAGCGGCCCGGAGCTCGATCGCCATCACTTCGATGCCGTGGTCGACGCCCACGATCTGGCCGACACTTACCTGCCCCAGTTCATGGCCGTCGTTCGCGAGGCGCGACCGGCCGGCATCATGGCCGCCTACAACCGCATCAACGGCGTGCCGGCGGTGGCGAACGCGGCGTTGCTCGAGACCTGGCTGCGGCGCTCGGTCGGGTTCGACGGGTTCGTGGTCGGTGACTGCGGCGCGGTGGGCGACGTGGTGTCGGGCCATCACGCCGCCGTCGACCAGGCCCACGCGGCGGCGCTGGCGCTGCGCGGCGGCACCGACCTCGACTGCGGCCACAGCTTTCGACACCTGCGCGAGGCGCTGGCGGCCGGGCTGATCACGGAGGCGGAGATCGATGGGGCGGCGATCCGCCTGTTCGCGGTGCGCTTTCGACTGGGGCTGTTCGATGCGCCCGCGGCATCCCCTCCGTCGAAGGACCCCTTGTTTCCACCGCCGGCCCACCGCGCGCTGGCCCGCGAGGCGGCGAGAAAATCGTTCGTGCTGCTGCGAAACGACGGCGCGTTGCCCATCGCCCCCGCGGTCCGGCGGATCGCGCTCGTTGGTCCGCTGGCCGAGGACGACGAGGCGTTGCTCGGCAACTATCACGGCGGTGCGGTCGCTCCGGTGACGCCGGCCGCCGGAATTCGCGCGGCCGCCGCCGCGCGCGGCGTGAAGGTCGACGTCATTCGCGGCGTCACGCTCGCCGGCCCGTCGCGCGCCGAGCTGGGCGCCGCGCTGAAGGTGGCGGCGCGCGCCGACCTGATCGTCGCGACCTTGGGCCTCTCGCCGAAGCTGGAGGGCGAGGAGGGAGAGGCCGACAGCGCGAACCCCGCCGGCGATCGCCGTGATCTGAACCTGCCCGGGCTGCAGGGCGCCCTCCTGCGCGACCTGCTCGGCCTGGGCAAGCCGGTCGTGGTGGTGCTGTCGGGCGGCAGCGCGCTCGCGCTCTCCGACACCCCTCGTCCGCCGGACGCCATCCTGATGACCTGGTACGCGGGAGAAGAAGGGGGCAACGCCATCGCCGACGTGCTGTTCGGCGCGGCGTCCCCGTCGGGGCGGCTCCCCGTCACCTTCTACCGCTCCACGGGAGATCTGCCGCCCTTCAGCGACTACCGCATGGCCGGGCGCACCTACCGCTACTTCACCGGCACCCCCGCCTATCCCTTCGGCGCTGGCCTCGGCTACGCGCCCGTCTCCTACGGCAACCTCACCACGACAGCCACCGCCGCCGGCGGCGCCACCGTGCAGGTCACCGTCACCAACGAAGGCGCGCTCCCCACCGAGGAGGTCGTCCAGCTCTACGTCGCCCCCAGTCCGCGCCTGCCCACCGATCCCCTCCGCTCCCTGGTCGCCTTCCGTCGCGTTCCGCTGGCTCCCCAAGAAACCAAAACCGTCACCCTCGTCATCCCCCCCGCCGCTCTCACGCGCGTCACCCCCAAGGGCGAACGAATCCCCGTCCCGGGACCCTGGCAAATCACGACTAACTCTCTCACCACCCAGGTCGACATTCCCCCTGCCGCTCCGCCGGCGACCGATGCGCGAGAGCGAACGAAGTGAGCGCGTCCAAGCACCCGGGAGGCGCGGCTCAGCCGCGCCGGCCCTGCCGGCCTACTCTTCGGGGGAGCTCATGAGGGGGCTCGCCCCCTCATGCTCGGCGTGCCCCCTCATGTCCGTCAGTTGATTGTCGCGCAGCCCAGCGCGATATCGACCTTGGCGCCGTCCGTTGCCTTGAAGGTCGCGCAGCTCGCGTCGCAGGCGATGATCTGGGTCGGCGTGCCACTGGTCGGGGGATCGGGCGATACGTCGTAGTACCAGCCGCCCGTGGTCGAGTCACACTTGTCCTTGGCGCCGACGTAGTGGACCGGAGACGGCGTGTTCATGGCGGACGACGAGAACTCGACGTTCACCTTCGAGAACTCGATGCCTCCCGCGACGTTCTTGGGAATGGCGTACTGGCAGGTGATGACGGTCGACTGAACCTCTTTCAGGGCGTCGCTGATCTTCTGCGTGACGTCCTGACTGGTGTCGACGATGACCGACTTGCTGGTCCCCCCGGACATGGCCCAGCTGTCGAGGTTGGTTTGCGGATTCATCGTCGCGTTGGTGAGATCGCAGGGGCCGAAGATGCCGATGACGAAGGTCTGGATGGGGGGAACCGGCGGCGTCGCCGTGGGCATGCCCATCGCTCCCGTCGCCAACAGGTTGGCGACCCCCGCGACGTCCGGCGGACTGCAGGCCGTGGGCGTCGTCGAGCAGGTCATGCCGGAGGGGCAGGGGATGAAGGAGCCGGGCAGGCCGTCTGTCACCAGCACGATCACGGTCTTGTGATCGGGGTGGTCGATGGCGTTTTGCTGGGCCGCCTTCAGGGCGCCCGTCAGCGCGGGGCCGGTGGGCGTGAAGCCGCTCGGTGAATGATTGGCGAGCGACGTGGTCAGCGCCGAGACGACGGACGAGTCCGAGAGCGAGCCAAACGGTACCTTCGGCGTCGCGTAGTCATCGGACTGGCAGATGTCTCGTCCCCGGCAATAGCCGGTGTAGGGCGTACAGCCGGTGGGACAGCTGGTCGTCGAGCTGGGGCCAGCCACGCAGCTTCGCTGCTGGCAGTTCGGTCCGACGGGGCACTTTTGAATGGGGACGCAGGAATCGCCGTCACCGGCCGTGACACAGTCGGCGTCTTTCGTGCACAGGGTCGACGGCGCCATGCTGAACTGTGCCTTGGCGACGCAGGCCTTTCGCTGATCGCACGGGTTCGTTCCGCTGGTGCAATCGGCGTCCGTGTTGCAAACCTCCGGTACGCCCCCCTGCTCGTCGGGAAAGTAGGACAGCGCCACGTTGAAGCTCTTCGAGTTGGCGTCGTTGAAGAAGCTCGACATGGCGTTCTTGAGATCGGTCCACTTGTCGGTCCCCATCGAGTCGGTCTCGTTCATCGACTTCGAGCTGTCCATCATCACGTAGAGGTCGAGCGGGACCAGCATCGCCGACGATGTGGTGGCGGCGCAGATGCCGTCCCCCACCGCGTCCCCCGCATCGCCCGACGAGAGGTGCTCCATGGCCACGTCGGGCATCATGGGGACGTCCAGGCCGCCGGCGTCCTGCCCGCTGCCGCTGCCGCCGCTGCCCGAACCATTGCCCCCTCCACTGCCGCCCGTCGAGGGGGCGATGGTCTTGCAACCGACCGCGCCGCTCGCCAGGGCGAGGGATGCGAACATCCAGGTCCGGACGCCGGAACGCGTATCTCTCATCCCCATGGGCTTCTTTCTGCTTTTCGTGGCATGGCGCGCGCGGGTCATTCGAAGATGATCGACTTGCAGGGGAAGTCGAAGCTGATGTCGTTGTTGTTCGGCATCCGCCACTTGTCGCAGGCGGTGCCGTTCAACGTGAGCTGCGTCGCCGACGACATCGACCAGCCGTTGGTCGCGTCCTGCGTCACCTCGGTCGTGTCGGGGCAGGTCTTGCCCAGGCAGACGTGCGCCGAGGCGAGCTGGGTCAGATCGACCTTGATCGACTGGCCACCGACGTTGCCGAGATCGAAGTCGCAGCTCTTGACGCCGCTGATGGCCGCGGTCAGCTGGGTCACCAGCTGGCTCAGATTCGAGGCGCTCGGCTGGTAGGGCATCGTCGGCCCCATCGTCGTCGCGTACGTGCCGGCCGTCGAGCCCCGCATGCTGGGTTTGCCGGAGGCGGCCAGGTCGGCCGCCCAGGGGGCGAGGCCGTTGCACTGGTCGTAGAAGTCGTTCGCGGTCCCGCCCGTTTTCACCGGGGCGAGCGTCGGCTCGCCGGCGCCGGCGTTGGCGAACGACTGCAACACGCCGGGCGCCAGATCGAAGAGCGACGTCTGCACGCCGAAGACGATCGTCTTGACGCCCGCCGTGGCCGCCGCCTGCAACTGGTAGACGACGGAGTCCGGGGCGCACAGCGAGTTGGAGTCGTCGCAGTAGTCCGGCTGCCCGTCGGTCAAGAAGATGATGTACTTGCCGCCAGGGCTGGTATCGGCCGCCAGCGCCTTCGCCGCGACGGCGATCGACTCGCTGGCCGGTGACTCGAACTTCATCCCCGACTGCGTGCTGTTGGGCGGCAGCGCCAGACCGTCGTAGAGCTTCGTGATGGCGGCGGCGTTGTTCAAGGCCGGAGGCACGGCGTCCGTGGTCATCCCCTGCAGCGACGGGCACATTCCACCGGACGCCGGGTTGGTGCCCCAGACCGTCGAGAAGCCGAAGCGCACCTGCGAGTCGAGCTGGGTCAGCACCGACTCGATCGCAGTCTTCAGGTTGTACCAGGAGGTGTTGGTCATGTCGGCGCAGATCGCGTCGCCGGTGTTGCCGCTGAGACAGTGGAACATGCTGCCCGACCGATCGACGAGCAACGTCACGGTGGGAATCGTCGGCGCGAACATGATGGTGGCCATCTGACAGGCGGCGTCCGTGGTCGCGGCGTCGTCCCCGCCGGAGGTTCCGCCCGAGCTCGCCGTCACGCCCCCCGAGCCGACCGCGCCGCCGCTGCTGGAGCCGCCGCTGCTCGTGCTGCCGCCGCTGCTGTTGCCTCCGCTGCTCGTCGTGCCCCCCGAGGAGCTGCCGCCCGACGCGCTGCTCCCCCCAGAGCCGTTCGCGCCGCCGCTCGATGAGCCGTTGGAGCCGCCGCTAGATCCGTTCGACCCGCCGGTCGACCCCCCGGACTTGCCCCCCGAGCCGGAGCCGCCGCCGCTGTCGGACGCCTTCGTGCAGAAGGCCGAGACCGACATCAGACCGGCGCCGAACAGGATCAAGCCAAGATTGCTGGCGACGCGCGAGTCGCCGATCGAGGGGCGTGGGGACATGGGAGAAGACCTCCTGCAGCGGGCGACGTCGAAACGACCAGGAAACTACTCGCTAAAGGGACAGGGCAAAGGGATAGAGCAAAGGGATAGACAAGGAACGCGGGGTGACCCGATTTCGGGAAACGGCGAGCAGCGCAAAAGAACGCCGGCCCTACATATCATGGCGCGCCGCAGACGTCATGAAGCGAACGGTTCGTGACGCACGTGCTGGCCACGGCCGCGTGCGTCGAACGACCCTGGACGACCGGGCCCGCGATCGAGGAAAATGCCGTCCCATGAGCGAGCCTGTCTCCGAACGCTGTTCGTCCTGTCATGGCGCGGGCGAGATCGGGACCGAGAATGGTCCCACGGTCTGCCCCGACTGCTTCGGGGAAGGGCGCCAGCTCGATTCCCTGGAACGAACCGAATGGCGGCTCCGCGACATCGAGCGCGCCCAACAGGAGTCCTCCGAGAGCTCCATCGAGGTGCGCTGGTTGATCTTCGAGCTGCGGCGCACCCGTGAAGCGCTGCTGCAGATCCTGTCGCGCTGCCAGGACGAGGGCCCCGACGGGCTGGGCGCGGAGGTGCGGTTCGTCGCCAACCGGGCGCTAGGTCTCTACGAGATCAAGCCGTCGTAGCGCCGGCTACTCCGCCAGTTCCTTGCAGAACTGTCGCTCGCGGGCGATGCGGTCATCGGGGGGGCGCTCGGCGGCCGGAAGCTGGGCGTAGGCGTCCCCCAGCCCGCAGTGCACCGCGGGATCGAAGGGGTTCGTGGCCAGCGCCGCGCGAAAGGCGACCGCCGCGTCCCTCGCTTCGCCCTTCGCCAGCAGCGCCTGCCCGGCGATGAGGTTCGGCCACGGCAGATCGGGATAGATGGCGCGGGTGTGCTCGATGGCCCGCAGCGCCTGGTCGGGCTCGGCGAGCGCCAGATACGTTCGTCCCAGCTTGACCGGGAACAGCCAGTTGGCGGCGGCCGCCTCGGGACCGGTGGCGGGGCTGCGGCCGATCGTCGCGGCGTGCGCGCCCCGCTCGTATTCCAGCACGGCGGCGCGGGGGCGGTTGCGCTTCAACAGGATGTTGCCGAGGCGCAGGTAGCGCAGCGGACCGGAGGCCTTCAGCCCCCCGGAGGCCTCGTCCTCGGTCGGCTTGCGGCGCGAGGCGATCGCGGCCGACTTGCGGATGTGGGTGGTGGGGATGTCGAAGCCAGGATAGGTCTTCAGCTTCAGCCCGACCATGTAGCTCTTCCAGGCGCGCTCGAACTCGGGCCAGCCGCCGCCCGCCGCCGCCGCGACCGCCTTGCGAGCGTCGCCGCCGTCGGCCACGGCCGCGATGGCGCTCCGCAACGCCGGCATCCCCCCCTGGGCGTGCAGCGTCGCGATCGCCGTGGCCACCTCGGCGAACGCCAGCGAGGCGTCCTCGGCCGAGGGGAGCTTCGCCATCGATGGGTGCATGGCATCGAAGCTGATCAGCTTGCCGCCGTGGAGCGCCTTGGCCAGCAGGTGCTCCATGGCCGGCGCCAGCTTTCCCCCGGCCGGCTCGCGCCAGCGTTTCTCCATGAACTTCGCCAGCCCCTCCTGCATCCAGACCGGGGCGCGATCGTGGGTCAGCTGCGAGACGGCGTAGTGGATCAGCTCGTGATTGATGCTGTCGAGCCAGGGGTAGCCGTAGGACAGCGCGCGTGGCGTGGTCACCATCAGGCGCGCCCACTTGCACAGCGCGATGGTGCCGGTGCGCTCGACCTCGGCCGCCGACAGCGACGACACGGCCGCGAGATCGGTCGGGCTGCGATAGAACTCCACCCGCACCGGCATCTCGGCGGCGAAGCCGAGGTCGCTGGCCAGCGCCGCGTACGCCGCCTCCAGCGTCTCGAGCGCGTAGGGAACGAGGACGGCGTCCTCGGGCGGGTAGCGCACCAGAAAGTGGGTCGAGCGCGCCTCCTTGTGATCCTTGACGGCGTCGGCGGCGGCGCGCGCCAGCGCGGCCAGTTCCTTGACGTTCACGTCGGTGGGCGCGGCCTCGGCGGCCAGGTTCAGGTTCGTGACCGCCCCCGTGTAGTCCCCTTCGAGGAAGCGCGCGTAGCCGTCGAGGTACGCCGCCTCGGTCGTCGGCGGGGAGCGGACGGACAGCTCGGCGATGCGCGCGCGCCCGTCGGCGAAGCGCCATTCGTCGAGGCTGCGCTCGGCCTGCTGTCCCGCCGCCGACAGGAACCCCGAAGGGGGCGCGCCGCCTTGCTGCGCCGACGCGGGGCGGACAGCTAGCCCCGCGACCAGCAGGCCGAGCGCGAGGCGAGCGCGGGGCGTCCTCAACGCACCAGCTCCTCGTAGTAGCGGCGGACGTCGTCGCGGAAGTGCTCGGGCGCCTTCTCTTTCATGGCGTCCATCAGCTCCTGACGCCAGGCCCGGGGCGCTTGCGACTCGTCGGCGCCGGGGATGCGCACGGGATCGTGCTGGGGCGAGGCGCCGCCGCTCGAGCGCTCCTGCAGGCTGTCGCGCAGCTTGGCCAGCCGCTCGACGGCGTTCTGCTGCGCGCCGCTCGCCTGCTTGGCGTCACCGCGTCGCAGCTGCTGGGACGCTTCGCGCATCTGCTGGGCGGCCGCCTTCAGATCATCGGCGGCGCGATCGAGGCCCGGCATCTTCCCCAGCTGCCGGGCCGCCTCGCGCGCCGTCTCCTCGGTGCGGTCGCCGATGCTGTTTTGTCGCTCGCTCTCCGCCGCGGCGCGGGCGCGATCTTCGGGCGACAGCGTCTCCTCCGGCTTGGGCAGCAGGCTACGCAGGTCGTCGGAGATCTCCTGCGCCAGACCCTGGGCCTCGGCGACGCTGCGCGCGGCGCTGGCCCGCGCCTTCTCTCGGGGGCTCGTCTCCTTGCGCCCGGGGCGCTCGTCACCGTCGAGATGCTCGGTGAGGCGGTCCAGGTTCGTGACGGCGCGGTCGGCCTCCTGCTTGGCCTCCGCCAGGTCGCGCTCGCCGAGCAATCGCTTGAGCTGGCGGGCGTTCTCGCGCGCCCGTTCGACCTCCTCGGACAGGGCGCTCTCGCTGCCGCCCGTCTTCACCTCGCCGAGCTTCTGCTTCAGCTTCTCGATCTTGTCGTTCTCGAGCCGCGTCCACTCGGCCAGCTTGTCGCGTAGCCGCTTCTCCGTCTCGGCGTCCTGCTTGTCCGCCAGCGCCTTCGTGTCGCCCGCGACGGCCCGCTCATCCCCCTCCAGATCACCGATCTTCTTCATCAGGTCGGAGACGACCCGGTTCTCCTGCGGGAACCGCTCCGCGCCGAACCCCTCGGCGTTCTCGTCCAGCATCTGCCGCAGGCTCTGCAGATCCTTGCCCAGATCGGACAGCGCCTGACCCATCGCCTTCGAGTCCCCCTGCGCCAGCAGATCGTCGAGCCGCTTCGCCCGCTCGGCGAGCGCGCGGGTGTCGGGCAGGTTCTGCCACTCCTCGCCGACGTCGTTCCGGCTCTTCAGCTCCGCCACCTTCTGGGCCAGGTCGGCCAGCCGGGCGCGCAGGTTGCGGATCTCCCGCTCCAGCTGGCGGCGCAGCGCCTCGTCGTTGGTGGCCGCGTAGCGGGTCAACAGATCCTGCAGGCGGTGATGCGCGTCGGTCAGCTCCTTGCCGATCGCCGCCAGATCCTCCAGGCGCTGTCGTCCGATCAGATCGTCCATCAGCAGCACGCTCTTCTCGAGCTCTCCCAGGTGGCGGGTGTCGACGTCGCGCAGCCGGGTCGCCGCCAGGGTCCGCTTGCCGAGCAGCTCCTTCTCCTCGCGCAGCAGCTTGCCCAGGCGATCGGCGATCCCGGCCAGCGCCGCCCGCAGCGGCTTGCCCAGGTTTCCCTCGCGACGATCGTCGTCGAGCAGCCGCCCCAGCAAGGTCAGGTGCGCCTCTTCGTTCTCGTCGAGCGTCGTGTAGCTGGCCGGACTGGGGCGTTCGCCCGAGGGTGGCTTGGCCTCCGTCACCTCCAGGCGATCGGCCAGGTCGGCGATGAAGTGCTCGAGGATCTCGCGCTGCCGATCGAGCCGCGCCCCCACGGTCTCCTGCGGCCGCGCGATCACGACGTACAGCGTGCGCGACGAGCCGACCTTCGGTCCCGAGATCTCGTCGCGATCGCGGGCCTCGACGTGATAGGCGATGCGCGCCCCGGGAGACAGCGCGAGATGCGACGGATCCCACAGGGTGCGCCCCTCCGCCAGCCGGGCGCCGTGCGGATCCTTCAAGGGTTGCCGGTGCTCCGGGCCGTCGTCGACGCGAAACACCAGCTCGATGGCCCCCAGACCGTAGTCGTCGTCGGCGGCGAAGCCGACCTCGATGGGGCGGGGCGAGGTGAGCTCGAGGCGATCGGCGGGGCCGTGGATCTCGACCCGGGGGGGGCGATCCGCCTCCGCTTCCAGGCGGTGGCTGCGCAGCTCGCGCACCGCTCGACCGATCAGCGGTTGCAGCCAGAACCGATAGCTGACGCTGTCGACGAGCGTCAGATGGACCGTCAGGAGGCCCTTCTGGATGCGCACGGGGAGCTCGCCCGCCTCGCCGGTTTCTCCCAGCAACAGGACGGCGCCACGCGCGCGGCGCAACGGCGTCGTCTCGATCTTCACGCGCGTCCCCTTGACGGCGATCACGTCGCCGGTCGAGCCCTCGATGGTCCGCGGGGGGAGGCCGGTGTAGGGCGGGTATTCGTAGGTGATGCGAACGTCGCCCACGATGGGACCGAGCGACACCGCCGCCCCTTCGAAGCGGCTGGGCCGGTGGGTGAGCGTCGCCAGGCCGCGCCCCACGAACTGCGGCGAGATCTGCGCGGCGCCCCAGACGACGGCCGCGCTGACCACGGCCGCCAGCGCGCCCGAGGCGACGGGGCGCATGGAGATCAACTGCTTCGCATCCACGACGGCGACGGTCTCGGCCAGGCGATCGCGGAAAGCGTGAACGAGCGCGCTGGAGATCAGGGACGGCTCCGCGGTGGCGGCGGAGGTCGAGGAGCGTGGGGCCAGCTCGACGGCCGTGAGCAGCTCGTCCGACAGGGTCGTCAGGCCCGGGCGCAAGCGCCCCACCACGTGCGCGACCCGGGCATCGCCGCGCACGGCCCGCCACGGTCGCCATACGCCGAGGGCGACCGCCCCGAGCGCGCCCGCCCCGACGAGGGAGATCGTCAAGGGGAGCCAGAACCCCGCGGGTCCGAACGACGCCGCGGCGAAGGCGAGCCCCAGCAGCATGAGCAGGATGGCCGTCAGGCCGAGCGTCAGCGCGCGCAGCGCCGCCCGCAGGACGAGCCGCCTGCGCAAGCTGCCCAGAAAGACGTGGATCCTGTCCGTTGTCGCCATCCGGTCTCGGACGATGTTACCAGGCCGTCGAAGGCGCGGCTGGGCGGCCGCGCAATCGGTATCGCGCTTGCACAAGCGTCAGTTCGCCATGACAAACCCCAGCGTTCTCGGCCCCGTGACGAAGGATGAGCGGTTGGTCTCGACAAAAGCGCCCCACACCCGAGGGGCGATCGTGGAGGTGGCGGCGCCGGCGGCCGCCGATCCGGGTGGGGCGCGCGCGGCGTTGCCGGAGCTGCTCGCCGCGGCCCGCCCCCGCATGTTCGCGGTGGCGCTGCGCATGACGCGGAACCCCGACGACGCGGAGGACGTCGTGCAGGAAGCGATGCTCAAAGTGTGGCGCAGCTTCGGTCGCTTCGAGGGGCGGGCGGCGCTGTCGACCTGGATCCATCGCATCGTTGTGAACGCGGCCCTCGACCGCCTCCGCGCCCGAGGTCCCGCCGCCGCGCTGGGCTCCCGAGCCGCGGACGATCGCGAGGCCGAGGGCGCGTATGAATTGCCGAGCGCCGTCGTGGAAACCCCCGAGGATCTGGTGAGCACCGCCGAGGTCAGCGGCGAGGTCCATCGTCTGCTCCAGGCGCTGCCCCCCGTCCATCGCCAGGCGCTGGCGCTGCGTGAGCTCGAGGGGGAGTCCTATCAGTCGATCGCGGAGATTGCGCGCTGCCCGATCGGCACGGTGATGTCGCGTCTCCACCATGCCCGCCACCGCCTCGCCTCCGAGATCACGGCGAACCACGCGCACCTGATGCCCCGCGCCGCCTGATTGCTGCTCGATTGGGGCGTCGGTGGGTCGGGCCTGCTGACGGGGGGACGAGCGGTCTGGGGGGACCGCCCGGGGATGGCCTGGGACACTCGTGCTCCGCTGGCCCCCTCGTGCGGTGTTACATTGTCGGCCGTGATGACCTCCGGTTCCGACCGACGGCGTTTCACCGTGCCGGTTGTTCGAGCCTGGACTCAGCGTAGGCCCCGGGCCGTCGCGGCCGTGGGGGCAGCGCTCGTGCTGCTCGTCGCATACCCGTACCTGGGGGGCGCCATCGCGGCCCATCGCGCCACCAGCCTGCTGCGCGAGCGATTGGGGGTCGACGTCGACATCGGCGAGGCGCGGGCCGGCCTGACCGGTGTCGTCTTTCGCTCGATCCGGGTGGGGCAGGGGGGGCCCACATCGGCGCCGCTGGCGCGCGTGGCGACGGCGCGGATTCCTTTCTCGGCGGCGCTGTTTCGTCGGGGCACGATCGTGGTCGACGGGGCGACGTTCGACGTGAGGCGGGGGGGCGACGACGACAACGTCTCGGCGATGATGGCGACGCTGCGGTCGAAGCGTGCGTCCTCCGCGGCCGCGCCCGCCTCCTCGACCGAGCCCCGCCTCCCCGCGGTGACGCTCACCAACGCCAAGGTCCGCTTGCACGATGCCGCCTCGGCGCTGACCGTCGACATCGAGAAGCTCGGTTGCCAGCTGATCCCCGGGACCTCCGTCAGCATGCGCGCCGAGAAGATCGGGGGCGTGCTGGCGCTGGGCAACGCCGGCGGGCCACTGTTCGGCGCGGGCGTCCTCACCGTCGACGAGGCGCTGACCGGCCTGCGCCCCCGCGGCTATCCGGCGGTGACCATCGACGGCGGCTTCGCGACCCCCTTGCCCAAGCTTTCATTGACGGGCATCCACGGCAAGATCCTCCCCACGGCGCGGGCCGCGCCCGCCGAAGGGAAACCCGCGGAAGAGCTGACGGTCGATCTCGACGGCAGCTACGGCGGCGCGCGCGAGACGCTGTGGACGGCGCGCGGCGGGCTCGACCCCGCAACGCGCGCCGGGCAGCTTTCGCTACGGGCGGAGCGCTTCTCGCTCGGAGAGATCGCCGACGTGTTGCCGAAGACGATCTTGTCGCCCGCCGACACCAACGTCGACGCCGCGTTCGACGTCAGCTGGGCGGATGGCGCCGTGCGGTTCGGCGGCAACATGCGGGTCAGCGGGCTCAGCTTCCAGCATCACGCGCTGGCGTCGGACCCGATCCGGAACGTCGACATCGGCCTGGTGCTGCGCGGCACCGCTTTTCCGGCGGCGCGCCGGGTGGCGATCGATCGCCTGGAAGGGAGCATCGGCGAGCTGCACGGCAAGCTCTCGGGCTTCGTCGAGCTGGGCCCGGGCACGGTGACCTTCGCCGACGGCTCGAAGCTGGGCTTTCGTCCCCGGCTCGAGCTGGCGCTGGAGATCCCCAAGCTCCCCTGCGCCAAGGCGCTGGCCAGCTTGCCGGCCGCGGTGGTGCCGCGCCTGCAGGGCTTCGTGCTGCAAGGGATGTTCGGCGCCGATGTGTCGACGCGCATCGACTACGCCGATCTCGACGCGCTCGAGCTGAAGGGCAAGATCGGGATCGACGGCTGCCGCGTGTTGAAGGTTCCCCCCGACGTGAAGGCGCTGACGTCGAACGAATCGATCGCGCAATCGGTGGAGGTGCCGGTGGCGCCCGACTCGCACGCCGACGGCAGCACCGAGCTGATGGACTTCATCGTGGGGCCCGAGAATCCCGACTTCGTTCCCTACGAGGAGATCTCGCCTTTTCTCGTCGCGTCCATCCTCACCACGGAGGACAACGGCTTCTTCAAGCATCGTGGCTGGGTGTCGTCCGAGTTTCGCACGGCGTTGAAGCACAACCTGGAGCGGGGCGGTTTCCGAGGCGGGGCGTCGTCGATCACCATGCAGATGGTCAAGAACGTCTTGCTCAGCCAGGAGAAGACGCTGTCGCGGAAGCTGCAGGAGCTGTTCCTGGTGTGGTACCTGGAACAGGAGGTCCCGAAGGAACGAATCTTGGAACTGTATTTCAACGCCATCGAGTTTGGTCCGCGCATCTACGGCATCGGCCGCGCCACCCAGCACTACTTCGGCAAGAAGCCCTCCGAGCTGACGCCCCTCGAGGCGGCCTTCTTCTCGTCCATCTTGCCCAGCCCCAAGCGCCGCTACATCCAGTACTGCCACGGCGCGCCGCTGCCCGCGTGGGACCGCTACCTGCATCGCATCCTGGCCAAGGTCCATGAACGGGGGCGGATCAGCGACGAGGACTTCGCCGCCGCGCAAGGCCAGAAGTTGGTCTTCGATCGCAGCGAATCGGAGATGAACGAACGGCAGTGTCTCGACTGGGTGAAGAAGATGACCGCTCGCCCCGAGCCGGAGGTCCCCGCCGAAGGCGACGCGCTCGACGGCGACGCCGACGCCGAGGGAGACGGGCCGCTGCCCGTGGGCAAGCTTCGCCGCTTGTTCTCGCAAGCCAAGGAGGGAAAGCGCGCGCGCGCGGGGAAGGCGGCGCGGCGCCCATGACCGAACGAGCGCGGGCCGCCGAGCCTCATGCCATCTGCGAGGCGCTGGCGCCTTTGCTGGGCGAGGAGCGGCGCCGCCGCATCGACGCCATCATCGAGGCGCGCCTGTCCGGCCTGACGGTGCTGGTCGAGAACCTGCACGATCCGCGCAACGGCGCGGCGGTGTTGCGCAGCGCCGAGGCGTTCGGATTGCAAACGGTGCACGTCGTCGAGGCGGCCGAGCGGTTCCGCTTCTCGGCCGACGTGAGCCAGGGGTGCGAGAAGTGGATGGACGTCGAGCGGCACGCCACGTTCGCCGCCGCGCAAGCGCGCTTGCACGCCGCCGGCTTCGTGCTGTACGCAGCCGTCCCCGACGCCAAGACCACGCTCGACGAGCTCGACTTCGCCCGCCCCGCCGCCATCGTGGTGGGGAACGAGCACGCCGGACTGACGGCGGACGCCATCGCGCGGGCCGACGTGCCGTTCTCGATCCCGATGCTGGGGATGACGCGCAGCCTGAACCTGTCGGTGGCGTCGGCGTTGATCGTGTCGCACGCGGCGGCCCGCCGTCGCGCCGCCCTGGGGCGCCCGGGCGATCTGGACGAGCAGGCGCGGGACCTTTTGCGGGCGCGGTTCTACACGGCCTCCGTTCGCGGCGCCGAGGGCGTGGTGGCGCGTCACCTGGCGGAGCAGCCGCGCGGCGCCTGAGCTCTACTGCGGTAGCCGCCGGGCGTTTTCGAGGACGGTGCGTTCGGCGTCGGGAAGGTTCTGCCGGGCGTGCGCGTCGAGGGCCGCGCGCGCCTCGGTGGTGCCGATGCGGCCCAGCGCCAGAATGATCGAGACGCGAAGCTGCTGGTCCCCGCGCGCGGCCGAGGTGCCCAGCCCCTCGAGCGCCGCCGCCAGCGCGGGCGCCGAGCCGGGGCGCCGCATCTGCCCGAGCGCGTTCGCCGCCGCCTGCCTGACGATGAGCGGCTGGCTGCCGTCGGCGACCAGGGCGCCGACCTGGACCGCCTGCGCCAGATCTCCCGTCGCCACCAGCGCGGTGACGGCGGCGGCCCGGACCGCGGCGGGGCCGTCCGACGTGGCGATCTCCCCCAGCTCCGGTCCCACGCTTCGGTTCGTGAACTGACCGAGGGCGCGGTTGGCCTGGGCGGCGAATCGTGGGTCGCTGGCGCCCACGTGCGCGAGCCAGACGACGGAGGCCCGCTCGCCCAGCTTCGCGGCGGCCGCCAGCGCCAGATTCTTCGTCTCCTCGTCGCGCCCAGCTTCGAACCGGGCCTCGATGTCCTTCTGCGCCTGCGACGCCTGGAGGTCCCGCTTGGTGACGAGCCAGGCCTCCGCTTTCGGCGCGGGCATCGGGGTCGCGGGGGGCTCGCTGGCCGGACCGCCGCGACGAAGCAGGACGCCGCACACCACCAGGGAACCCGTGACCACGGCGCCGAGGATCCACGGCTTGTACGGCGCTGCGGTCGGCATTTTTCCGGCTGTGGGCGCTGCAGGGATTGAACCTGCGACTTCCACCGTGTGAAGGTGGCACTCTGCCGCTGAGTTAAGCGCCCTCGAAACGGTCTTTTACCTAGGCGATTTGCCGGGCATCGTCAAGATGCACGAAACCTTTCGTGATTCGTCGCTGGGCGCGTCGTGGGCGTGACCGCGGCACCGTCGGGAATGTTGCCAGTCTCGAAACAAAGAATTTACCAGCATCCGACGCCAAGAATGGCTAACCTGCCAGTTGCCGTGTCAGCGAACCCGACCACCAGTGAAAGTCTCGTTGCCGAGCTGACCCAGTTTCTGGCGGGCCGAGCCGGTGCTTCGCCCGAGGACATCCATGTTTCCGCGCTGACCGAGCTGCCTCAGCGGCAGCTGCTGGAGGTCGCGCGTCTGCTGGGGTTGACCACCGTCTCCCGGCTGAAGAAAGACCTGCTGGTCGAGCGGTTGTGGAAGGCGTGGAGCGACCTGCTCTCCGGCGCCGGCGTCGAGGCGACCCCCGCCAAGGAGGCCGGCCAGCCGGAGCCGGGCCGGCAGGCCCAGAAGGGCGCGCCAGACCAGAAAGCCGCGGGGCAAGCGGTCGCTCCGGTGGCCCACAAGTTCGAGCTCCGCCAGAAGGGCGCGGGGGGGACGGCCGAGCCGTCCAAGGACATCCCCTGGGGATATGGCCGCGATCGCGTCACCGCGATGGCGGTCGATCCCGATCGACTTTTCGTCTACTGGGAGGTCACCGAGGAGGCGCTCGAGCGCGCCCGGAAGACGTTGGGTTCGGCCGGCGGCGACGCCTGGTTGAACCTCCGGCTGTACGACACGACGGGGCGGATCTTCGACGGATGGAACGCCCATTCGACCCTGGATCAGGGGTTGGACCGGGCCGCCCGCCAGTGGTTCTTCACCATCGGCAAGCCCAGCTCGGAGACCATCGTCGAGATTGGCCTGCTCGCGAAGGATGGCAGCTTCGCCAAGATCGCGCGTTCGGGACGCGTCGAGTTCCCGCGCAAGGAGCCGGTGGCCTGGACCGAGCCCGAGTGGTTGACGGTTCGGTTGACGAACGGTCAGGTGCGCCGCGCCTGGCTGGCGAAGCCGGGGCGTCCAGGAGACGCGGCGCCCGGCGAGGTGGTCGCGCCCCCCTCCGCCGTCGTGGTCGCCCCCTTGCCGGTGGCCTTGCCCCCTCCCGAGCTGGTCGAGACGGTCGTTCAGGTCGAGTCGGAGAGCGAGACGATCGTTCACCGCAGCGAGTGGCACAGCGAGTGGGAAGAGGTGAAGACCGACGGCGTGGTGATGGGGGAGGGGCGCCTGACCTGGGAAGAGCACTCCCAGATCACGTCCTGGAGCGAGGGGCCGTTCCCGTATCCGGTCGAGGTTCCCGAGCCGGTGCGCGAGACCTCCGTGGGGCGCACGCGGGTGTTTCGCGCGGGCGCCAAGACGCACGTCGTCTACGGCCCGTGGCAGGTGGTGATTCACGGCCTGGGCGCGACGCGCAGCCGGTCGGTGATCTCGCGCTGGGAGGTGTACCGCTCGTGGGGCGAGGAGACGGGGCGTCAGATCGTTCACACCACCGAGGGCCACGGGGTGAACGGGCTGGGCGCCTCCGAGCACCTGATGCGCGGCGCGAGCGAGCGGGTGTGGCGCGGCGGCAGCGAGCTGCGTCTGGGCGGCTCGTCCGAGCTCTACTTCATCGGCGCGAGCGAGCTGCGCCTGTCCGGCGCCAGCGAGCGGATGTACATGGGCGCCAGCGAGCGGCTGCGCAAAGGGGCGAGCGAGCGCCGCCTGAGCGGCGAAGCCGCCTGGAACCACGGTGGCGGAAGCGAGGGGCGGCTGGGCGGCGCGTCCGACTACGTTCAGAAGCCGCTGGCGGTCAGCTCCGACTATCCCCGTCCCGTCGGCGGCCCGCCCCAGGCGCCCAACCAATCGCCTAACCTTTCGGGCTACCCTTCGGGCGACGGCAAATCAAACGGATGAGAGACATGGCGACCGGCTACTTTTCTCTGATTCTTCACGCCCACCTCCCGTTCGTCCGTCATCCCGAGGACCCGACGGTGATGGAGGAGGACTGGCTGTACGAGGCCATCACCGGCACGTACCTGCCGCTCATCCAGACCTTCGAAGGTCTGATGACCGATCGCATTCCGTTCCGTTGCACCGTCTCGCTGTCGGCGCCGCTCATCACGATGCTGACCGACGATCTGCTGAAAGAGCGCTACGCCGAGTACCTCGATGACCTGATCGCGCTGGCGCAAAAGGAGCTGGTGCGGACCAAGTCCGAGCCGCACTACATGCGGCTGGCGCAGATGTACAGCGACAGGTTCCAGAGCCTGCGCCACACCTGGCGCAGCCACGAGGGGAACCTGGTGCAGGCGTTTCGACGCTTGCAGGAGGCGGGGCGTCTCGAGGTCATCACCTCGACGGCGACGCACGCGTTCTTCCCGCTCATGGACCGTAACTGGGCCGCCATCCGCGCCCAGGTTCACACCGCCGCCGATCTCTACGAGAAGCATTTCGGTCGCCGATCGCTCGGCATGTGGCTGGGGGAGTGTGGCTATGTCCCCGGGGTCGACGAGCTGCTTCGCGAGGCGGCCGTGCGCTATTTCCTGGTCGACACGCACGCGATCCTGAACGCCGATCGCCGCCCCGCCTACGGCGTGTACGCGCCCCTCTACTGTCCCACGGGGGTGGCGGCCTTCGGGCGCGACACCGAGTCCTCGGAGCAGGTGTGGAGCGCGCAGCACGGCTACCCGGGCGACCCGCACTACCGCGACTTCTATCGCGACATCGGCTTCGATCTGCCGATGGACTACATCGCGCCGCACATCCACCCCGAGGGGCACAGGATGTACACCGGCTTCAAGTATCACGCGATCACCCACAACCAGCTGCACGACAAGTGGGTCTACGATCCGGACATCGCGCGCGGCAAGGCGGGCCTGCACGCCGCGCACTTCCGCGGCAACATGGAGAAGCAGGCGCAGCGGCTGGCCGGCGGCCTCGATCGCCCGCCCATGATCGTCAGCCCCTACGACGCCGAGCTGTACGGGCACTGGTGGTACGAGGGGCCGATCTTCCTCGGCGATCTGTTCCGCCAGTTGCACTACGATCAGTCGACGATCGAGCCGCTCACGCCGGGCGACTACCTCGAGCGGCATCCCACCAACCAGCAGGCGACGCCGAGCGCCTCGTCGTGGGGGCGCAAGGGCTACAGCGATCAGTGGCTGAACGAGACCAACGCCTGGACCTACCGGCACGTCCACGCGGCGGGCGAGCGCATGGTCGAGCTGTCGCGCACGAACGCCCGCGCCACCGATCCCTTGACCATTCGCGCCCTCAATCAGACGGCGCGCGAGCTGATGCTGGCGCAGTCGAGTGACTGGACGTTCATCATGTCGACGGGGACGACGGTTCCCTACGCCACGCGCCGCTTCAACGAGCACGTGGTGCGCTTCAACAGGCTGTACGACGGTCTGCGCGCTGGGACCGTGGACGAACCATTTCTTTCGGAGCTCGAAGGGAAGGACAACATCTTTCCCGACATCGACTACCGCATCTACGCGAGCTGAAGATCCCGCGCCACCGCGTCGGTTCGCGTCCCGCCCGCCCCCAATTCTAGATGCCCCCGCTCAAAGTCCTGTTCGTCGCGTCCGAAGTGGCACCCTTTCGCAAGACCGGCGGTCTCGCCGATGTCGCGGGGGCGTTGCCGCGCGCGCTGCGCAAGCGCGGGATCGACGTGCGGGTGGTGATGCCGCTGTACGGCGGGATCAACTGGGCCGATCTCGAGGTCCTCGACGGCCTGCTGAACGTCCCGATGTACTTCGGCTCGACGCGTGCCGCGGTCCGCGCCGGGCGGCTGCCCGGCAGCGACGTCCCCATCTACTTCATCGAGTACAACCGCTTCTTCGATCGCCCGTACCTGTATGGGCCTCCCGGCCAGGCCTACCCCGACAACCTCGAGCGGTTCGCGTTCTTCTCGCGTGCGTCGCTCGAGCTGTGCAAGGCGCTCGGCTTCATGCCCGACGTCATTCACGCCAACGACTGGCAGACGGGGTTGATCGCTCCCTACGTCAACACCGTGGAGTGGTCGCGACCGCTGCACGCCTCCGCGACCGTGTTCTCGATCCACAACCTCGCCTACCAGGGGAACTTCGAGGCGGGGGCGATGTTCATCACCGGGCTGGGGCAGCAACATTTCCATCCGGGCGAGTTCGAACACTTCGGCGATCTCAACCTGATGAAGGCGTCGCTCGCCCACAGCACGCTGCTTTCGACCGTCAGCCCCACCTACGCCGGGGAGATCCAGACGTCGGAGTATGGCTTCGGCCTCGACGGCGTCCTGGCGTCACGGCGCGACGATCTGTTCGGCATCCTGAACGGCATCGACTTCGACGAGTGGAACCCGGCCACCGATCCCCACCTGGCGCGAAACTTCGACGTCGTCGACCTGACCGGCAAGGCGGCCTGCAAGGCGGCGCTGCAAAAGGAGGTGGGTCTCCCCCAGCTCGCGGACGTTCCGCTCTACGGCGTGATCGGACGTCTCACGTCGCAGAAGGGGCTCGACGTGCTGGCGCACGCGCTCGAGCGCCTGCTGGCCTGGGATCTCCAGCTGGTCCTGCTGGGCTCGGGCGATCCCGATGCCGAAAAGTTCTTCGCGGCGCTCGCCTATCAACGCGGCGACAAGTTCCGCGCCTATCTGGGCTTCGACGACGGGCTGGCGCATCGGATCGAGGCGGGGTGTGATTTCTTCCTCATGCCGTCGCGCTTCGAGCCGTGCGGTCTCAACCAGATGTACAGCCTGCGCTACGGCACGCTGCCGGTGGTGCGCGCCACCGGCGGGCTGCGCGACACTGTGGTCAACTACGACGAGAGGGACGTGACGGGGACGGGGTTCATGTTCGACAACCTGACCGTCGACGGGCTGACCAACACCATCGGGTGGGCCCAGTCGACCTACTTCGATCGTCCGAAGCACGTGGACAAGATGCGACGGACGGCGATGGCGCAGGACAATTCCTGGGGGCGGGCGGCGGCGGCGTACGAGCAGCTCTACCGGGATGCCTACGCGCGGCGGCGCGGCCACGCGTTTCCTGGCTGACGGGGCGGCCCGCGCCGCCACTGAATCGAAACCAACGGCGGTTGGCCCCCGTGTTACGCTCGCGCCGCCATGGCGCGAATATTGGTTGTGGAGGATGAGGCCGACCTCCGACAGGTTCTCGACTACAACTTGCGGGACGCCGGCCACGAAGTGGTGACGTTTGGCGAGGGGCGCAAGGCCCTGGAGTGGGCGGCCGACCAGTCGATCGACCTGGTGCTGCTCGATCTGATGCTGCCCGACATCTCGGGCCTCGAGGTGTGCCGGGCCCTGAAGGCGGGGAAGAACACCCGCGACGTCCCGGTGGTGATGGTCACCGCCCGCGGTGAGGAGATCGACCGCGTCGTCGGCTTCGAGCTGGGCGCCGACGACTACGTGGTCAAGCCGTTCAGCGTGCGCGAGCTGTTGCTGCGCTTGCGCGCCGTCTTGCGCCGCGGAACCGTCCCCGCCGAGGAGGTCGCGACGACGACGAAGCCGGTGCGCTTCGGTCGGCTGACCATCGACGTGGGCGCTCACCGTGTGTGGGTCGACGCCCAGGAGCTGATGCTGACCCCGCTCGAGTTCAAGCTCGTGTGCACGCTGTACGAGCGCAGGAACCGCGTGCAGTCTCGGGGAGCCTTGCTCGACGACGTCTGGGGCGCCAGCCAGGAGAACATGACCCGCACCATCGACACCCACGTCAAGCGCCTGCGCGAAAAGCTGGGCGAGGTGGGGGCGTACATCGAGACGGTCAGGGGCGTCGGCTATCGGTTCGTCGGCAGCCCCCCGGACGGCGATGGGGCGCACGATCGGGAGCCAAAATGAAGCTCGACATCAGAGCCAAGCTGGTTCTGGTGTCGCTGGGGTTGATCGCCGTTTCGATTCTGGTCCTCGAGGTGGCGGTGCGTCGCCAGCTCGAGCACGACATCGTCGACGGCATCCGCGATGATCTGTTCGGGCGGCTCGACCTGATCGAGTATCAAGCCGCGGGGCGCTCGATCGATCTCGGCCCCGCCGACTGGGATCACTGGGCCGACGAGTTCGGCCGTCGTTCCCATCTGCGGGTGACCGTCGTGCGCGCCGACGGCGTGGTCATCGGCGACTCGGACGTCGAGCTCCCCGCCCTGGCGGGGCTGGAGAACCACCGCGACCGTCCGGAGATCGCGGCGGCGCTGCGGGGGCAACGGGGCGACGCCATCCGGTGGAGCGGGACCTTGCGCCACCGCCTGTTCTACGCGGCGGTACCGGTGCGCTCCGCCGACGGGCAGGGCGTCGTCGGCGCCGTTCGCGTGGCCGAGCCGCTCGGCCGCCTGGAAGGGGCCGTGGGCCGGTTCCACCGGGCGCTGGTCATCGCCGCGTTTCTCGCCCTCTCCGTCTCCGTGGTGATGGCGACCATCGCGGCCCAGTTGATGTCGCGGGCCCTGCGCGGCATCACCCAGGCGGCCCGGCGGATGTCGTCGGGCGATCTGGACGTGCGCATTCGTCTGAGCGGGGAAGACGAGATCGGCGCGCTGGGACGGACGCTGGACGGCCTGGCCGAGAACCTGTCACAGAGCCTGACCGCGCTGCGCGGGGAGCGCGACCTGCTGGGACGCATGCTCGAGTCGATGCAGGAGGGGGTGCTGGTGCTCGATCGCAACCTGCGCATCCTCCTCATCAACCGGGCGTTGCGCGAGATGCTGCTGCTGGGGTCCGATCTGGTGGGGCGCCTGCCCATCGAGACGATTCGCAACGCCGAGCTGCAGGCGGTGCTCGACAGCTCTGCCTCGACCGGGAAGTCAGCCTCCGGCGAGGTGGAGATGGCGGGTCTGGGGCCGCGGCGCTTCATGGTTCACTCGACGCCGCTGGGGGGCGAGCCGCGCGGTCTGGTGGCCGTGTTCGTCGACGTGACAGAGATCCGAAGGCTGGAGACGATGCGGAAGGATTTCGTCGCCAACGTGTCTCACGAGCTGCGCACGCCGATCGCGGCGGTGCGCTCGGCGGCGGAGACCGCCCGTCGCGCCATCGAGAAAGATCCCGAGGCCGCGGTGCGGTTCGTCGACATGATCGAGCGAAACGCCCTGCGCTTGCAGGATCTGGTCGAGGATCTGCTCGAGCTGTCCCGCATCGAGTCCAAGCAGTTCCGGCCCCAATCCGAGGCGGTGAACATCGCCGAGCTGGCGGAGCTGGTGCTGGCCCAGTTCCGCGAGGCGGGCGAGAAGAAGCACCTGACGATGAGCCTGGTGACGCCGCCCGGGCCCTCCATCGCGCGCGCCGACAAGCGCGCCGTCGAGCAGATCCTGACGAACCTGATCGAGAACGCCGTAAAATACTGCCGCGACAACGTCAGCGTCACCGTCCGCGTGGTGGAGCGCGAGGGGATCTTCCGAGTTTCGGTCGAGGACACCGGCCCCGGCATCGAGCCCAAGCACCTGCCGCGGCTGTTCGAGCGCTTCTACCGGGCCGACAAGGGCCGTTCGCGGGACATGGGGGGGACTGGCCTGGGGTTATCGATCGTCAAGCACCTGGTCGAGACGATGGGGGGGAACGTCAGCGTGGAGAGCACGCCCGGCAAGGGGACGACCTTCTCGTTCACGCTCAGAGCATGAGGGGGCACGCCCCCTCATGAGCACCTCATGAGCTCCCCCGAACAGGAGGCCGACGATGCCGGCGCGGCGAAGCCGCGCCTTCCGGGGGCTTGGACCCGCTCGCAGAGCTCGCTCTGACGTCGGGGTCGCCGGGAGAGCAGGGGCGGGCAGGAGAGAGCTCTGGTGGTGTCACAGAAACGTCACAATCTGGATGCGGACGCGCCATCTTGGGGTGGTGTAGTGCTGACCATGTCGCCGCCGGACGAAGCCGTCATTTATACGGCGGCAACGAAACCTGACCGCGTCCGAACCGAGCCGCAGATCAAAGAGATGGCCCAACGACACCCCTTCGCCGCGCGTGTCGTCCTGGTGCCTCCGCCCGTCTGGCACAAGGTCGCCGAGGTCATGATTCGCGTGATGGCGCTGGCCGCCATCGCGGCCGTGATCCTCATCTTCGTGTTCGTGGCGCGGGAGGCCATCCCGCTGCTCACCAGCTCGGAGGTTCACAAGGAAGTCACGCTGAAGCAGATGTGGTTCGCGCAGCAGTGGCCGGGATACGACCAGCCCGACCACGTGTGGCAGCCGGTCTCCGACATTCCCAAGTACGGCCTCTGGCCGCTGATCGTGGGGACCGTGAAGGTCACGATCGTCGCGATGTTCTTCGGCGTTCCGCTGGGCGTGGGCGCCGCGCTGTACGTGTCGCAGTACGCCCGCCCCCGCGTTCGCGAGATCGTGAAGCCGGTGGTGGAATTGCTGGCTGGCATCCCCTCGGTGGTGCTCGGCTTCTTCGGCTTGATGGTGATGGCCAGCTGGATGCAGAACACGTTCGGGGTGGAGTCCCGGCTGAACGCCGTGGTGGCGGGCGTGGCGCTGTCGTTCGCGATCATCCCCGTCATCTTCACCATCAGCGAGGAGGCGTTCGGCGCCGTTCCGCGCAGCTACGTCGAGGCGTCGGTCGCGCTGGGAGCGGCACGCTGGCAGACGATCCTGCGCGTGGTCCTCCCCGCGGCCAGCCCCGGCATCGCCGCCGGGGTGGCGCTGGGTCTGGGGCGGGCCGTCGGGGAGACGATGATCGTGCTGATGGCGTCCGGCAACGCGGCCATTCTCTCGGCGACCTTCGCCGATTCGGTGCGCACGCTGTCTGCCACCATCGCCGCCGAGCTGGCCGAGGTGGTCTTCGGGGGCGCGCACTACACCGTGCTGTTCTATCTGGGGACCTTGCTGTTCATCAGCACGTTCATCGTGAACTTCGCGGGCGACTGGATCATCAACCGCATGAAGCGCCGCCTGGGGGTCCCCCTGTGACGGTCGCCAGCGTGACGGACGGCGCCGCGTCGTCCTCGCCCGCCTCGCCGTTCATGCGGGCCCGTCGCAACCGCGTCGGTGATGTGGCCCTCGCGGTGGCGTCGGGCGCGGCCATCTTGATGGTGTTGATCATCCTCGCCGTCATCCTGGGCGACGTCGTCATTCACGGCGCGCCCAAGCTGTCGCTGCGGTTCTTCTTCACGGCGCCCGAGCAAGGGATGACCGAGGGGGGGATCTTCCCGGCACTCTTCGGGACGCTGGTGATGGTGATGATCATGACGGTGGCAGTGGTCCCGGTCGGGGTGGCGACGGCCGTCTACCTGCGCGAGTACGCCCCGGCCGCGTCGTTGCTCACGCGCGGGGTCCGGATCGCCGTGGGCAACCTGGCGGGCGTCCCTTCCATCGTCTTCGGGCTGTTCGGGCTGGGATTCTTCGTGCAGTTCGTGGGGGGAGGTCTCGACAAGGTCTTCAACGGCGGGCACCGCGTGTGGGGGCAGCCGGCCTTGTTGTGGGCCGCCTTGACGATGGCGATCCTGACCCTCCCCGTCGTCATCGTGGCCACCGAGGAGGCGCTCCGCGCGGTGCCGCGCGAGCTGCGCGAGGCGTCGCTGGCGCTGGGGGCCACGAAGTTCCAGACGGTGTTCCACGTCGTGCTGCCCCAGGCGATCCCGGGCATCCTCACCGGCACCATCCTGGCCATCAGCCGGGGCGCCGGCGAGGTGGCGCCCATCCTCTTCACGGGAGTCGCGTACTTCCTGCCGCACCTGCCGGACAGCCTTCATCAACAGTTCATGCATCTGGGAAATCACATCTACGTGCTGTCGACCCAGTCGCCCGACGTCGACGCCACGAAGCCTCTGCTCTACGGAACGGTGCTGGTCTTGCTCATCTTGACGTTCATCTTGAATTTGTCCGCGGTGGTGGTGCGGGCGCGCATGCGCCGGCGCTTCGCGGGAGGAGCCCATTGAGCGCGAACGCCGTGGCGGGCACGGAACACCCGATCAAGCTGGCGGTGCGGGACCTGCAGGTGTTCTACGGGGAGAAGCGGGCGCTCGCCCCCATGACCATCGACGTGCCCGAGAAGAACGTCACGGCGCTGATCGGGCCCTCCGGTTGCGGGAAGTCGACCTTCTTGCGCTCGTTGAATCGCATGAACGAGCTCATCCCCTCCTGCCGGGTGACGGGCGACGTACGCCTCGACGGCGACCCCATCTATGGCCCGGGCATCGATCCGGTGGTGGTGCGCCGCCGCATCGGGATGGTGTTCCAGCGGTCGAACCCCTTTCCCAAGTCGATCTTCGAGAACGTGGCCTACGGGCTTCGCATCGGCGGCCTCAAGAACCGGGTCGAGATCGCCGGCCGCGTGGAGCGGGCGCTGGGCCAGGCGGCCCTGTGGAACGAGGTCAAGGATCGCCTGCAGGACAGCGCGCTCGGCATGTCGGGCGGCCAGCAGCAGCGGCTGTGCATCGCCCGCGCCCTGGCGGTCGAGCCCGAGGTCCTGCTGATGGACGAGCCGGCCTCGGCCCTCGATCCCATCGCCACCGCGCACATCGAGGAGCTCATCGACGAGCTGTCACACGAATACACGGTCGTCATCGTCACCCACAACATGCAGCAGGCGGCCCGGGTGTCGGACTGGACGGCATTTTTCTACATGGGCGAACTGGTCGAGTACGATCGGACCAACAACATCTTCACGAAGCCGAAGCAGTCCAAGACCGAGGACTACATCACCGGTCGGTTCGGCTGAGGGGACGGGCGCGCAGTTCATGACATCACGCGAGCACACGAACCGGGAATACGAACAAGAGCTCCGCAGGCTGCGCGAGCAGGTGTTGCGGATGGGCGCCAAGGTGGAGGAGATCATCACCGGGTCCATCAAGGCGTTGCTCGAGCGCGACACGGTGCTGGCCACGCGCATGATCGCCTTCGACCGCAAGATCAACCAGATGGAGGTCGACATCGACGAGCTGTGCCTGCTGGTGCTGGCGCGCCGGCAGCCGGTGGCGTCCGACCTGCGCTTCATCACCATGGCCCTCAAGCTGGTCACGGATCTCGAGCGCATCGGGGATCTGGGCGTCAACATCTCCGAGCGGGTGGTCGAGCTGAACGAGGAGCCGCAGCTCAAGCCCTACGTCGACATCCCGCGCATGGCGGAGGAGGTGCAGGGGATGCTGCGCGAGGCGCTGGACGCCTTCGTGGCGGGGGACCCGGAGCGGGCTCAGGCGGTCATCGTGCGCGACCAGAACGTCGATGCGTTCTACAACCAGATCTTCCGCGAGCTCCTCACGTACATGATGGAGGACACGCACAACATCTACCGGGCCACCCGGCTGCAGTCGATCGCCAAGTACCTGGAGCGGATCGGCGACCACGCCACGAACCTGGCCGAGATGGTGGTCTTCATGGTCAAGGGGAAGGACATCCGCCACACCGGCAAGCTGGAAGGCAAGATCGAGGGGGAGAGCGCCGGCGGCTGACGGACCGGAGCCTCCGGGCGGCCCCCGGCCCCCACCGGGCGGGTGGGCCAAGCGGCGCCGGGAGGAGCGGAGGGGCTCAGGCGGCGAGGGCCGCGGTCCAGGTGGCGGCGGCGGGGCGGCGGATGCGGCGGAACATGCCCGGCCAGGCCACGCTGTACTTCATCGAGAACAGCATGGCGTGCTTCGCGCAGAGGTGCCGGGTCACCGTCACCACCCGACCCTGCTTGCGCATGTATCGGTACGACGAGGTGTAAAGCGGGGACGTGGCGCACGCACCAACGGCACATTCGCGGCCCGTTTCTCGGTGGCGGGCCGCGCTGCGAGATCCCAGTCCTTCAAGGCGATACCCCCATGCCATGCGGTCCTACCTATCATGGGTTCCCAGGGTGCGCACGTTCCGATCTCGTTAACTTTTAACTATATAAAATGATTAACTATTTCTGGAGACTTTGCCTTGTCGTTTTAGGTGATTTTCGGGTGGCTTTCGGACCCGTTTCGAGGCACCCGAGGCGCGCGTTTTCGGGCCGTTGTTTCGGTCGAGATAGGCGGCTTTCGATATCGGGACATCGAGGAGGATGTTGCGAACGAAGTTACAGACTAAGAACCGCGACGAAAGACGAACGAAACAGATTTTGGTCCAGACTCGATCACGGAAACGACTGAGATGGGCCGCGCCATTCACAAGCGAACATCAACACTGGGGGCGAACCCCGAACCGAAATCCCCTCCGAAGGCTCCCTCGTCCGACGCGACGATCCTCGTTCTGACGCGGGACGTGGCGGCGCGTGACCACCTGATGGAGATCGCCATCGAGCGGGGTTACGGGCTGTGTTGCCAGACCGATGGCGGCGAGGTGGTGCGGGTCCTCAACATGGAGCCCCCGGGCTTGCTGGTGGTCGACATGGACGCCAAGGGGGGACGGGAGCTGCTGCGCACCGTTCGGGCCCACGCCCAGTGGCGCGAGATTCCGCTGCTGGCGCTGACCGCGACCAACAACCCGATGATCGCGGTGACGGTCGACGCGCCGACGTTCTTCATGCCCGAGATGAACGGTCTCGAGCAGGCCATCGCCGCCCGGCTCGACCTCCCCGACGACTCCCGCTGACGTTCACGGCGACGGCTCGTCGTCCGTTCTCGGGGGGGCGCCCGGCACGGCGCCACGAACCCGGATGACCGTTCCCGGACGCGCGGCGGTCGACTGAACCTCGGGCGCGCCCGGCGGCAAGCCCGGCGTCGTGAACGCGAACAGCCAGGCGGCGTCGCGGGGCGACAGGTTGATGCAGCCATGGCTGCGCGCGTGGCCGAATCGATCGTGCCAGGGGGCCGCGTGCAGGGCCTTGCCATCACTGAAGTACTGGGTGAGAGGAACATCGTAAGCATAGGGTTCCACGCCGGTATGCTCGAGGTTGTCCATGCGCACGATGGCGTGCTTCGAGCGGATGTGAAAGACGCCCGTCGGCGTGGCGAGTGGGCTCCCCGCCAGGGCGAACCCCGTCGATACGAGCGTGGCGAAGCGCGGCTCGTCACCCACGTAGGCGATGAGCGTTTGCGAGGCGAGGTCGACGTCGAGCCAGGCGTCGCGTGGGCCGACCTCGGCGGGGCGCGGCGCGCGCGCGGGGAGCGCCAAATCGCTTCGCTGCACCCAGCCGACCGCCAGCGGACAGGCGGTTGCCTGGCACGCTCCCGCCAGGATGATCCGGCTGTGATAGGGGCGGGTGCCCAGCGCGGTCGCGACGGTGGATGACGCGTGGACGGTCGCCACCGCCGACACGACCCAGCCGAAGCGCAGACCGTCCCCGGGACCGAGCTTCACGCCGGCGAACGCCGACGGGGTGACCGAGGAGACCTCGCTCGCGGGGAGCCAGCGACCGTCGTGAACCCGGACGTAGCGCCGACCGCCGACGGTTCGTTCGCCCTCCACCATGAACCCGTACCCACGTCCGAGATGCGTGCCCCGGGCGCCCACCGGTTGCGCCGGCGGCGTCTCGAAGGCGGTCGCGCCGCGCGCTCCCACGAGGACGTAGCTCGGCGCGCTGCGCGTCGCCTGGGCAGGCGCGGCGGTTGGGGCCGGACCGGAGGCCGGGCGGCCCGTGCCGCCACAGGAAACGAACGCCGCGAGACACGCCAACGCTCGCAGCGGCGGCAGGGCGCGCGCGCGACGGCTGGCGCGGCTCACCGCGTGCGTCCGAGGTCGGTGGTGACCGTGCGGGCGTCCGAGCGGCCGAGGTCGTCGACGGCGCGCACCGTGAAGTGGCCACCGCCCGGTGGCTTCCAGAACAGCGTTTCGCCCCGACCCGCCTTCCCGATGAAGCTGCGGTCGGCGAACCAGAAGACCTCGGAGGCGTCCCCGCCGGTCACCGCCTGCAGGGCCAAGGTGGCCCCGTCTCCGCTGCCGGCCCCGTCTCCGCTGCCAGCATTCGCGGGGCGAAGGCTGTACGTCACGCCGGCCAGCGGCGACACGATCCGGGGCGAGCTGCCGCGCCCGGCTTCGCTCTCGTCGCAACCGGGAGCGGGGGGAGGCAAGGCGCGGCGGGGGAGACCGGCGGCGACGAACTGCTTGGCCAGGTCGGACGACCAGACCTCGAACACCTCGCTGCGCGCGGTGGGCGGTCCGGCGGGACAGGTGCGGCGCCCCAGCGCATCGAGGGCGATGGTGCGATGGATCTCGCACGGCGCGATGGGGGAGCGGCCGGGGATGAACCAGGACATGCGCCGGTGGGGGCAGTGGCTGGTGGGCAGGCCGCCGGACAGCGCGCACACCTCGATGCGGCGGACGCCGCGCGGGGGTGCGTGCAGAAACGACGACGTGCCGGGCTCCTCGGCGGCGATCGAATCGATGATCTGGAAGAACAGCGGCGCCGCCGCGTCGGCGCCGACCAGCGCGGGATTCCCGGCGCCCGAGAAGTCCCCCGCCCAGACCGCCAGCACGTAGTGCCCGAACAGCCCGACCGCCCAGGCGTCGCGGAAACCCCACGACGTGCCGGTCTTCCAGGCCACCGGCACCCGGCGCACCGCCGACAGGGGGGTGTGCCGGTTCGCCGGCGGGGGATTGTCGAGCAGCATGTCGACGACCAGAAAGGCGCTCTCCTCGGAGACGATGCGCACGCCCGCCGCTTCACCGGCGGCGCCATGGGCTTTCCAGGCGAGCGGCCGGACGACGCCCCCGGTGCCGAGCGCGGCGTAGAGGCGCGCGAGATCCTCCATCGTCACCTCGCCCGTCCCCAGCGCGAGGCCCAGACCATAGTGGTCCTCCGCGAACGGCAAGCTGACGCCGGCAGTCTTCAACAAATCGTAGAGGGTTGGCCGCGAAAGGCGTGCCGCCACGGACAAAGCCGGGACATTGCGGCTGCGGATGAGGGCGTCCTTCGCCGACAGCGGACCGACGAAGCGGCCATCGAAATTCTCGGGGCTGTAGGCGGCGTAAGCCGTCGGCACGTCGCGCAGCATGGTCGCCGGATGGATCACCCCCTGGTCGAGACCGAGGGCATAGACGAGCGGTTTCAACGTCGAGCCGGGCGAGCGCGGCGCGAGCGCTCCGTTGACCTGCCCGGAGATTGAGTCGTCGAAGAAGTCCGCCGACCCTACCAGCGCGCGGATCCCCATGTCGCGGACGTCGACCAGCAGCGCGGCGGCGTTCGCGATCCCGCGGTGACGTTCCCGGGCGATGTACGCGCGCAGGTGCCGCTCGCAGAGGCGCTGCAGGTGGACGCTCAAGGTGGTGGGGACGGTTCCCCCCGGGGTCGCGTCCCCCTCCGCTTCGAGGACCTGGTCCACGAAGTGCGGCGCCAGAAACGGCAGCGACGCCGGCAACGCGTCGGCGGCAAGGGGAGGGTCGACCAGCGGGGGCGGCGCGGGGGACTTGCCGGTCGGACGCAGGCTGGGCCACTCTCGCACGGAGGTCTCCTCCGCGGACGCGAGCGGGTGAGCGCCGACGAACGCCCGCAACAGCTCGTTGCGCGCCCGATCGAGCTCGCCCGAGCCGCCCGCGCGCCGGACCGGGCTCTGCGGAACGACCGCCAGGGTCAAGGCTTCACCCAGGGTCAGCTTCGCCGCGGGTTTGCGAAAGTAGATGGCGCTGGCCGCGCCGGCCCCCTCGATGTTCCCGCCGTAGGGCGCCAGGTTCAGATAGGCCTCGAGGAGCTCGCGCTTCGAGTACTGGGCCTCCAGCTGGACGGCGCGCAGGATCTGCTGGATCTTGCCGAGCGGCGTCCGTGACGACAGCGACCAGAGCCGGCGAGCGAGCTGCATGGTCAGGGTCGAGCCGCCGATGCGCCGACCGCCCGACAGATACGTCGCCACCGCCGCCCGCCCGAGCGACAGCGGGTTGACGCCGGGGTGGCGGAAGAAATGGCGGTCTTCGTAGCGCAAGGTCGCCTCGACCAGCAGCGGCGAGATCTGGTCGAGAGGCGTCCACATCCGGTACTGACCGTCATCGGCCAGGGTCAGCCGCAGCAAGGTTCCGTCGGCGGCGGTCACGGCCCGGGACAGGGCGATGCGGGTCCGCAGCGGCGGATGGGGCGCCAGAGCGAGGGCCACCCGCGCGAGCACGAGGGCGCCCACCACCAGCGCGGCGCGCCGGCCCGGGCGCAGCCGTTTCAGGAGACGGCGAAGCGTCTCCGTGCGGGTGCGGGTGGCGGTGGGTTGCGCGGTTGCCATGGCGAGGTCCGAGGCGGCATTCGCCGCCAGGCTCTTCAACGGGGCACGACCACCAGCTTTCCCGCCGTGCCGCGCGCGATGACCGTGCTGTCGTAGAGCGCCGTGGCCTGGATGGGGGGAACGACGTACGTGCCGACATTGGTCGCCTTGATGGCGTACTTCAGCTCCTTGACGGCGCTCTCGGCGGCGCCGTACAGGACGACCCGATCCTCGCGCACATCGCCGAACTCGGGCTGGAAGGTGGCGCCGGGCAGCGCGATGGACAGCGCGTACGGCTGGGCCGCCGTCGCGCGGTCGCCCGGGACGGCGTTGTCGTCATCGGTCGCGCCGCCGTTTCCTTCCTCGTCTTCCCCCTCGGGGTGCCCGGCGCCGGGGTCCCCTTCCTCACGCTCAGCTTCGCCTTCGCCTCCGGCCGGGGGCGCCGCCGCCTGGACCACCGGCTCGAAGCCGCCCGGTAGCAGGTCGACGATGGCCAGGCCGCCGACGCTCGGACGATCGAGCGTGCGCAGCCGGACCACCGCGGTGATCTCCTCGCCCAGCTTCACGCTGGTGACCGGCTTGCCGTCGGCCCCTTCGAACGTCCGGAACACCTCGAGCGACTTCGACGATGGCTTGTCGGGGACGCCCACGTCGAAGCCGGCCTCGCTGACGACGAAGTAGGCGCCGAACGGCCCGGTGGCGCCGAAGCGGATGGCGGTGGCGTTCGGCGAGAACGACGCCACCGGCAGCAGCGACTGGGGCAACGTGAGCGCGCGCGGCTGGCCGCCCACCAGCTCGTCGGCCGACAGCGTCCCGCCGGGGGCCGCCTCCGCCGTCTGACCGTAGGCCTCGAGCGCCAGGATCGACCAGGCGGACGAGAACGTGTTGTAGGCGCCCCGGAAGATCGGGTCGACGATGGCGTCGAGCTCGGCCGGCGAGAGCCGGGCCGCCCGCTCGGGAAAGTGGCGGGCGAGCACGTACAGCGCCTGCGCGTCGTAAGCCAGCCGATCGTAGTACCAGTCGCTGTCGGGGCTGCGCGATTTGCCGAACGCAATGGCGTCGACGAGGGGACGCGCCGCCCGGTCCTGCTTCAGCAGGTGATAGGTGGCCGCCAGGTACAGCCCCGCCAGCTCGCCTTTCCATTCCTTCGGATGGTTGGCGACCAGGTGCTTCTCCAGGGCGGACGCGAACGCCGTCGTGACCATGCCCCCCCGGGTCAGCACATAGATGGCGTAGGCGCGCACACCCGCCTCGGTCAGCCCCTCGACGTCCTCGGCGGCGACCGCTTGCAGGTAGGCCGTCGCGCTCTTGAGGACGTCCACCGGAACGGCGAAGCCGCGCTCCTTCGCCTCGAGCAGCATGTGCGTCGCCCAGATCGACGCCAGCTTGTCGACCGCCGGGTTGGCCGCCCAGCGACCGAAGCTGCCGTCCTCGTTCTGGCGCGCTCGCAGCAGGTCGAGCCACCGCGCGACGGCGGCGGCCGAAACCTGCGGCGCGTAGCCGAACTCGGCATGTTTCCCCAGCACCAGCGGCGGCACCACCTGGCTGACGATCTGCTCGGTGCAGCCGTGCGGGAACTTCTCCAGGTACGCGCGCAGACCGTGCGTGAGGCCGAGGGGCAGCGACGACAGCCCCGCCTCGACGTGGCGAAGGTCGCCATAGAGGTGCCGCGCCACCGGCACGGTCACCTGCTTGTCGTGCAGGTGACCCGCCTGGAAGGTGGCCAGGAAAGGGGTTGGGGGGCGGACGCTCAGCTCGCTGGTGAGCCGCGACCTGGCTGTCCCCAGGCTGGCCGTGAACGTCAGCGTCGCCGCGCCCAGAGGGGCCCGCGCCCGCAGCTTGAAGGTGGCCGAGGCCTCGCGCAGCTCGGCGATCGTCAGCTGCCGTTGCGTCCCGTCGAGCGGCTCCAGCCCGGACGACGCCACCATCGCCAGCGTCACGCTGGCGGTCTTTCCCGAGCCGGCCACGTTGTTCGCCACCGAAACGCTCACCTCGGTCTCGTCGCCCGGCGCCAGGAACGTCGGCACGTTCGGCGAGATGACGAAGTCACCACGCACCAGCGCCTTCCCTTCGAACGCGCCCAGCGCATCCGGCGCCACCGCCACCGCCATCACCCGCAACGTCCCGTTGAACGAATCGGGCACGTCGTAGACGACGTCCCGCTCCTTGGCCCCCGCGTCGATGATGCCCGACCAGAACGCCACCGGCTTCTGCTGCTTGCGGCGGAACGGGTTCAGGTTCGCCCCCACCGCGGCGTCGGCGTCGCCGCCCGGCGCGGCGCTGCCCACCAGACGCTGGAACTCGGGTAGGATCATGTCCAGGATCTGCAGCGTCTTCACCGACAGCGCCCGCTTCTGGAAGAAGAACCCGAGCGGATCGGGGGCCTTGTAGCCGGCCACGCGCAGGATCCCCTCGTCGACCGCGAACACCACCAGCTTGGTCGGCTTGTCCGTCTTCACCTTCATGTGGAACGGCTCGCCCGGCCGCGCCAGCGCGGGGCTGTCCACCTGCACCTTGACCTGCCGGCGCGCCCTGCTGATCGAGAACGGCACGATGCCGTGCGAGAGCGGGCTCATGAAGACTTCCTGGGATCCCGGATCGCGGATGAACGACACCGACACGTAGCCGCCCCCCTCCAGGTCGTCGGGGACGCGGATGTGCTCGACGGTGGCGTTGGTGGCGGTCTTGAACCACTTCCAGGCGTAGACGTGATCGCGCTCGATGGTGATCAGCCCGGCTCCCGTGTAGGGGGCCTTGATCTGCATCTCCAGGTCGTCGCCAGGGGCGACGTCGGTCTTGGCCAGGGCCACCTGCAGCTCGGCGTTCTTCTCCACCTCGCGCGACAGGTTGCCGTAGCCGGTGACCGAGTATTCGATGCGCTGCAGATCGCGGTCGCTGGCGTCGCGGATGACCAGCGCGTAGTCGCCCGGCTTGTCGGTGGGGAGCTTGCGGTGAGCCCCCTCGGCGCCGATCTCGAACGGCTTCGACGCGAGCTCGAGCTCCTTCTTGACCGACTGGTAGCGGTAGGCGCCGTTGTCCTGCCGCGCCAGCACCGAGACGTACTTGCGCTCGAACGTGATGGCGCGCAGGCCGTCGACCGCGATGCGCTTGCCGTTCGGGGCGATCGCGATCATGTCCAGGTGGCGCTCCGAGCCGCGGCTCATGTAGCCGAGCTCGCCGTCGGCCTTGTAGCCGAGCAGATAGGGGAGGGGCGACACCACCGCCGAGGCGTCGGCGACGACGCTGCGCCCCCCTTCGGCCTCGAACCCCTCCGCCACCACGCCCAGTCGATAGGTGGCGGTGGCGAACCGCTTCAGCCCCAGATCGAGCTCGGCGATCCCGTCGTCGTTCGTGGTGGCGTCGGCCAAGGTCTCGTTGACCCCCTCCTTGGGCTTCAGCGGATCGAAGAAGCGGTAGTCGCGCCAGCGGCCGAACGAGGGGACCCAGGGCGACAGCGTCATCTTCGCGCGGACCTTGTGGTTCGCGGCGGGCGTGCCGAACAGATTGGCCAGGGTCACCCGCGCCTTGAGGTCGCCCGGGGCGACCCAGCCCTCCGGGTTCTCCTCGGAGAAGGCGGCCCGGATCTTCATCCGGTCGGGCAGGAACTCGCGCACCTGCACGGTGGTCGAGCCGAGCAGATCGGAGGGATGGCCGTCCTTGACGACGTACAGGTTCACGGCGTAGGTGCCGGCGGCGGCCACCTCGGGGGTGGTGTGGCGGACCTCCTCGAAGCCCGAGGCCGATAGCTTCAGCTTCTGATCCTTGACCGGCAGACCGCGTGCGTCGGTGACGATCACCTCGAGGGGCAGGCCGGCCAGCCGGGCCGACCAGTCCTTGCTCTTGACGATGACGCCAACCCGGATCTCGTCGCCGGGGCGATAGATGCCGCGATCGGAGAACAGGAACGCCGTCAGCCCCTTGGCCGCCCCCGCCGTCGGCTCCTCGCTGACGCCCCCGACGTCGAAGCGGGAGGTGTTCAACAGCCGATCGTAGCGGCCGATGGGCAGGAACGACTGGTCGCGGCCGCTCGACACCAGGTAGAGCGCCGGCTCGCGCTCGCGGCGGAAGTCCTTGAAGGTGGGGAGGCTGGCGTGGCCGTCCTTTCCGGTGGTGGCGTCGACGATCACCTGGCCGTTCTTCCCCAGCACGTCGACCCGCGCGTTCGCCACCGGCTCGCCCGAGCGGGTCGACTGCACGAACAGGTCGTGCGAGCCGTCGGCGTTCTCCTTGACCATGAGGCCCAGGTCGGTCACCAGGATGAGCCGCGTGTCCGTGTCGCCGAGCGGCGCCTTCGTCCTGGGATCGAAGCTCTGGGCGCGCAGCAGGAACAGCCCGCGCCGCTCGTCGCCTCCGCCCGCCAGGTACTTCGACAGGTCGAGGCCGTCGTACTCGGGCTTGCCGGGCGCCGCCACCAGGGTGTGCGTCTCCTCGAAGAACTGGGCGACGTTGCTGTCGTCGAAGCGGTAGTTCCATGACGGGCGCGCGAACGTCCCCGCGCTCTGGGTGACCAGATGCTGGATCTGCCCCGGGAGCACCCGCCCGATCTCGTACTTGATGGCGGGGATGTCGCGGGCCAGCACCGGCACGCGGTGGTCGCCGCTCTGCGCGAGCAGCGCGCCGTCCTGCAGGATGCGCAGCATGCGCGGGTAGGCGGGGACGGTGATGACGGTCTGGAACGCCTCGCCGAGCACGTAGCCGCCGAAGCCGTGCAGCCCCTTCTCGACGTGCACGTACACCTGCCGCCCCACGGGCACCTTGACCTTGAACGAGTGCTGGGTGGGGAATTCGGCCTCGCTGGCGATGGCGGTCAAGGTCACGGGTGTGCCTCGCTTCAGGTCATCGGGCGAGAGCTGCGCGGGGTCCGGGTACGAGGCCGGTTTGCCGTCGGCGGTCTTCTCGGGGAGCACGGTCGCGTGCAGCGCCTTGGCCACATCCTTGTCGCCGCTGCCGATGCTGGTCTCGACGATCAGCGCCTGCTCCGGCTCGTAGCGCTCGTTGTCGACCAGGCTCAGCTGCGCCGCGCTGATCTTCAGGAAGTTGTAGAGGCCGGGGATCACCACCTTCTCCGTCAGCTCGTGGCTCTCGGGCGGGCCGCCGCGCGCCGCCTTCGTTCCGGGCGCCAGCGTGATGAAGAGGGTGGCGTCGTGACGGGGGATCGCGATCGGCGTCGAGTGCACGTACGCGGACCCCTTCCAGCGGTCGTAGCTGATGTGGGCCTCGTAGTCGCTGGGGGGATCCTCCTTGTCCGAGGGGACGAGGTGCATCTTCACGCGCGGCTCGAACGACGCCGGATCGACGGGGTGGGTGAAGCTGAAGGTGGTGATGACCTTCTTCAACGTCGGGTTGACGGGGTCCTGGTAGAACTGCGCCTCCAGGACCCGCGCCTGGAAGACGGGCGTGGTGAAGGGGCGCTCGTAGTCGGCCAGCCGGACGTGCGTCGCCACCAGCCCCTTCTTGGCGAGCCGGATCGTCAGCTCCTCGCCGATGGGCCAGTCGACCTTGGGGGTGAACGTCAGCGCGCGATCGGAGATCCAGCGCCAGGTCCCTTCCAGCTTCACCGGCGCCGCGCCGGTCACGCCGGACAGGAGGCCGGACCGGCGCGGCTCGAAGGCGACGCCAGCGGTGACCGGCTTGTCGATCTTGTCGAGCGGCGCCACCGAATCCTCGAACTCGAGGCGCAGCGGGCGCGGATGAAGCTTCTCCTCGATGCGGGTCACCTCGGGCGCGATCACCTGCCACGAGACGGTGACCGGCTTGGGCCGGTGTTCCCACCAGCGCAGCAGCCCCGCGCCGCCGCCGGCGGTGAGCGCGAGGGCGGCCAGCAGCGCGAACGCCTTCGCCTTCTCGGCGCGCATCCAGGCGCCCGTGCTTCGTCCGCCGCGTCCCAGCGCCCGGGCCCAGGGGGGCGGGCTCCAGGCGGGGTGGCCGAAGAGATACGACAGACCACGTGCCAGACCTCGCCCCAGTCGGCGCGCCACTCCGGACCTTCCGTCACCTTCATTCATGGGAACCGACCTCCGCGGCGATGACCGCGGTCGCTAGGCTCGGGGGCCGTGACGATGGTGTCAAGCGACTGCGGACGACAGCGGAATGACCTGGCGGAAACGACGGCGGAGTGCTGCCGAAACGATCGCGGTCCTATATTGTGTCGCCATGAGCAAGGTACATTTCGTAGGGGGAGAGAAGGGCGGCGTAGGCAAGTCGGTCGTCGCCCGTTTGTTGGCACAGTTCTGCATCGACAAGGGCATGCCGTTCTCGGCCCTCGATGCCGATGGTTCGCATGGCACGCTGGTGCGCTACTACGGCGACTACGCCCGCGCCATCGATCTGGGGCGCTTCGAGAGCGCCGACGAGATCCTGACGTTGGCCACGGACGCCGAGCGTCGGGTGGTGGTGGACCTGCCGGCGCAGAGCCACCGGCTGCTGTCGGCCTGGATGAAGGAGAGCGGCGCCCTGGAGATGGCCGCGGAGAGCGGCGTGAAGATCGTCTTCTGGCACGTCATCGACGACGGAAAGGATTCGATCAACACGCTCGACCGATTGTTCACCCAGTTCGGCGGCTCGGTGCAGTACTGCGTCGTGAAGAACGCGGGCCGCGGCCAGGACTTCTCGCTGTTCGAGGCCTCGGCGGCGCGGGCCACGGCCCGCAAGCTGTCGGTTCCCGTGCTCGAGCTGCCCGCGCTTCACGCGGCGGCGATGCAGAAGATCGATCGGTTGGACGCCAGCTTCTGGGCGGCCATCCACAACCGCGAGTTCGCCGCCGACACGCTGACCCGCATGGACCGTCAGCGCATCAACGTCTGGCTGACCGGTTGGTACGCCCAGCTCGCGGCGCTCGATCTGATCTAGTCAGATTCTACCTGAGCCGGCCGCTCGGCTCGGGCCCGCGCCAGATCGAGGAGCTCGGCGACGAGCCAGACCGCGACGGCCGGGCCCACCAGCGACCAACCGCCCTCGATCAACCAGAGGCTCACCTCCTGGATGAGGTACGCCGCCAGCAGCGCGGCGCCGCCCACCGCGCGCAGGGTGGCTGAACGATAGCTGCCTCGATCGAGGTACCAGACCAGGCCGGGCAAGGTGAGCAGCAGCGCATCGTAGTGATGCAAGTAGGGACTGCAGGTCACGATCATCAGGACGGTCACGCCGAACAGCCGTGGCAGGTTGCTGGCGTCGAGGTCGGCGCGGAGCCACGCCCAGCCGGTGGCCGCCGCGAGGGGGAGGGCGCTCGTCGCCCAGAGCGCGGCGAGCAGCGCGGGGCGGTGGACGAAGGAATGCCAGAAGGCCACCAGCGTGTGCTGCTTCCAGACCGGGATCCGTTCGATGATGCCGGACATGGTGCGAACGCTGCGGACGTAGTTGCGCCAGACGCCGGGGCCCAGGGGGAGCGTGCTGGCCAGCAGAAGCAGCATTCCGGCGAGCCACCCGCCGAGGAGCCGTCCCTGCCGTCGCGCCAGGAAGAGCAACGGGAAGACGGCGCCGATGTTGGGCTTGAACATCAACAGACTGAGGATGGCCCCGGCCCAGCCGCGTCGGCCGCGCATCCACAACGACAGGCCGGCGCACACGACGAGCAGGTACCACGAGCTGACCTGGCCGAGCGCCATCATGGTCGTCCAGCTCGGCGACCCGAGGGCGAGCAGCGCGCCGGTGGCGAACTGCCTCCGCTGGCCCGGCAGGGCGCGCCGGAGCAGCAGCAGGGCGCCCGCCATCGCCAGCACCGTCGACAGCGTGCACACCAGATAGCTGCCCCCCTCGGACAGGAGACCGAGCGGAACGAACGGCCACACGGCGTAGGGTGGATGGATGAAGGGTAGACCGGGGGTGTAGCCGGGATAGATCTCGTTGGCGCGCCCCGCCAGGACGAGGCGCGCCATGTCGTGGAAGTGCCGCCAATCGCGCGTCGCGCCCTTCATCGCCTGGCTGGCCCACAGCAGCGCCCAGAACAGGGCATTGCCGAGCACGAACCAGGGGAGCCAGCGCGCCGCGGTTCTCGGCCCGCCGCCGGGCGCCGTCACTGCTTGTCCGGATCGCCGCGACGCCGGCGGGGCGCCGCGAACGCGGTGACCCCGTCCTCGGTGGCGTCGCGTCGCGGTTCGAGCCGGCGCCCCCCGTCGCGCAGGAACCTCGGCGCCGCGAAGCCGAGCCGCGCCAGGCGGAACGCCGCCGCCGCCTGCAGGACGCCGAACCCGTACTTCACGCTCCGTCGGAAGTCGATCGATGACGCCTCGGGGAAGTACCGGGTCGGACAGGTCACCTCCGCGATGCGGAAGCCGAAGTGGACCGCCTGCACCAGCATCTGGTTGTCGAAGACGAAGTCGTCGTCGTTCTCGTGCAAGGGGAGGGTGACCAGCAGGCGGCGCGAGAACGCCCGATAGCCGGTGTGATACTCGGACAGCTTCTCGCCGAGGAGCAGATTCTCGGCGGCGGTGAGGATTCGATTGGCCACGTACTTGTAGCGCGGCATTCCCCCTTCCACGCTGCGCCCCCCGAGGATCCGCGAGCCGAGGGCGACGTCGTACAGGCCGCTCGCCACGCACTCGGCCAGGGCCGGGATCAGCTTGGGCGTGTACTGGTAGTCCGGATGGACCATCACCACGATGTCGGCGCCCCGGCGCAGCGCCTCCGTGTAGCAGGTCTTCTGGTTGCCGCCGTAGCCCCGGTTTCGCTGGTGGACGAGGGTCCGCAGGCCGAGGCGGCGCGCCACCTCGGCGGTCAGGTCCGAAGAGCCATCGTCGACGACCACGATCTCGTCGACGGCGGCAGGCACCTCGGCGACGGTCTGGGCGAGCGTCTTCTCGGCGTTGTACGCCGGCATGACCACCACGACCCGCTTGCCGCCAATCATGACAGCGCCTCCGTCAGCGGGTCCGCCCAGCGACGCCCAATCGAATCGTTCTCAGAATTCGCTGACGGCGCCCGTCAATCCGAAGGCCACGAGCTCCATGGTGTAGGGGCGGTCCACGCCCTGCGATTTCACCATTCCCGAGATGGGCACGGCGGGATGGGCCCAAGAATCGGATACGGTGCGAAAGCCCGCCCACTGGGCGTCGGCGCGGGTGCGGAAGCAGCCGGTGAAGCGGCCCGCCGGGACGGTGGCGTCCTCCTGGGGCATGCCCTGCCAGCTCACCACCAGCATCGAGACGGCGCTTTTGTAGAGCGACTGCATCATCGGCATCATGCCGGGGGGCAGCTCGTTGATCCGCCCCTTCGTGTCCTTCGTCTTCATCGCCCGGATCTCGATCTGGCCCGGGTCCATGCGGTTGCCGAAGGCGACCAGCATCTCCTGCATCGACTTCCCTCGGTAGGATTCGTTGACGGTCTCGATCCAGAACGCCCCCCCCTCCTCGCGGAGAATCTTGTAGGTGATGAAGGCTGGCTCGCCCTTGTCGTTCGTCAGCTTGTGCTGCGTCCATTGCCCGGCCGCCAGCGGCATCGGCATGAACGCCGTGGGGGACGGGAAGGACTCGCCGGGGGCGTGCAGCGCGGCCACGCGGCCGTCGATGTCGGCCTTGGCGGCGGCGTCGATCGAGGGACCGCACCCGGCCGCCGCGCCGACGCCGAGGAGAAGCGCCCACAGAGGGGTGACCACCCGAAGAGACGAGGGGAGACGCATGGCGCGAATCATGCCCGCGGTCGTCCGGGCGATCAACGACACCGGTCACCAGGTCAGGCGGAGGCTCGACACGTAGCCGTCGGCGCCGCCGCCGCCCAGCCACCAGTGCGTGTAGCCGGCGCGAATGAACCAGCGGGGCAGGGGCCTACCGACGGGGGTGAGGGGAAACGGCGTGCGCGCGGGGCTGAGCGCCCCGATCTCGAGATCGATTCCCCCCTCGGCGACGACCGCGCCGTAGACGTGCGGTTTTGGCGTTTCGCCATCGGGGGGCGGCGGATCGACCGAGATGAGAAACTGCCCCTGACCGCCGACATAGAACCCGAGGCTGCGCGGATCCAGCTCGGGTCCCCAGGTGAGGACCGGCAGCGCGAGGTGCGCGTTCACGCCGCTCCCCGCGAACGACGACGTCGGCGAGATGAGCCTGCCCTGCGTCTGCACCAGCAGCGTGGACGACAGGCTCAGGTCGAGCAGAAACGAGCCCATTCGCCTGAACAGCGTGAGCTCGGTCGAGATCCCCATCGCCTTGCTGCTGCCACCGAGCAGCGACGTGTTCTCGAGGCCCAGCATCACCGCGCTCTTCTGCGCGGGCAGGTTCCACCGGAGCTGTCCCCGCGCCGGATCGGCCAGCACCAGCCGCAGCACCTGGCCACCGTCGACCGGGAGGGTCACCGTGACCCGGCGAGGGATCTCGCTGCCCGGGAACCGATAGCCGCGGAACATGGCCCAGATGGTCCGGGTCTGCCCGGGCGCGACGGGCAGCGCCTTCACCACCAGCGTGTCGGCGGCGAGCTCGCCGCCCGGAAACGTGCCGTCCCCGCCGGCGCCGAGCGGCAGGGACAGCGTCTGGCCCGGGGCCGTCGTGTCGACCTCCAGCAGGCAGGACAGCGAGGTGATGTTCAGGTTGTAGACGGCGCCGCCGCCGTTCGTCACGTCGATCTCCACGGCCAGCGCCGTGTCCTCGCGAACGCCGCTCGCGGGGACATCCTCGGTGAGGAAGATGCGGCGCGCCTCGATTCGCGGCGCGCCTGGCGCCGTCGCCACCACCGGCTGCGAGAGCCGAACCTCGGTGAACGAGGTGCCGCATCCCGCGCCAGCCCCGAGCACCAGGGCCGCGCCGACGACGAAGCGAACCAGGCGTTCCCGGGCGCGTGCCATTCGCGCAACCATCACGGGGTCACGGTGAACGTTCGGCTATCCCACGAGGTGCCGGCCCGCTCGTCGCGCACGACGATCCAGACGGTCACCTCGCCGTCGGGCGGCAGGTCGGCCAGCTTGGGGAGGTTGTACTGGCTGTCGATGTGAGCTCGCCCGTCCGGCGACGTCAGCACCGACGACAGCTCGCTCTGCTGGGTGTCGGGGTCGAACGTCCCCGCCGTGGCGTAGAACCGGTAGGTCAGGAGCTCGCGCGCCACGTCGAGCGTCTCGACGGCGCTGGTCTGGCTGTTGCGCGCGCGCAGCAGGTAGCGCTCGGCGGCGTCCGGCGCGGGGACCGGCAACACGTACAGCTTGTCCTTGGCGGCGAGCGAGAGCGTGGCGCCGCTGTCCGGCCAGGGATCTTCGGGATCGCCCGTCACCGTGTTGCGATGTCGGAACAGCTGGATGTCGACGAGGCGAGGGTTTTGATTGGGGAGCTGGGGCAAGGTGAACGAGGCGGGAACCTCCGCCGCGGGGAGCAGCGGCCAGTACACGACGCGCTTGATGACGGTAGCGTCTTCACTGCCCAGGCGAAAGGTCAGATCGACGATGGCGTCGAGGCCGAAGTCACGGTTGTAGGCGGTGACACCGTCCAGGGTGGGATCGCCCGTGACGGCCGGCGAGAAGAACAGGCCCAGCTGCTCCGGCGTCAGGCCGAACGTCGCCCGCGGGTGATATTCGATGGTCGACGGCGGCGCCGGCGACGCGGCGCCGGGGGCGTCGGGCGGGAAGAGCGTCGTCGTCGCCAGGGCCGGGCCGACCGGCGCCGGGAATTGACCGGTCACGCGGGCGTCCGGGCAGACCCGCGTCCCCTGGCCGCTGGCCGCCGAGATCGTGTCGAGGTAGTCGGGGCACCCCTCGCCGCTGAACGTCAGCGGCCGCGCGGCGCCCTTGGGATCGACCACCAGCGCGGTCAGCGTCGCTTGCAACGCGGCGGGAGAGCCGGCGCCGGGGGCGTCGAGCGGCACGAGAAATCCGGCCGGCTCGGCCATCACCGCCAGCACGCGCAGATCCTTCACCGTCGTCACGTCGTCGAGATCGCCGCAGGCGTTCATGCCGACGAGCGCGGCGAACAGCAGCCAGACGTACCGCTTCACGAGGCGCTTCATCAGAACAGTCCTCGCAAGCCGATGATGGGCAACAGCGGCAACCCGCGCACGGGCGTCGAGCCCCGGCAGCGGTAGTCGTGCAAGGTCGCCTCGGGGTTCTGCGCGTTGGTGACGTTCTGCACGTCGACGTAGGCGCCGAACTGCCAGGCGCTGAACGTCCACAGCCGCTCGACGCGGACGTCCAGCTGCGTGAAGGTCGGCTTGCGGATCGAATTGGTGGGGCCGGCCTGACAGGCGTACTGGCCGCTGTCGGCGTCGAACGCCCCTTCCGTGAGCGGGGTGTCGGGGGCGCCGGTGACCAGCCGGAAGCGCGAGCCGAACCGCCAGGCCCGCCAGGCGTAGCTGCCCACCATGATCAGGTTGTGCGTCTGGTCGTAGTCGGTCGGGTACCAGTGGGTCTGCGTCGTCCCCGTCTGCAAGCTGCCCAGCCCGGCGTTTCCCTGGGTGGCGTCGTTGACGGTGTAGACGGTCTGCTCGGAGCGCGACAGCGTGTAGGCGATCCACCCGTAGAAGCGCTCGGTGAACTCGTGCTTGAGGATCAGCTCCATGCCGTACGAGCGCCCCTGGCCGGTCGCCGCGAAGGCTTCGGTGGTGGGGACGGCGACCGCCTCGTTGTGCCGGCGGACGTAGTAGAGGGTCGTGTCGACCGACAGCTTGGGGGTGAGCTGGCGAACGAACCCCAGCGAGTATTGCTCGGCTTCGATGGGGGGGAGGCGGGGGTTCCCGTACTCGGGGTCGAGCAGCTGGGGCGCCTGCATCTGGTGAAACAGGCCCACGCCGGCCTTGAGCGTCTGAGCCGGCGTCAGCTTCCAGCGCGCCACCAGGCGCGGATCCAGGGTGAAGCGGTCCTGGCCGGCGGCGCGCGCGTAGTCGCCGCGCAGGCCGGGGATGATGGTGACGCCGCCGCCCGGCTCCCAGACCGCGTCGGTGAAAAACGCCATCCCGGTGGTGTGAAGCGGGATGGTCCGCTGCTGGAACATGGAGATGGTGTCGCCGTAGAGGCGCGCGTCGGGGGCGAGCGGCACGTTGAAGAAGAGACTGTCCCGGCGCAGCTCGCCGTCGAAGCCGAGCCGCCAGGTCAGGTGGGGGCCGAGGTTGCGCGACAGCTCGTCGCGCAGGGAGAAGACGTTCGCCGATTCATCGATGTCGATGCCCCCGGCGGTGAGGCGCTGCCGCTCGTATCCGTAGGCGGGCGAAAGTCGGTTCGCCCAGCCGTGCGCGGTCGCCGTCCAGACGCCGATGAGCTTGTGAAAGCCGCGCTCGGTGTCGAGATCGAGGTTGCCGGTGACGGGATCCTTCGAGATCACGCGCAGCGAATCGTTGCTGCCGAACGCGAACAGCGCCAGCTTCCCGTTACCGACGTCGCGGTGCACGCCCGCCTGATAGTCCCAGAACACCGGCGCGACCGTGGTGGTGCCGCTCGGCGAGGCCAGATCGATCAGCACGTCGAGGTACGAGCGGCGTGCCGACACCGAGCCGGTCCACCCATGACCGAGCGGTCCCTCCACGTAGGCCGACGAGTCGAGCAGGTTCAGGTCGACCTGACCATGCACCAGCGGCGTGGCGTCGGTCTTGATGCCGACGTCGATGATGCCCGCCGTGGCGCGCCCGTACTTCACGCCGAAGTTGCCCGGGTAGAAATCGATGTGGTCGATGAGCTGGGGCGCCAGCACCGACGGCCCGCCACCGAAGTGGTACAGCAGCGGTACCGAGTGCCCTTCGATGAAGACACCGGAGTCACTGGGGGAGGCGCCGCGGATGACCAGCAGGCCCAGGCCATACGGCGTGCGCGCCACCCCGGGGAGGTTCTGGATGACGCGCAGGGGATCGCCGAAGGTCCCCGGCACCGACGTCAACTCGGGCTGCGACAGCGTGTAGCGCGTCACCGCCTGCGTCGTGGGCGGGGCCTTCACCGTCGTCTCGTAGCTGGTGCCGAGCTGCCGAGCCACCAGGCAATCGATCTGCGCCGGGGTCTCGCCGCTGGTGGCGGTGGCGTCGACGTCGCGGACGCACGCCTGGTGCTTGCCGTCCGTCACCACCAGGCGCAGCGCGACGCCGCGCTCCCCCTCGATCCGGAAGTGTCCCTCCTGATCGGTGGTCGCCCCCGAGGTGGCTGGCTTCTCCGCGCCGTCGGGGGCCTTCGCGATCACCGCGATCTCCATCCCGGGCAGCGGATTGCGCGTCCCCTTCTCGCGCACCCGCCCTTCGACCACCACGACGGTGGGGGGCGGCGGTGGCGGTGGTGGCGCCACCGCGGGCGGCGCGGCGTCATCGACGCCTGCATCTGCCGGGGACACGCTCCGCGGTACGAAGTGCAACGTGTACTCGATTCGAATGGGCGCTGGCCTCCCGTCGATCTCCCCCGGCGAGAATTCGTATCGCAGCATGGCGACCTTCGCCGCGTCATCGAAGCCGTGACCGACAGGCTGGACAATCTCGACCGCCGTGACCCGTCCGCCAGCGTCGAGGTCGACCATCATCTTCACGTCCGCGGACAGCTTCTCGGCGAGCGCCTCCGCCGGGTAGGTGGGCTCGGCGGCGCGCCGCAAGGCCGGCGCCTTGGTCAACTTCGGTGCCGGCGCGGACGGCGCGGGCGGTGGCGGAACGCCCAATCCCAGGTCCTGCGCCTTCGCGTGGGTGCACCAGGCCAGGACCACCATCATCCCGCCCCCGACCGCCCGCAGTCTGTTGTTTGGCAGCGTCACGAACGCGTACAACGAGACCGGAATTCCAGCCGCCGGGTTGCCCGACGTCACATCGGTCCGACTTCCGCGCGCCACAGCCGCCCTCACCCGGCCCTACGGGCCGACCTCTCCCGAATGGGGCGAGCTGAATCCACCTACGCCCCGGTCAGAGGCGTCTCGTAGGCGGAGGCTTGCCCCCTGCGCTCAGGCCAGCGCCGCCGGAACCACTTTCCCCCCCGCCGCCGCGGTGAAGTCGGCCTCGAGGACGGTGTCGGGGATTCCCAGCGCCACGCCCAGCGTCTTCGCCATCGCCGCCATCGACTGTGCCGCCGGGATGTCGCCGCCCGACGCCGCCGAGCCGTCCGCCGAGTTGATGTCCGAGGCGATGTAGCCACCCGACGACGAGGTGATTCCGCCGATGACCGACGGCGCGATGTTCTTCCCGATGAGCACGCCCACGTTGTGATTGCCATAGTGGTCGCGACCGGCCCGTGACGTCACCTTGGCGATGCCGTTCAGGTTTCGTCCGAACACGTTCAGCGTGGCGAACGTCACGCTGTCGGCCAGGCTCAGCGACGCCATGGCGTCCATCACCGCCTGGATCGCGGCGATACCGCTCACGTGCTGGTCGGCCTCCGCCTGCAGGTTCTGGTCGGAGTGATTGTCCCCCCCGAACCCGATGTGGATGGTCGCCACCGGCGTCACCTTCGCGGAGAAGAGGGCCGCGGCCGCCAGCGCCTGCCCCTTGATGTCGTCGGCCGTGATGGCGTTCAACGTCGTCGACAAGGTGTCCGCCAGCGCGCGCACCTGCGTCTGGCTGTTCGCCAGCGCGTCCAGGAATTGCCCCTGGATCGCCGTGCCGTCGGTCTTCGCCAGCGCGTTCAGCTTGTCGAGCTCCATGTCCCGCATCGCCCGCAGCTTCACCAGCGCGTCGGTCTTCGAGCCCGTCAGCAGCGTCTTCAATTGCGTCGGCGCGATCGACGGCAAGGTGCGACCCCCGTAGCTCACCAGCTCGGCCGAGTTTCCGTTCGCCCCCAGGGCCACCGGCTCCGCCTGGATCGTTCCGAAGCAGGGCGCCAGATGCTTGGCGTACGCGGAGATGATCATCTCGCCGCCGGTCGTCCCCCCCTGCAGCTTCATCACCTTCGGCTGATCGCCGTGCACCGTCGAGCGGGTCATGTGGTGGAAGAACGACGTTCGCGCCAGGGTCGCCGCCTTGAGCTGTCCGGTGTTCGCGCCGCTCTTGTTGGTCACGGACGGATCGGCCCAGGGCAACGCCGCGCCGTAGCTCTTGCTCCCCAGCTTCACCGTCGTCTGCTCGACCTCGGGGTCCATCGGGTGGATGGCGTCGGTCGCCTCGTACGTCCCCGGACAATTGCAGTTCACCGGATCGCCGTTGAACGACGTGCTGACGATCAGGTACTGCATCTTGTCTTTTGCATCGATCATGCACTGCAAGGTCTGGGCGTTCGCCTTGCGCGGGTTCACCAGGAACCAGGCCGGCAGCCCCGTGGCCAGCGCCCGCAGCCCGAGATATCCCGAACCAAACAGCCCGCTCAGGAGCGCATCACGTCGTTTCAACATGGTCGTCTGCTCCTTTCCTTAGATTCCGAACGAGAGAGAGGTGGGGGATTCGCAGGCCAAGGTGAAGGTCGACCGCAGGGCGTTGGTCGCCGTCCCCTTGGCCGACATCACGGCGCTGTAGTGCTCCTGCAGGATCTGTAGCGCCGCCGCGTAATGGTTGTCCGAGGGGGGATAGCCCATGATGTCGGTGACCATCTTCGTCATCGCCGTGGCCGAGTCGGTGCTGGCGTAGACGGTGGCCGTCGTCGCGTCCACCACCTGGACCGCCACGTTCTCGCACAGCATCTCGGAGGCCGCCCGGAAGAACAGCGTCGGATCCGAGGCGGTGATGGGGATCTCCGACCCGCGCGAGAAGGCATCCGCCGGGATCGACGTCGCGATCTTGATGGTGGTGTTCTGGGCCTGTGACGGCAGCGGCACCGCCAGCGCGCACACGTCCTTGCCCAGACGGTTGCTCAGCGACGAGCACAGCTGATCCTTGCGGGCGATGCTGACCATCACCCCGCCGTCCATGAACGTGTCGGTCGTCGAGGCCCCCGTGACCAGCGGTGACGAGAACAGATCCTTCACCAGCGCGGGGAAGTTGAAGTTGTTCGTCTCGAAGTTGTGGGCGATGCGGCGGAACTCGGCGTCCGACTCCAGGCAGCCAGTGGCGTTGGCGAAGTAGCACAGCTTCTGCGCGATCGAGAGGGCGAAGCGGCTGATCGGTTGTGTCGAGTCGCCGTCGTTGACCTGCAACAGCAGGTTGCCCAGGTCGGCCATGCTGGTCCCCGTCGCGTTGACGTTGAGGAACGCCAGCAGTCCCCCCAGGGTGGTGGGGCGCGGATTCGCCGCCGCGCCGGTGAAGCTGGCCTTCGCCGGGAAGTCGTTGCGGTCGTTGTAGTCGAGCTGGTTGGCCCAGAACGTCCGCAAGGGATCGAGGCTCTTGTGACAGCCCACGCATTCGGAGCCGGCCACCGAGTGCGCCGAGTCCAACCCCGCCGCGCTGAGGGGCGTGATGGCGTTCGCGCTGGTGAACGACTGGCCGAGCGCCACCAGCAAGGTCTGATTCGCCGTCACCCGGTGCTGATTGCTGTCGTTGGTGTTCCACAGGGCGAGAAAGGCCGGCGTGGTGTAGTAGCTGAAGCGGGGCAGCTTCAGCCCGAGGTCGGTGGTCTTTCGCAAGGTCGGCAGGTCGAACGGCTGGATGTACGTCTCGCCGCTGCCCAGCGCGTGAACGTTCACCATCGTCCAGTCCGAGACGTCCGAGGTCGTGAAATACGGCTTCGACGCGTGCTCGAAGCAGGTGGTCGTCTGCACCGCCTCGAACGGGTAGCGTGGCGTCATCCCCAGCAGCCGCTGGAACAGCATCGCGTAGCCGCTGTTCATCGCGTAGGGGACGGCGGCGCCCGCGCCGTTCATTCCGCCGCGGCAGGTGGTGGCGCCGCCTCCGCCGCCGAAGCTGGTGCCGCCCGAGGCGGGCGGCATGTCGTCGAACGTCAGGTAGTTCGGGCTCGACGGGTTGATGACGTCCTCGATGGGGATCGCCGTCGTGCCGCTGTAGTCCACGCGCCACGCCAGCTTGGTCCCCGTCGAGCCGAACGCGTACGGCTGATCGTTCGGCATCTCGATCTGCAGATACAGGCTCTTCAGGGCCGTCGTCATCATGAACTTCTGCGTGGTGAGCACGTTCGAGAACGGCTGTCCGTCGCTGACGAGCTGCCAGGCCGTCAGCGCGAAGCTGTCTTTCAGGTTCTGCACCAGCCGCGCGAACGCGTCGTCGCCGACCACGCCCACGCCCACCGGACCGAAGTCGAAGCCGCCGTTCTCGAGCAGCTGCGGCTTGAAGTCATCGAGGGGGCTGAACGACGTCTGCTGGAAGGTGTTCCGGAAGAAGAACACCATCTTGTCCTTGAAGTGTGGCTGAAACGTCGGATCGGTCATCCAGGTGTCGATCAGCTGCTGCAGTCCGGCCGCGCCCATGTCCTTCACGAGCGAGACGTCGGCGTCCGTGGGGGCCATGCCGGTGAGCAGATTCTTCACCTTGCGAACAGCCGTCTGCGCCGACGCCGCCTGGAACGGCATCGGGGGCTGCGTCACGCCGCCGCCGTCGATCATGGGGGAGCCGCCCGAGCCGGTCGCGGAGCCACCGCCCGAGCCGGTCGATGACTTTCCCCCGGAGCCGTTGCCCGAGCTGCTTCCCGAACCAGAGCTCGTCGACTCCGAGCCGGGCGAACCGGTGCACGCCGCGACCCCGAAGAGGGCGACGAAAACGACGGGAAGGGAGCGCCTCGGCTTCATCATAGCGGGATGCCTTTCTGATCCACCGTCTTCAGCTCGGTGCGACAGATGGATCTTGTCAGACAGGATACAATCGGCACGCAGCAGGATAGTGATTCCCGGGCGGCGTTGGGATCAAAAAAAGCGCGCGCCGGACGTGATTCTCCCCGGCCTCGCCTGGGCGCAAGGTAGGAGGGCGTAGGCTGCGGTGGGCTAACGTGCGTTGATCAGCGCCAGCGCGGCGGGCCTGGCGCGTTCGATCAGATTCTCGATGGCCGCGGGGTCCAGGCCCAGCTCGGCCAGCTCGGGGCGCTCGCTGGCCTTGAGGGCCGGCGGCTCGCTGTCGGGCAGGATGTACTCCGCCCCCACGTCCGCCGCGGCCACGAGGTGCGCGGCGAGATGCGTCTTGCCGCCGCTGCGATAGTCGTGATGAAACTGCGCGGCGTCGACGACGCCGGAGGGGAGCTTCCACGACCGGCAGATGGCCGCGCCGGCCGCCGTGTGATGGGCATGGATACGTTCGCGGACCAGCTCACCCTCGACGTCCGCCGACCAGATCGCCGGCGTCACGATGCCTTCGTGAACGGCCCGCTCGAGCAGCACCAAGGTGCCGATGTCGTGCAGCAGCCCCGCCAGGAACCCGTACTCCGACTGCGCCCCCACGGCGCGCGCCAGCAGGCGCGCCATCGACGCCGATGCGAGCATGCGCTTGCGCATCGAATCGATCTCGGCGTTCAGACCGGGTATGCGAAACATCGTCGAGTTCGCCACCACCATGAGCACGACGTCGCGGACGGCGTCGAGGCCGATGCGAACGACGGCGTCCCTCACGCTGAGGATCGGCATGCGCGGCGCGAACATCGCCGAGTTCGCCACCGACACGACCTGCGCACTGATGAAGGGATCCCGGGTGAGGGTGTGCTCCATCGACTCGGCGCTGGCGTTCGAGCGGCTGCACAGCTCGATCACCTCCGCCGCGACGTCGGGCAACGTCCTGCGCAGCGCCTTGGGATCCGTGATGATCCGCTCCGCCAGGTGATCGATGCGAACGGCGATGGTCTGCGCGATCGACACGGCGACGGTGACCCGGCCATGGTTCCCCGTGGCGCGGGGAGGCGGGGGCGCTTCGGTGCGCGTCGCGTTCATGACGGGGCTTGAACGCGGCGTTTCGTCGAGAGCCATGTCGGTCTGCCCCTCGGCGGATGTCACGCCGAACCTGAGGACTGAGCCCAAGATTTGCTGAGCATTGGAACAGGCACGTCAATGGAATGACGCGCACACCGACGGCGTCATTGACCTGACGCTTTTGTCGGGCGCCGTGGTTGGTTTCGAGCGGCTCGGCCATTCCGCGGGCGCGGTACGCCGCTTGCTTCGGCGGACACCTGGAGGCAAGCGATGAGTGAAGACGCAGAGACCGGAGAGGACGCTGCACCGCCGAAGAGCGGCAGCAAGGTTCTCCCCATCATCCTGGTGGTGAACACACTTCTCCTGACAGGGGTGCTGGTGTTCGTCATGAAGCGCCCGTCCGCGCAGGCGGCGTCCGGCAAGGGCGGCGAGCACGCGGCGGCCGCCGAGAAGGGCGAGGGGGAGCACGGCGAGAAGGCGAAGAGCGAGCACGGCGAGAAGTCCGAGGGGAGCGAGAAGGGCGAGGGGGAGCACGGCGGCGGAGATCCCGACGGTCCCGGCCCCACGATGCGCCTCGACGGCTTCATCGTTCAGGTCCGCTCCGCCGACGGCGATCGCTACGCGCACTTGACCGTGGAGATCGAGGTGGGCTCGGAGGGGGACAAGAAGGCCTTCGAGTCCCGCATGCCCCGCATTCGCGACACCATCATCGGTTACCTCTCCGATCGCACCGAGGACGAGCTGCGCGGCAGCGAGGGGCTCGGTCAGATGAAGGAGGCGCTCATCAAGAAGGTCGACGAGATCGTTCCCGGGCACCGCATCCACGGCCTGTTCACCACGGAATTCATCATTCAGTGAGAAGGGGAACGCGCGATGTCTTCGCCTCTCGATCAAAGTGAAGTCGATGCGCTCATGGCGGCCATCCAGGATGGTCGCGTGGCCGGCGAGACGGGAAAGGATCCCGACGCCCCGGTCGTTCCCTATGATCTCACCAGCCAGGACCGCATCATTCGCGGTCAGATGCCGACCCTCGATTCGATCAATGAACGGGTCGCGTCCATCTTCGGCTCCAACCTGGCGGGGCGCACCCGCATCGACGTCCGCGTGGCTCCCGCGCCCTCGACGTTGATGAAGTTCGTCGACGTGGGCGCGATGTTCTCGCCGCCCACCACCGTCTGGGTGGTGACCTTGGGGGCCGGTCACGGTCTGGGCGTTTTGCTGCTGGACGGGGCGCTGGGGCGAACCCTGCTGTCCGGTGCGCTGGGGGACCGCAAGGTGCGCGCCGACGCGCCGGTGGCGGATCAGCCGGCCGACCTGACCAGCGTCGAGCGGGGGGTGTTGAAGCACCTGCTCGGCATCTTCACCGAGGCCATGGCGACCGCCTGGCAAGAGATTCTCCCGTTTCGTCCCGAGGTGCTGCGCTTCGTCTCCGATCCGCGGATGGCCATGGTGGCGCCCCCTTCCGATCTCGCCATCCTGTGCAGCTACGAGGTGAGCGGCGCGGTGTCGGGACGGCTGCAGATCGCCATCCCTTACGCCACCGTCGAACCGGTCAAGAAGATGCTCACGTCGCCGCCCCGTCCCGGGAGCAGCGTCGACGCCCGCTTCTCGGCGGCGCTGGCCAAGGATCTCGAGAACGTGTCGGTCGAGCTGCGCGTCGAGATGGGCCGCACCAGCCTGAGCTTCTCGAAGCTGCTCGAGCTGAAGGTCGGCGACCTGTTGGTCCTCGAAGCGAGCGAGGCCTCGCCGCTACCGGTGTACGTGCAAGGGCGCCGCAAGCTGAGCGGCTCGCCCCGGGTCGCCGGCGGCAGCCTCGCGGTGGCCCTCGACAAGGGCCTCTCGGCCTCCCGCGCCACCAAATCGAATTCCGCCCCCAACTCCCGCTGACCCGACCTCAAAGGAGCATGAAGAATGTCGACCGACGCCGAATCCCCCAAGCCGCCCGGAGAAGGACGGATGGATCTCCTGCTCGACGTTCCGCTCGACCTGTCGGTCGAGCTGGGTCGAGCGCGCATGACGATCCAGGACCTGCTCGGCCTCGGGCCTGGCTCGGTGATCGAGCTCGACAAGATCGCAGGCGAGGCGCTCGACATCCTGGTCAATGACAGGTTGGTGGCGCGCGGCGAGGCGGTCGTCGTCAACGACAAGTTCGGTGTCCGGATCACCGACATCGTCAGCCAGTCCGAACGCGTGGCGCGACTTCGTTAGGCCGGCACGTCCCCTGCACATGCTTCCTGCGAGTCAGCAATCTGGCACGGCCAGCGAACAGGCGGGCCGGCAGACGAGCAGACGAGCAGCAATGAAAGGTAAGACATCATGATTCCCAGTCTTCTGTTGTTGTCCGCGAGCGTGGTGGCCTCCCCGGTCTTCATCTCCGAGGTGCGGGCGACGCGCGAACCGGGGCACCTGCGCGTCGAGGTTCGTGCCGACGGCGGCATCGACCCGGAAGCGGCCCGCACGAAGATTGACGAGGGGCGGCTGTTTCTGTTTCTCGGTGGCGCGCACGTCAAGGCCGACAACCGGGCCTGGCCGCTGAAGGATGGGAACGGCGAGATTCGCGCCCACCGCCATCACACCGAGACCGAGCTCGATGTGCCGCTGACCGGCAACGGATGTAGCGGACCGGTCGAGCTGCAGGGGACGCCGACGGGGATGACCGCGCTGGTCGGTTGCGAAGGATCGGCGTCCGCGATTCCGCAGAGCGCGCCCGCGCCGGTCGTCGTTGCCAAGGCCAAGCCCGAAAAGGTGGCGGTCGCGGAAGAGACGGCCTTGCACAAGCTGGTGGCGCTGCCGCCGTCCGAGGACGATTCCGCCGAGGAAGAAGCGAAGGCGCCGGCCGACGCCGAGACGAAGGCGAAGGTCGGGGCGAAGACGAACAAGGAGGAGCCGGCGAAGACGCCCGTGGTGGTGACGGCTCCCCCGGTCGCCGCACCCATCACGATTGAACAGCCGGCCTCGCACCCGCTCGCGGCGGACGCCCTCGCGGCGACGGCCAGCGATGCGAAGGGCAAGACCACGACGACCCCGTCGGGGTTGCGCGCGGTCGGCTTGCCCGCGCTGCTCCTGGCCGGGCTGGCCCTGGCGGCCTATCTGTTTGCCCGCAAGAAGCGGGGCCTGGGGACCCGTCGCATCGAGATCCTCGAGACGGCGAGCCTGGGCCCGAAGCGTTCGCTGGTCATCGCCCGCGTCGGCGACGACACCTTGGTGCTGGGCTCGAGCGAGGCGGGAATCACGCTGCTCCGTTCGAGCGGTGACCAGGCGACGGCGGCCCTCGGCATGCCGGCCAAGGTTGCCACGGTGGTCGAGACGCTGAAGGCGAACAGCCCGACGAGCGAGCTCGATCAGCCGCTGGTCGAGGCGCTCGCCGACGTGCCGCAGCCCGATGATCTCTCCGGCGAAACGAAGACCGGCCGGGCGCCGTTCCGCGCCATCGAGGGCGGTCTGGCCTCGCTGTTCGGTCGCGGGGCGGTGGCCACGCCGCCGCGGGTCGAGCCGACGTTCGATGATTTCCTGGAAGACAGCGTCGAGGATCAGGAGCTGCGTCGCAAGCTGGCGGCCGGTATGTCCGCGAGGGTCCGTTGAATCTTGGAGCGCTGGCGGTAGCGGCCGCGCCCCACGCGAGTGGTTCCGGGTTGGCGGGGGTGGTGCAAGCGGGGGCCGACCTGAGCGGTCAGCTGGCGGTCGGCGCGGCGGGTGGGTCGAGCGCCGTGAAGGTGTTCCTGCTGATCACCGCGCTGTCCTTCGCGTCGGCGCTGGTCATGTCGGTGACCTGCTTCACGCGCATCATCATCGTGCTGTCGTTCCTCCGTCAGGCGCTGGGGACGCCCCAGCTGCCTCCGAACCCGGTGTTGATGGGGCTGTCGCTGTTCCTCACGATGTTCATCATGTCGCCGGTGGCGACGCGCATTCATCACGACGCGCTCGGCCCGTATCTCGACGACAAGCTCCCCGCCAGCGAGGCGCTGGAGCGGGGCGAAGGTCCCCTGCGCGAGTGGATGCTGAAGCAGACCCGCGAGGAAGATGTCCGGCTGTTCTTCGAGATCTCGGCTCAGGCCCGCCCTGCCCGCGGTGAGGCGGTCCCCATGACGGTGGTGATCCCGGCGTTCATGGTCAGCGAGCTGGGGACGGCGTTCCGCATGGGGCTCTACATCTTCGTGCCGATGCTGTTGATCGACATCCTGGTGGCGTCCGTCCTGATGTCGCTGGGCATGATGATGGTCCCGCCGCAGATGCTGTCGCTGCCCCTGAAGATAGGTGTGTTCCTGCTGGCGGGGGGCTGGCATCTGGTGGTCTCTTCTCTGGTGAGGAGCTTCTGATGAACGATCTGCCTTCGGCCCTGACGCGAGAGGGTTTCATGCTGCTCGCCACCACCTGCGGGCCCATCATCGGCGCGCTGCTGGTGATCGGCCTGTTCGTGGGCGTATTTCAAGCCGCCACGCAGATCAACGATCCCGCCGTCGGCTTCCTGCCCCGCTTCACCGCCGCCATCCTGGCGGTCTGGCTCCTCGGCGGCTGGGTCCTGGAACGCTACAGCGCCTTCTTCGCCCACAGTCTCCAGCGCATGTCGCAAAGATGACGCAGGGGGGACTGCGAGGCGCGCAGGGGGGACTGCGTCCCCCCTACGAGACCCCCCTGATCCGGACCTGTTAGGCGGTCCGGGATCTACTTGGCGAGCACCTTCTCCGGCGGGCGGAGCCCGCCTCCGACGCCGGGGAGGACTTCGTCCTCCCTGCGACCCTCCTGAAGAGTTGCCTGGGCACGGAACGGCCTTCGCTGGTCAAGGAGAGCGTAGCCCAGCTTTGCTGGGCGGAGCGAAGGGGGGTCCGGGGGTGTGCGAGCGGCAGCGAGCCATACCCCCGTAAGATGCCCAAGGGTCGGCGGGTGAGGGCCTTCGAGTGTTGTCGCTGCTCGTCCCACGAGCCCTCCGTCATTTTGCCGACGCGCCGGAGCGAGCTCCGCGAGCGAGTTCCTGACGGGAGGCGCGGCTTCGCCGCGCCGGCCCACCTCAAGGAAGATCGGGGAGAGCTCGTGGGAGGAGCGAAGCCCCTTCCACGCTCTTCGGCACGGCTCTGGCAGAGACCCCGGTCCGTGGCTCTGCCTGACGGAATTGTGACGCCGACGCTGTTTGGGTTCGTCATGATCCTGTTCCGGACGGCTGCCTTCTGCACGGCGGCACCGCTTTACGGGATGAAGATGGTGCCGGGGCGAGTGCGGCTGGGCCTGTCGATCCTGGTCGCCTATGCCGCGTACGCCGGGGCTGGTTTTCCGCCGCTGGTGACCGGCGCGCAGATCGGGCCGCTGGTGTCGGGGGCCTTCACCGAGACGGTCATCGGACTGTCTACGGGAATGGCGGCGCGGTTCGCGCTCGACGCCGCCTCGGCGGCAGGCCAGATCATCGCCGCCAGCGTCGGCCTGTCGTTCGGCGCCACCGTCGATCCCGTCCACGGAGTGGAGACGACGTCGGTCGGCGAATGGCTGTCGATGATCACGCTCGCGACCATGCTCTCCGCGGGCCTGCATCGCGAGCTGGTGGCCTGGGTGTGCCGCTCGGTGGTGGCCATTCCGCCGGGGGCGCCCGTCGAGGTCTCCCGGCTCGCGGCCGCGGTCGTCGCCCAGGCGATCTCGGCGGTGGCGCTGGCCGTGCGCATGTCGTTCCCGGTCATGGCGGCCGTGACGTTCGGACACGTCGCCCTCGGCGTGGTGGGGCGAACCGCGCCTCAGCTCAACATCAGCAGCGTCGGCTTCTCGATCACGATCCTGGCGGGCGGTGGCGCCCTCTACATGATCGCCCCCACCGTCGCCGAGATGGCCACCCGGACCTCGCAAGAGGTTCTGGCGCGCGGGATGTGACATGGCGGACGGCGAATCATCCGCGGAAGACAGGACAGAAGCCCCCAGTCAAAAGCGCCTGCAGAAGGCGTACGAAGAAGGGCAGCTGCCGCTGGGCCGCGATTTCAACGCCGTGGCGGGGTTCGCGGCGGGGACCGCGGCCCTGATGGCCTTCGGGACCGACTTCGAGACGTCGCTCATCCGCCTGGTGACCGCCGCGGCCAACGGGCTAGGCGAGGGCAACGACGCGAATCCGCGCTCGCTGATCCCATTGCTGGCCCGCCCCCTGCTGATCGTCGGCGGCGTGTCGGCGATCGCCGCGGCAGCCGGAGCCATCACGTACATCGCCCAGACCCGCGGGCAGGTCTGGTTGCACCTGGCGATGCCCGATCTCTCCAAGGTGTTCTCGGGCGGCAAGATCAAGCAGCTGTTCAGCAAGAAGACGGTCACCGATCTGTCCTTCTCCTTCGTCAAGCTGCTGACAGTGGCCTGGGCCTGCTGGTCGACCCTCCGCGACGACTTCCTGACGCTCCCCCGGCTGCTGTTCGCGCGCCCGGACGCAGCGTTCGCGATGTTGTTCTCACCGCTGGCCAAGGGCTCGGTCAAGGTTCTGACAGTGATGGCGTTCTGGGCTGGCGTGGACCTTGCTCTGCAGAGGATGCGGTTCACCAAGCAGATGAAAATGACCAAGGAAGAGACGAAGCGCGAATACAAGGAAGACGACGGCGATCCCATGATGAAGGGGCGCCGCCGTCGCAAGCATCGGGAGCTGTCGAAGGGGCGCGCCAAGCTCGAGGTCCCGCGCGCCGATGCGCTGCTCGTCAACCCCACGCACATCGCCATCGCCATCCGCTACCGCCCGGGCGAATCGGCCGCGCCGCGCGTGCTGGCCAAGGGCAAGGGTCAGCTCGCGGAGTACATGCGCGACCTCGCCCGCGAGAACGGGATTCCCATCGTCGAGAACATCCCGCTCGCTCGGTTGCTCTACCGCCGGGTCAAGGTCGGGAAGTCGGTACCGGCTGAAACCTACAAGGCCGTGGCGGCGATCCTCGCCTACGTCTACCGCATCACCGGTCGGGCCTCGGGCCGCGGGGCGAGCGCCTGATGGCCGCCGCGACGTCTGGCACCCCCGCCAACGAGAAGGGCAGCGCCCAAGGGCTGCTCGCCGCCGCAGTCATCAGCGTTCTGGCGATCCTGATCCTCCCGCTGCCCGCGCCCATCATGGACGCGCTGCTGGCCTTGAACATCGGCGTGTCGGTGTTGATCCTGCTCGTCGCGCTGTCGCTGGCGAAGCCGCTCGACTTCTCGGTCTTCCCTTCGTTGCTGCTGATCACGACGCTGTTCCGGCTGGGCCTGAACGTGGCCACCACGCGCCTCATCCTGATGCAGGGCGGGGAGGGGCCCGGCGCGGCCGGTCATGTGATCGAGGCCTTCGGCCGCTTCGCGGTCGGCGGCAGCCTGATCGTCGGCGCCGTCGTCTTCCTGATCCTGCTGGTCGTCAACTTCAGCGTCATCACCAAGGGGTCGAACCGCATCGCCGAGGTGGCGGCCCGTTTCACGTTGGACGCCTTGCCCGGCAAGCAGATGTCGATCGACGCCGATCTGGCGGCCGGGATCATCGACGACCGCGGCGCCAAGGCGCGCCGCTCCGCGCTCGAGCAGGAGATTGAATTTTTCGGCGCCATGGACGGCGCCAGCAAGTTCGTCCGCGGCGACGCCGTCGCTGGCCTGATCATCACCGCCATCAACATCGTCGGCGGCCTGATCGCCGGTCTGGCGCGCGACCACATGACGCTGTCGCAGGCCGCCGAGTCGTTCAGCATCCTGACCATCGGCGACGGCCTGGTGTCGCAGATTCCGTCGCTGTTGATCTCGACCGCGGCTGGCATGGTGGTGACCCGGGCGGGCGTCGGCTCGAACCTCGGCCAGTCCATCGGGCAGCAGATGCTGGGGAAGTCCCGCGTGCTCGGCTACGCCTCCGCCGTGCTGGGCGTGCTGGCGCTGCTGCCCGGCATGCCGACCGTTCCGTTCGCCGTGCTGGCGTTGGCTGCCCTGGCGTCGTCGCGCCGCAAGCCACCCACCGCCGCCGAGGCGAAGCGCGCCGAAGAGGCGAACGAGCCGAAGGACAAGCCCGAGCGCATCCAGGATCTCATCTCCGTCGACGCGGTCGAGCTCGAGGTGGGCCACGGCCTGCTCGGTCTCATCGATCTGGCCAAGGGGGGCGAGCTGCCCGGGCGGGTGACCAACCTGCGCCGTCAGGTGGCGTCGGACCTGGGGCTGGTGTTGCCGCCGGTTCACCTGCGCGACAACCTGCGCCTCGACGCGAACGAATACCGGGTGCGGTTGCGCGGCGTCGAGATCGCTCGCGGCATCGCCTATGCCGAGCGTTTCATGGTGCTCGAGCCGTCGGGCGGACGCCCGCAGCTCCCCGGCACCGACGCCATCGTCGGCAAGGAGCCGGCGTTCGGTCTGGAGGCGCTGTGGATCACCGCCTCCGACCGCGCCCGCGCCGAATCGGCCGGCATGACGGTGGTCGACCCGGCGTCGGTCATGACCACGCACCTGGGCGAGGTCATCCGCCGCAACATTCACGAGCTGCTCGGCCGCCAGGAGGTGCAGGAGCTGGTGGCGGCGCTGGGCAAGGAGGCGCCCAAGCTGGTCGAGGACGTCATCCCGGGCACCGTGACCCTGGGCGAGCTGGTGCGCGTGCTGCGCGGCATGTTGCGCGAAGGGCTCTCCATTCGAGACCTTCGCACCATCCTGGAAGCGGTCGCCGACGGCGCCTCGCGCAGCAAGGACACCGCGTTCCTGGTCGAGCAGGTGCGTCGGCGGATGTTCCGCCAGATCACCTCGAAGGTGGCGGACGCCTCGGGCGTCGTCAAGGCGGTCACGCTCGATCGGGCCACCGAGGATCTCCTGCGCCGCAGCCTCGGTCAGACCGACGGCGAGGCGACCTTGGCGCCCGAGATCGAGATGGCGCGCCGGTTGGTCTCCGCCCTGGAGACGCGCGCCGCGCGCTTCGCCGCCGACGGTCACCCCACCGTCGTCATCGCGCCGCCCGATCTGCGGCGCCCGCTGTTCGATTTCGCCACGCGCTTCGTTCCCGACCTGTGGGTCGTGACCGCGCGCGAGCTGGTTCCGGGAACGCAGGTCGAGCCGGTGGCCACCATCGATCTGCAAAACACGCCCTTCGGACGGGCCGCTTGACCATCGAGGAGTAGACACCCATGAACGCGACTTCGCCGCTCATCAGAACCTTCCGGGCCCGCGACGCCCGCTCGGCCCTCACCGCCGTCAAGGCCGCCTTCGGCATCGACGCCGTCATCATCGAGACCAAGCAGGTGTCGGGGGGGCTGTTCGGTCGCCCGCAGATCGAGGTCACGGCCGCCTCCGGCTCCGCTCCCGAGGCGCCCAAGCCCGACAAGGCCATGGAAAACGACGTGGCCGCCCTGCGCCGCGTGATGGAGGACGTCCGCCGCACCTTGCATCGCCGCCCCAACAATTCGGCGAACGACGGTGAGCGCCACGCCGAGGCCGAGCTGACCGCCGACGCCCGCCGCGCCTTTCGCCACATGCTGGACTGGGGCATGGAAGAGGACCTGGCGCGCCGCCTGCTGGACGACGCCCTGGCCGCGGGTGCGGAACGCTGCTCCGATGTCCTACGTTCCGTCGCGTCGACGGTGGGCAAGCAGCTGACGGCGTCTCCCACCCCCTGGAGCGCCGATGCGCGCCGCACCATCGCCCTGGTCGGGCCGACCGGGGTGGGAAAGACCACCGCGGTCGCGAAGATAGCGGCTCGCGCCCTGCTGGAGACCCAGTTCAAGGTCGGCCTGATAACGGTCGATACGTACCGTGTGGGTGCCAGCGACCAGCTTTCCCGCTACGGGAAGATCATGGGAGTCCCTACGTACGTGGCGCGCGATCGAGCCGCCCTGGCGGACGCGGTCGAGCGCACGCGCGACGCCGATCTGGTGCTCATCGATACGGCGGGTCGCTCGGACAGCGCCTCGATCGAGTCGCAGATGAACCTGATCCGCACCGCCCCGAACGTTCAGCTTCATCTGGTGATGTCGCTGGCCACGGGCGCGCGCGAGCTGGCCGCGGTGGCGAAGCGCTACAAGGCGTTCTCGCCCGAGCGGATGATCTTCACCAAGCTCGACGAGTCGGAGGGGCCCGCCGGCGCGCTGGCCGCCACCGCCGTGCTGTCCCGACCGGTGTCGTGCCTGTGCGACGGACAGCGCGTCCCCGAGGACATTCACCCCGTCACCGACGGCGAGCTGCTCGAGCGCCTGGTGGGGATCGGCGCGAACGGAACGGCGAAGACCAACATGAAGGAGTACAGCCGTGGATCAGGCCGATAGTCTGCGTCAGCTGGCCGCGTCCGGAAGGATCGCGAAGGCGCCGCTCAAGGTCTACGCCGTGACCAGCGGCAAGGGCGGGGTGGGGAAGACCAACATCACCGCCAATCTGGCCACGGTCACCGCGCGCGCCGGCAAGCGCGTGCTGGTCATCGACGCCGATCTGGGCCTGGCGAACACCGAGATCATCCTGGGGGTGAAGCCCCGCTACCACCTGGGCGACATGCTGGCCAAGGGCCTCTCCATCGAGGACGTGCTGGTGGAAGGGCCGGCGGGCGTGATGTTGTTGCCGGCCGGGTCGGGCGTGCAGGCGCTCACGCACCTCACCGACGACCAGAAGCTGCGCTTCGTGCAGACGCTCGATCCGATCGAGGACATGTTCGACGTCATCCTCATCGATTGCGGCGCCGGAATCGGCGAGAACGTGCTGTTCTTCGCGGGCGCGGCGCAAGAGGCGATCCTGGTGGTCAGCCCCGAGCCGACGTCGCTGGTCGACGCCTACGCCACCGTCAAGGTGCTGTCCCAGCAGGCGGGCGTGCGGACGTTCAACGTCATCATCAATCCCATCGTCGACGAGCTGGCGGCGCGCGGGATCTTTCAGAAGCTGACCGCCGTCACCGGCAAGTTCCTCGAGGCCCGGGTGCGGCACCTCGGCTACGTGCCGCGCGACGAGAACCTGCACCGGGCCATCATGGCGCAGCGGCCGGTGTGCGAGATGTTCCCTTCGTCGCCGTCGGCGCGCGCCATCGCGGCCATCGCGGCCCGGCTGTCCGACGACAAGTCGACGGACGCCCCCCCCGTCGATGGCGGTTTGAAGCTGATGTGGCAACGCTTGTTCCGGGATGCTCAGGCCGCGGTGGTGTGACGATGCACAGGGCCCTGGCAACATATTCGTCGGCCGCCACCGGAAACGAAGCCGACGAGCTGATCCAGCGCTACGCGACCGTCATCGATCGGATCGTGCGGCGGATCGTCATGCGAACCGGCTTGCAGAGCGCGTTCGACGATCTCTGGTCGGCGGGGGCCCTGGGGTTGCTGGAGGCGGCGCGGCGGTTCGACGCCAGCCGCGGCGTCACCTTCGAGACCTTCGTCGAGCACCGCATCCGCGGCGCCATGCTGGATGAGTTGCGACGCATGGACCACCTGCCGCGCCGGCTGCGCTCGCGCACCGATGATCTGCAGAAAGCGAAGAAGAAGCTGCAGGGGCAGCTGGGACGAGAGGCCTCCACCGAGGAGGTGGCGGCCGAGCTGAAGATGGATCTGGAGGAGGTGGGCGGGATCGAGGCGCTGCTCGAACCGCACGTCTCGATCGATCGCTGGGTGCAGTCCTCCCCCACCGAGGAGCCGGACATCGAGGACCGTCTCTCGCGCTCGCAGACCGTGGCCGCGCTGGAGGGGGCCATCCGCACGCTGCCCGAGCGCCTGCAGACGGTGCTGGGGCTGCACTACCTCGAAGGCCTCACGTACCGTGAAATCGCCAAGATGATGGACATCAGCGAGCCCCGCGTCTGCCAGCTGCACTCCGATGGCCTGCGAAAGTTGCGCGCCACACTCGGGGAAGAACAGGAATAATCATGCAAGTTGGCCTCAGGCAGAAGCTGGAGACTTGCAAGAGCTTGCCCAGCCTGCCCGCGGTCGCCGTGCACGTCCTGCGCTTGTGCCAGCGGGAGAACTTCGACATCGCCGACGTGGCCCGCGCCATCGGCAGCGATGCGGCGCTTTCAGCCAAGGTCGTGTCGCTGGTCAACTCGCCGCTGTTCGGACTGCGCAAGGAGGTGGCGACCGTCTCGCACGCGCTGGTCCTGCTGGGCGCGAACGCGGTCCGCACCATCGCGCTGTCGTTCGCGGTCGTGAACGACCTGCGCGAGCACGAACGCCAGGGCTTCGACCATCGTCCCTACTGGCGGCGGGCCATCTTCGCCGCCGCCGCGGCGCAGGAGCTGTCGCAGATGGAGGGGACGCGCAACCCCGCTGACGCTTTCCTGGCCGCCTTGCTGCAGGACGTGGGGCAGCTGGCCCTCGAGCAGGCGTCGGGGGACTCCTATCAAGCGATCGCCACCGAGGCCGGCGCCGATCACGCGAAGCGGGTGGTGCTTGAGAAGCAGGCCTTCGGCTGCGATCACGCCGAGGTGGGGCGCTGGCTGATGACCCAGTGGCGCCTCCCCGAGATCGTGCGGGCCGCCGTGGGCAGCAGCCACGAGCCGGCGCGCTGGCAGAGCGGCGCCGATCCCATGACGACGGCGACGGTGAAGATCGTCGCGCTGTCGGGCGTCCTCGCCGACGCCTGGGTGGTGCGCGATCCGCGTCGGGTGACCGCCCGGATCAAGGAGCAGTCGCGGCAGATCCTGGGCATCGACCCGGCGCGCATCGCGCCGCTGATGCGCCGGGTGAACAAGACCGTGGCCGACGTCGCGCCGCTGTTCGGCCTGCAGGTGGGGACGGTCGAGGAGCTCGAGTCCGTGGTCGAGCGCTTCGAGGCGGCCCTGGCCCATCCCGATACCGAGGAGGACAACGTGCTCTCGATCGGCTCGGCGAGCGAGCAGGCGGCGCGCGTCGATCCGCTCACCGGGCTGGCCAGCCGCACCCGGTTCGACAGCTATCTGGCCGAACAGTTCGAGTTCGCGACGAACGCCGGGCAGCCGCTGAGCGTGCTGATGTGCGACCTCGATCATCTGAAGATGATCAACCAGTCGTTCGGCAACGAAGCCGGAGACCGGGCCGTCCGCACCGTGGGGAAGCTGCTCGGCGAGAAGTTGCGCGCCCGCGATCTGGCGGCCCGCTACGGCGGCGAGGAGTTCGCGCTGATCCTGATCGACACCCACGCCGAGGGGGCGGGCATTGTCGCCGAGCGGGTCCGGAAGAAGATCGAGGACGCTCACCACGACATCGGTATCGGCGACCCGATCCGCATGACCATCTCGGTCGGCTGCGCCACGCTCGATCAGGCACTGTCGTTCGCGACCCCCTCCGATCTGGTGGCGGCGGTCGAGCGCATGCTGACGCAGGCGAAGCAGACCGGCCGCAACCGGGTCGCCCGCTCGAGCGTCAACGTCGCCGCCTGAGCCCGACCAGGGCCGGGCGCCGCGTGAGAGCGACGGCCTCGGTCCGTTGAATTGAAATATCGTCGCGCCCGGTCGTTCTGTCAGGGGGGACAGGGACGATGGCACCGACGACCGAGAAGAGCTCCACGCTGCTGTTGCTGTTGGTGGTCCTGGGGGCGGGGGTGCCGCTGGCGCGCCAGGCCACCTCGGCGCCGTCCGCCAAGGCGCATGACGAGGGCGAAGCGCGGAAGATCCCGGGGGAAAAGCCGGACGCCAAGCCGGACGCCAAGCCGGACGACAGGCCCGATGACCCCATGCCGGCGGTCTTGCTGCGCGGCCTCAATGAGGCCGAAGGGCTGGTCGGCGCGGCGGCGGCCCCGACCGTGGCCGATTTCGGGCGCAGGTTCCCCCATCAGATCGACGCGATGGTGGCGACGGTCCCCAACCCGCGGATCGGTCACCTGGCCATCTATTTCGATCAGGCGATCGACGCCCTGCTGAGCGCGGCCGCGGCGGAGGGGTACCTGCGCGACCGTCACTGGTTCCCCTGGCGTTCGATCGAGCCGAGCGCAAAGCCGGCGAGCGCCGGGGAGTCCTCGTCCGCCGACGCGGCGAAGCCGGCGGGCGGTCGCGGCGAACGGGGGCGGGTTCCGGGCTTCATCGTCTTTCGTCGCCAAGACGGTCCCCGCCTTCGCCTGCTGGTGGTGTTTCTGGCGGACGAATCCCCGGTCTACGGGCTGTCCACGCAGGCGTTCGTCGAGGCGCTCGAGACGGGCGTGGCGCTGGGCGGCCCGGGACCGCCCCTGGTGCTCGGCCCCTTCTTCTCGGGCTCGGCCCGGTCACTCGGTCAGGCGTTACGCGCGTTTGGACCGCCCCAGCCCCCCGCGCCGATCGTGGTCACGGGCTCGGCCACCGCCAGCGGCGTCCGGGACGCCCTCGCCGGGACGGTGTTCTCGCGGCGCGTGGTCAGCGATCAGGAGCTGTTCCAGTTCGTCACCAACCGGGTGATGGCCGAAGCAGGCGCGGTCGCGCCGACCATCGCGCTGCTGGCCGAGACCGATACGCTGTTCGGAGCGAAGTTTCCCGTGCAAGGGGGGGCCGCTCCGATTCACCGCTTCGCCTTCCCGCTGCACGTCGCCGAGCTGCGCGCCGCGCACAGCGCTGGCGACGAGCCCGCGCCGAAGAAGCAGAACCTCAGTCACAGCCTGGAGCTGAAGCTCGACGACAAGGGCAGCGACAGCCTCGACCTGACGCCGGCGTTCTCCAACCTGACCACGTTCGAGGTCGAGATCAGCATCCGCCAGACGCTTGCGGCCATCTCCCGACTGGGCGCGCAGTATCTGATCATCGTCGCCACCGACGTGACCGATCTGATCTTCCTGGCGCGGGAGGCGCACCAGTATTGCCCCGGCGTCCAGCTCGTGACCCTGGAAGCGGATCAACTGCTCACCCATCCCGATCTTCTTCGCGATCTCTCGGGGATGCTCGTGGCGTCGACCTATCCGCTCTTCCTGGAGAACCAGCGACGGGTCGACGGGGGCGGTACGCCGTTGGCGCTCGACCGGAAGCTGTTCAGCAGCGAGGTGGCCGAGGGGGTCTACAATGCCGCGCTCGACCTGCTCGGGCACCTCGAGCCCCACCCGGGCGAGGTCGGCTCGCACGCGGAGCCGCTCGACGACACGACCCTGGACGGCACTGGCCGGGGCAACCAGATGTGGTTGAGCCGGGTGTCGAACGGGCGCTTCTGGCCCGTCGCCACCGAGCCGGCGCGGGCCGAGCCGCCACCCCGCGCCGAGGCTGCGAAAGGCGCCGGCGGAGCGCCCCACCTGACGACGAGCGGGGCGCTCGCCCCCGTTCGTCCCACGTACTACGCCGATGCCGTCGTGCTGTTGCTGATGTTTGGCGCCATCTTCTACCTCTCTTATCTGTGGCTTGGTCGCGCCGGGGCGCGCGGTCACGGTCTCGGGGCGCGCTATCGGGCCTGGTCGGCGAGCCCCTACATCCTCTCCAAGGGGCAGTACCTGGCGATCAGCCTGCTGGCGCCCGCGATCCTGGGGCTCGTGATCTTGGTGCCCGCGCGTGCGATGGGGGAGGGGAATCCCGGTTGGCTTCGCTTCGCGCTGACGGCCCTGGGGGGGCTGACCGAGCTGGTCTTGCTCGTCACGGGAGGAATCATCTTCGTGCTGACGGCCCGGTCTCGCTGGTACCCGCGCCGACAGAAGCTCGACCACCGCTACGTTCCCGCCGTCGCGGTGGCTCTCGCGACGATCTGTCTGGTGGCCCTGGGCGCGCGTTATGCCAGCTTCATGGTGCATCTGGACCGGACGGCGCTCCCGCTCTTGCTCCTGCGCATCGGCGATCCCTTCGGTGTCTGCCCGCTGGGGCCCCTGTTCTACCTGGCGGCCGGGTTCTTCCTGTGGGCCATGCTGGGCCTGCGCCGGGTGCATGCGATCGAACGGTTCCCCGACGAGGCGCCGCTGCCGCAATGTCAGGACATCGCCACCCCGCGCCTCGCCGATCTCATGGTTCGCATGCACCTCGGCCCCAAGGACGGTCGCGACTGGATCTTCCGCATCAAGATCCTCGTCGTCGGGCTGTTCGTGGTGCCGGCCTGCT